>JAAUQZ010000073.1 GCA_012033355.1 Leptolyngbyaceae cyanobacterium RM1_406_9 | reverse complement strand
AAAGAAGCCCATGCTTACCAGTACAACTGCGACATTGGGCAGCGCAACTAAATCGTGAGTTACGACGAAGTAGCTGACAAAAAGGTTGAAATCCCCAACGCAGATGGAATGCCGCAAAGTAAAGCCATTCGCCGCACCATTCGCCGACTGACCGCCTCAGGAATTGCCATGCTGGTTGCGGTGTTTTGACTGGGGCGATCGCCCCCACCCCCTTTAGAAGCTTTCTTAGACTCAGACTTTTTAGAATCAGGTTGCTTCTCTGGCTTAACCGGAGTCGCTGGAGCCTTCTTTTCAGGCTTTTTGCGGCTTTTGGCAGGCTCAAATGGGAGGCGATCGCGACCTACTGCCGCAGCATCTGGGGTGGGATCTGATGGGGTGGGGTCTGATTGAGCATCGCGTTGGGGTTCAGGAGACATTCACTCTTCCTATCAGGTTTTAATCCGCTCTATCCACGAATTCCGAGACGGGTGATCAAAGCCCGATAGCGCCCCTGGTCTTGCTTGAGAATGTAGGCAAGCAAGCGCTTACGCTGACCAATCATCTTCAGCAAGCCCCGACGAGAGGCGTGATCTTTCTTGTTGATTTTGAGGTGGGCGCTAAGTTTGTTGATGCGCTCAGTCAGCATTGCTACCTGAACATCTGCCGATCCGGTATCGGTTTCGTGAATTTGGTACTCGTTGATGATTTCGTGTTTGCGCTCTTGCAGCAGTGCCATGATGAGGTTAAGCCGTCTCGCTAATACAGATACAATCAACCATGTTATCACAGCTATCTGCCATAGCAATTCTAAGTGAGTCTATGAACATTCTCCACGAAGGGCTTTGTAAAACAAAAGGTTATTATCGGACTTTAGCGCCGCGATACTGAAGTTCTACGGTCGGTTGATGGGGTGAAATTTCTGCCTGATGTCCCAGTTCACAGACTGCGCCACGATACTTCCCTAACACCAGCTTTTCAGATGAGGTAGCCTTTGGGTCAGTCTCCTTTGTTGCAGCGGTGGATGCTGTAGTGTCGCTTGATGTTGTGTCGTTGCGATCGCCCAATTCGACAGGGGCAGCGACTTCATTGCGAACAAACAGAAAATTTAACAAAGTCACCCATCTAACGTTAGCCAGCAGCAACACGACTAACAAAAGCTGCACTTCCCAGGGCGACAAAATTAGCGTAGAAGCCAAACCGATTAACCCAACTGCAAATGCGGCGGTTGCAGTTTCGGTTGAGGTATCTTTGGCAGCCTTGAAGACGAAGCCTGATCCCAAAGTAACCGTAAGTGGAACAAGGAACAAGAAGGACATTTGCATAATCCTCTATGTTGCACCGTAGTATAGCGGGTCACTTCACTAAAGTACAACTGTTTATTTTGGATTGCTCGTTGGATTGTTCACAGTTTGCTTGATATTGTTTCTGCATGAAGCTGGCTATGCTGGAGCGATCGCCAATCTTCTCGAAGAATCAAGAATTCGACAAAATTCACAGCCCTAAATTCATAACCCTAATATTGTGTGTAGGATCAGAGCCTCCTTGCAAAAGCTTGATCAGTTCATAAATCTTCTAAACTATGACTTCCTCAGACGACTCCAATAGCACCCACAAAGATCAGCAGCACCCGCTCTATAGGAGCGATCGCGATATCGTCAATAGCCTGCTTGCAGGCGAGCCTAACGACTATAACCTGGCAGAGCTTGCCCGACTCCGCATCCGCTATCGCGGCTTTCCAGGAGCGCGAGACATTCAGGCAGATCTTGAAAAAGTGCTAGAACAGTGGCAGCTTAGCGAAACTGCGCTCTACGAAAAAACTCGCCAAATTCATCAAACTGCCAAAGTTTACAAAGGGCGGGGCAGTCAACGGGAAGATTGGAGTTAAGCCATTTCTATCAGGACACCTCAGATAAATTCAGCATGGTCAGCAAACTGTCGCGGCAATCTTCAAAATCTAACTCGTCCGGCTCAAAATCCGCTGCTCCGCCTTCTACCGAAGAAGCTTCCTATATCGACTATTTCTACGATGAACCGGGCAGCGCACCGGGGACGCTCAACATTGAAGACGATGCCCCGATTCCTAACATTATTCTGATCGACTACAACGAAACTAAGGCGACTCGCGTTCATCTTCCCACCCCAGAAGCCTCTGCCCCCTACCTGGATACAGAATCTGTCTCCTGGGTAGACGTTCAGGGGCTAGGCAGCGAAGAGGTGCTGAGACGATTGGGAGAGGTGTTCAAACTGCACCCGATGGTGTTGGAAGACGTGGTTAATGTGCCGCAGCGCCCCAAAGTAGAAGAGTATGACAAGCAACTCGTGATCGTTGCCCGAATGGTAATGCCTTGCGATGAGGGTAAAGGTTTTGTCAGCGAACAGGTCAGTTTCATTCTGGGGCCGCACTATCTGCTAACCGTGCAGGAGGAGCCAGAGCTAGATACGTTTAATCCAGTGCGCGATCGCATTCGCACTTGCAAAGGTGCAATCCGCAAACATGGAGCCGACTACCTTGCCTATACGCTGCTCGATACGATTATCGACGGATTCTTCCCCGTTTTGGAGCAATACGGCGAACAGATTGAAGACTTAGAAGATGAGGTGGTGATGAAACCTACCCATCAAACACTAGAAAAAATTTATGCGCTCAAGCGCGAATTGCTGACTTTGCGCCGCTCAATCTGGCCCCAACGAGACGCGATCAACTCCTTGATTCGAGATGGTAGTGACCTGATTAGCCCTGAGGTGTTGATCTATCTGCGAGACTGTTATGACCACGCGGTTCAAGTCCTGGATATGGTAGAAACCTACCGAGAACTGGCAGCAAGTTTAATGGATGTGTATCTCTCATCAGTGGGCAACCGCATGAACGAGGTGATGAAGCTGCTGACGGTAATCTCTAGCATTTTCATTCCCCTCACGTTTATTGCTGGAGTGTACGGTATGAATTTCAACACAGAATCGCCCTGGAATATGCCAGAACTGAACTGGTATTGGGGCTATCCAACGGTGATGCTACTGATGGGGGCGATCGCCGCTACTCTCATTTACTTTTTCTGGAAACGAGGCTGGTTTGAAAACTTCTCTGGGATCAAAGAAAAGTAGGAATTTCCTTTGTGCTGCTGAATTACTTGCTAAGGATGCTGCAAGTGATAGGATTTCTACGACATCGACTACGTCCTTCCCTCATCCCCATCGCTTCATGGATCTAAAATCCCTCATTCGCGACATTCCAGACTTTCCCAAGCCCGGTATTTTATTTCGAGATATTACAACCCTGCTGCGTAATCCTGAAGGGCTACGCTATACAGTCGATATCCTCGCAGAGAGATGTGCCGATCTGTCAGCCGACTACGTGGTAGGCATGGAGTCACGGGGATTCATCTTTGGCACTCCGCTGGCTTACAGATTAGGGATTGGTTTTATTCCTGTCCGTAAACCAGGCAAGCTGCCTGCTGCGGTACATTCAGTGAAATATGAGTTGGAATACGGAATGGATTGCCTGGAGGTGCATCAAGATGCTTTTCATCCTGGCAGCCGCATTCTAATTGTAGATGACCTGATCGCGACAGGCGGCACGGCGGCGGCAACGGCAGAGTTGATCGAGCGGTCTGGCTGTGAATTAGTAGGTTTTGGTTTTATCATCGAGCTAACAGACTTGGGTGGACGCGATCGCCTGCCAAAGGTCCCAATCGTCACCCTGGTCGAATACTGAATCTAGCATCCGGTCAAATCGTCTCCTCGTCAGATTGAGCGCATGACTCACACTAAATTTCCTCCCGCCCAGCAGCGTCTTAGAGCCTTTCGCGATCGCTCCATTCGCTTTGTCACAGGCGAAACTACCTCCTACATTGTGAAGCGCCTGCTGCAAGCTTTGTTGACGCTGCTATTAGCGTCAGCCCTGAGCTTTTTTATCATCCAACTGGCCCCAGGCAATTTTCTGGACACGCTGCGACAAAATCCGCAGATTTCAGAGGAAACCATCAATTCCCTAGAAGCGCAGTTTGGGTTAGACAGACCCGCGATCGAGCAATATTTTCTCTGGCTCAAGCAAATTGTCACAAAAGGAGACTTTGGCATTAGCTTTGCTTACCAGCGCCCCGTCTCCTCGCTCCTATGGGAACGGATTCCGCCAACGCTGCTGCTGTCGATCGCCTCAATTATCATTACCTGGGCGATCGCCATTCCCCTGGGGATCGTAGGAGCCGTGCATCAAAATAAGAGGAGCGATCGCATCCTGCGGGTAATCAGCTACATTGGGCAGGGCTTTCCAACCATCATCACAGGTCTGCTGCTGCTGTTTTTTGCTCAGCTAACCTCTCCCCTGTTTCCGGTGGGGGGCATGACGAGCATCGACCACGCTGACCTTTCCCCCATCGGCAGAGTTCTTGACATTGGCTGGCATCTCATCTTGCCAACGCTAGCTCTAAGCATCACTGGATTTGCAGGTTTACAGCGTATCACACGAGGAGAACTGCTGGACGTGTTGCGCCAAGACTACATCCAAACTGCCCGTGCTAAGGGTTTGCCCGAAAACCGCGTAATCTACGTCCACGCGCTTCGCAACGCGGTCAACCCATTAATTACGCTGCTGGGCTTTGAGTTTGCCAGTCTGCTAGGCGGGGCATTCATCACCGAAAACTACTTCAACTGGCCGGGGTTGGGGCGACTCATTCTGCAAGCAGTCACCGCCCAGGATCTCTACCTGGTGATGGCCAGTCTGATGATGGGTGCAGTGATGCTGATTCTGGGTAACTTGCTGGCAGATTTGCTGCTCAAAGTCGTTGATCCCCGCATCAAGCTGAAGGACATTAACTAGCAGATTGCTACGAAATCACTATGTCACAGGTTTTTTACCTGATTCGCTCCAGGTTAGACGGTCAGTATTTAGTTGCTCATCCTAAACCGAGAGCCTCCTCCCCAGAGCAGCAACCCGATCAAGGATACTTGCTGATGTTTCAAGAGCATTTTGACGCGCTCAGCTACCTCAACACTCATGGTGCAGCCGTTGCAGATCGCTTCGCCGTAGAGTCGATCCCCAATACTCAGCTCAATGGTCTGCTGAAACGGTGGGGATTTGTTGGCATTGGCGTTGTCAAAGACCCTTTACTGCCTCAAATTGAGTTTATGTCGCACACGTCCTAGTTCTCTCAGGGAGAGGAATGTAACTTAAGTGACAGAATAAAAGGAATAATTAATCCTTCGAGACCCGGCAGACTGACAGCATTTTGGTAGGATCAACTTGGAACTGCCTAAATACCAGTGCTTAAATGCTGAATATGCTAACGCTAGAAGCTACCAAGTCTCATCAACAGGATGTCAGGTTAGGGCGGGTCTTGGTCGTTGAGGATGAAGAATTGATTCGCGAGACGGTCGCTCTGGCTTTGAGCGAAGAGGGGTATGAAGTGCTGACTGCGGAGGACGGCCGTAGTGCCCTGGACCTAGCCTGCAAATCCGAGGAAGGAAACTATCCTGAGTTTTCATCTTTAGATCTGATCATTCTGGATTTGATGTTGCCCTATGTAAATGGGCTAGACCTTTGCCGTCTAATTCGTCACGAGGGCAACAGTGTTCCGATTTTAATGTTGAGCGCTAAGGGCAGTGAGACGGATCGCGTAGTAGGTTTAGAGGTCGGTGCCGATGACTACCTGACTAAGCCTTTCGGAATGCGTGAATTGGTTGCACGCTGTCGGGCATTGTTGCGTCGCCATCGCCATGCTCATCCTCAGCCTCAGGAAACAACGCTGAAGTTTCAAGACATTATTTTGTATCCTCAAGAATGCCGGGTTACGGTGCGGAACGAAGAAATTAATCTCTCTCCTAAAGAGTTTCGGATTCTAGAACTGTTTATGAGTCATCCCCGTCGCGTGTGGTCACGCGAGCAATTGATTGAGCGGGTATGGGGTCCTGACTTTATGGGAGATAGCAAAACGGTTGATGTTCACATCCGCTGGTTACGCGAAAAGCTAGAAGTTGATCCCAGCCATCCAGAGTATTTGATGACGGTGCGCGGATTTGGCTACCGTTTTGGATAGGTTTGTGGTGTGTAGAGCGTCCATCCTTGAAAATCGCAGTAAGCTAGTTGTGGGTTAAACCACAATCGTTTGCAGCTTTGTTGCAATTGAGTTAGCTGTGCGAGTCCTCTGCTTTTTATTAGGGTTGATAGTTGGGCTGGCTCTGTGGAGGTGGCAGCGATCGCGCTATAACGCTAAGCTCAAGACTCTTTTGGACGAGATAGACGCTGACATTACCGTTTCTACTTTTTCCTCTACGTCTCAATTGGCACTGGCAATTGCCCATAGCCAGAGGGTTCGTCACCAGCTAGAGCAGCAGATTGAAACCTACAGACAGATTCTGCAAATCGCTCCGATTGGCTACTTGCAGGTAGACGATGAAAACCGACTGCTCTGGTGTAACGCTAAAGCCCGTGAACTGCTGGTCATGACTTCAGACCAGCAGGCTAAGCCACGTCTGCTGCTAGAGCTAGTGCGCTCCTACGAGTTAGATCATTTGATTGAGCAAACTCGCGAAGCTAAAAGTCCTTGCAAAAGTGACTGGACTTTTTATCCGGTCAGCCTCGACCCGTCTAAACTGTCTCAGCAGCAAGCCTATGCACTGCGCGGCTACGGTTTGCCTCTGCCCGCCGACCAGGTTGGCATTTTCCTGGAAAATCGTCAAGAAACGATCACTCTGGTGCAGCAGCGCGATCGCTGGGCTTCAGATGTAGCCCATGAGCTAAAAACCCCTCTAACCTCAATTCGGCTTGTTGCTGAAACGCTCCAGACTAGACTTGAGCCACCTCTCAAAGATTGGGTCGATCGCCTGGTTAATGAAACCATTCGCCTGAGCAATCTGGTTCAAGACTTACTTGACCTGAGCCAGCTCGACCGCAACACGCCAGGCCATTCTCTGAAACTTAAAACAACTGATTTAGTCGAACTTATCTTTTCTGCTTGGGTCAATTTAGAACCTCTGGCTCGGAAGAAGCATTTGCGGCTAGACTATTCTGGACCAGAGCGTCTGCTCATGCAGCTTGACGAGCCGCGTATGTATCGCGTCCTGGTTAACCTGCTTGATAACAGCATCAAATACAGCCCTCCTCGTCAACAAATTCGGGTGCAGGCAGGGGTTGAAGGGCTGAATCAACTATCCGAATCGGGAACTGCGGCAAGTCAACAAGTCCGATTAGAAGTCATTGACGCTGGCCCTGGTTTTCCAGAGAATGCTTTGCCTTACGTGTTTGAGCGATTTTATCGGGCTGACCCATCGCGATCGCACAGCGTTTCACTCCGCGACCCAAATGTATTATCGGTAACTGACCCATCCAAAAACTCCAGTCATGATCAGGTTGATCTAGGAGAGCGAAACAGCAGTGGGCTAGGACTAGCCATTGTTCAGCAGATTGTAGAAGCTCATGCCGGATCAGTCAGTGCAAGTAATCATCCAGACACCGGAGGGGCATGGCTACAGGTTTGTCTACCCTGGCAACAGCCAGACCCAGCTCCAAAAAATTAAAGCTTCCTAAACAATTGAAGCTTCTGGATTTATTCCACTTCCTGTAATATTTGTACATATCGCGCTAGCCATCGGCTTGCTGTTAATCTACTAATGAGTTCTCTGTTTCTTCGGCACACTATCTATGGATGAAAGGCTGCAAAAAATTCTCGCGCAGTGGGGAGTCGCCTCAAGGCGTGGGGCTGAGCAGATGATCCTGGAAGGACGTGTTCGGCTTAACGGATACGCAGTTCAACTTGGGCAAAAAGCAGATCCTGAACGAGACTGGATTGAAGTAGATGGTAAGTTGCTTCAGCCCGAATCGCGCCCTCAGCTGATCTATCTGCTGCTGCATAAGCCCGCTGGAGTTGTAACCACCTGCAACGATCCCCAAAATCGTGAAACTGTTCTTGATTTGCTGCCCAGCCAATTTAGGCAGGATTACAAGGTTTACCCAGTAGGTCGGCTAGATGCAGATTCTACAGGCGCACTGCTGCTCACAAACGATGGCAATGTAACTTTTTGCTTGACTCATCCTCGACACTCGGTGCCCAAAACCTATCATGTTTGGGTGCAAGGGCATCCCTCAGAATCTGTTCTGGAGGCGTGGCGACAGGGCGTGATTTTAGCAGATAGACTTACTTTGCCTGCTGAAGTTAGAGTCTTAGATTTAAACAAAGAGGCTCAAACACTCCTGGAAATCGTTCTAAGAGAAGGGCGAAATCGACAAATTCGACGGGTGGCAACTCAACTGGGGTTTCCAGTTCTCCAGCTTCATCGAGTTGCGATCGGCTCCATTTATCTTCAACAGTTACCCAGTGGGCAGTACCGTCCACTGCAAGACACTGAAATAGATTTTTTGCAAACTCAAGCTGATCAGTTTCAGCCAGAGTTGCCAAATCCAATAGCGGTAGGTCGTTAGACGTTGAGGGGTATTAGAAGTATGAATAAAGATATGGTTTCTCAAGAGCAGAATCAGTTAGACAAACTAGCAGAAATCGGGGCTTACCTCAGACAAACCCGCGAAGAACGCTTTTTAACATTAGATCAGGTCGCTGCAAAAACGCTGATTCAGGCTCGTCTGCTAAATGCAATTGAGCATGGCAAGCTACACCAATTGCCTGAGCCTGTCTATATTCGAGGCTTCATCAAGCGCTATGCTGATGTTCTAGGACTGAGTGGAGCGGAGGTTGCCAACGCCTTTCCCACTGGGCCCGGGCTGCGAACCATCCAGCCCTCCTGGAAGGACACTCCTGCGGCTCAACTGCGCCCAATTCACCTTTACCTGGTTTATGTTCTGTTAATTGTGGCGGCCGTTAGTGGACTCTCTTACCTGATGAGCCGCTCTGCTTCTTGGGTAAGCGTAGAAACAAGCAATGTCATCCAGGCTCCTGCATCCGAAACGACCGCTCCAGAAGCATCTCCAACCGCAAGCCCCTCACCTCAGTCTGCTACACCTGCTGCACCAGACAAACCTGTGCGAGTTGCAATTACTTTAACCGAGCAGTCATGGCTGCGGGTTGAGGTAGACGGGCAGACAGACTTTCAGGGGATTTTGCCAGAAGGGACGGAACGCACCTGGACTGCTGACAGCGAACTTACCGTCAGGGCTGGCAATGCGGGTGGCGTTCAGGTTTCTTACAACGACAGTAAACCTGAAAGCATGGGAGCTTCTGGGAATGTCGAGGAGGTAACATTTTCGGCAAGCCAGGACTCAGCAAGTTTGCCGTCTACAACGGCACCGCTGCAATAGGAGTGCCGTTGAGCAAGTCCGGAAGTTTAGAAGTTTGGTTAGTTTTGGTGTTCGGGCGATCGCTGCTCAATCGGGGCACGCCCATAGGTTTCAGTGAAGGTGCGGAGGCGATCGCTCCACCCTGACCACAGCGCCTCCGATCGATAGCGCCATTCCCAGTTGCCGACAGGCTGTCCAGGGCTGTTCATCCGGGCGTTACCGCCAAGCCCCAAGATATCTTGTAGAGGAAAAATAGCGCGATCGCCCACCGAACTCATCGCCAGCCGAATCAGATCCCAGTGGATTCCATCTGAGCTAGTGCAGCCCAGATAGCGGAACAGATTTTCGCGCTCGTAGTCTTGTAGCTCCTCAAACCAACCCAGAGTCGTATTGTTGTCATGGGTACCCGTGTAAACCACATAGTTTGAGCCATAGTTAAACGGTAAATAGGGGTTGTCCGAGCCGCCACCAAAGGCAAACTGAAGGATTTTCATTCCTGGGAAGTTAAACTTGTCTCGCAGTGCTTCTACGTCTGGCGTAATCAGCCCCAAGTCTTCTGCCAGGATGGGTAAGATCCCTAGCTCTTTTTCGATCGTTTGAAATAGCGCTTCTCCGGGTGCGTCAACCCATTCGCCGTTAATCGCAGTTGTTTCGCCCTGCTTGACCGCCCAGTAAGCACTAAATCCTCGAAAGTGGTCAACCCGCGTCAAGTCAATGTAGTCCAGCATTGCCTGAAAACGCTGGAGCCACCACTTAAAGCCTCGCTCCTGCATCACTTCCCAGTTGTAAATTGGGTTGCCCCAGAGTTGTCCAGTGGCGCTAAAGTAGTCAGGAGGCACTCCTGCCATCAATGCTGGCTCTAACGTTTTGGGATCAAGGTGAAAAATTTGAGGGTAGGACCAAACGTCAGCGCTGTCATGGGCAACGTAGATAGGCATATCGCCAATGATGATGATGCCGCGCTCGTTAGCATACTGCTTCAAATGCGACCACTGCCGGAAAAACTCAAACTGCCAGTATTTGTGGCGAAAAATTTCGGCAGTGAGCCGCTGCTGCCACTGCTCCATTGCCTCAGGTTGACGAGTGGCGATCGCCTCATCCCACTGATGCCATCCCTTGCCGCCATACGCTTCCTTCAGCGCCATAAAAAATGCGTAGTCGTCAAGCCAGAACCCCCGCGTCGCGCAGAATGCATCAAATTCCTGGCGCTGCTCAGCAGAGGCATTCGCTCTAAAGTTTTCTGCTGCCTTAGTTAACAAAGGAGTTTTGACCTGGTTCACCAGATCATAGTCAACCCGATCCAGTGGAAACTCTGGCAAATTGGTAAGATCTTCATCTGCCAACAAATTTTGCTCTTGCAGCAAATCGGGGCTGATCAGCATGGGATTACCCGCCATTGACGAGTAGGACATATAGGGAGAATTACCGTGCCCTGTTGGACCCAGAGGCAGAATTTGCCAAATCTGCTGTCTGCTATTGTGCAAAAAATCAACGAACTGGTAGGACTCTGACCCTAAATCACCGATCCCAAATCGGCTTGGCAGGGAGGTTGGATGAAGTAAGATACCGCTGGCTCTTGGAGGCATGGGCAAGAGTAAACATTAAAAATAAATAGGACAAATGCTCAGACGGTTGTTCAGTTCTCAGCAGGGCCCGTCTAACGCATTGACTTTAACACGTCGCCTGACTTCCAAAACTAATTCGCTAGATATATTCCGCAGCTATTCAGTGCCATAATTTTTAGGTGTAGCCGTGTTAAGATACATGGCAATTATGAAATCTGTGTTGAAGAGGTAGGTTCATATATGGAAGCGGCACTGCTATTGGCAAAGTTACCCGAAGCTTATGCAATTTTTGATCCGCTGGTAGACGTTCTACCCGTGATCCCCGTCTTTTTCTTCCTGCTGGCTTTTGTCTGGCAGGCTGCGGTTGGTTTTAGATAAGTCCAGAGCAAAAAAAATAATTTTGGGGCGACCTTCACTAGTTGAAGGTCGCTTTGTAGATATCTGGAATTGCACTATTTGGAGGTGGGCGATCGATAGGTGCTAGCCGATTACCGATTCCAATAGCCTCACTAAGCCAGCACTGTTCCCCTTAGAATCATGGATTGATAGAACCCGACACTTTTTTTGGAAGTGCCGCAGATCAATTCACGCTCCTTAGAGAACTTGGTGTGTGTAAGCGTGTTGCTTGACATTATCTTCAGTCTTGATAATGCGCTCAGAATTTAGGATTCGCTTGCGCTCTAAGGAAAAATTGAAATCTTGCCGAGTTGTGCCCTGGGGAATGTGTTCCGTTGCGACGAGACGAGCTTTGTAAGTGCGGGCAGCGGCGATCGCCCGGTTTGCAAACTCATCACAAAACTGAGCCTCAACCGGAAAAGCTGCGGGCATTTGTGGCTTACCCTCAGACAGCACTGCTCCTAAGCTAGTGGCGTAGGCCAGTTCATAGGAAGTAGGAATTCCCTTCAATATCGCCTCTAAAGCCGCCGAGGGAATCGGTTCCACCACTTTAACTAGGTGAATTTCACCCTCATCTTTAATGAAGCAATTGGCTAAACCAACCACCACATAGTCATCTGAAGCAAGATCTGAAGAGATGGAATTGGTGGTTGTAGGGGTCATAACAGTTTCCTAACGAGCAACTCTAGCAAGAGTTATTTGGCCTTGATGCAAATTAAATGCAGAACTTACCTTGACCGAAAGTCTTAGCAAATCAGCACTGGATTCATTCAATTCCCTTGCATTTTACCTTGTCTGACTCTAAGAGATGGTGTCAGGTTCGGAAGCTGTTACAAAATCGGCTGGATATCAGGCGAGATTTGCAAATTTTTTACAAAGATTCAGAAATTTCACGGACTTCAGATTGGTCTGAATGGAAGAATGAAGTGCTTGTAGTTCTGCCCAAACTCTAGCTTACGGGTGCTTTCTGCCCACTTGATCCTCCTATACCCCAATTGGAGGAAGGGGTAAATGTTTCAGTACTTGTACGCTGACATCTACCGCTAAGACACATTATCAAGTGACACATAGGCAGATGTGTCAAGCGCTAAGGCGAATGACACTAAAGCCATAGACTCCATTACTCAAAATCCCCTTAGACCGAAAAGGCTGGACTTAGTTCCGCTAAATCGCGTCTTTCCTGAGCCTATACACCCCGAGGATAGAATGAATACGCGCCCTTCTAACCGTCTGAGTCGTCTGAGCAAGAGCTGTAAGAATGGAAGCCTGAGCCGTGCGGCAAATGTTGGCCCTGCCTGCTCCGTTCGCTGTACTCCAAAGCGCTGGCAGCCAAAGCAGCGTCGGCCCTATGGCGTGGTTAGTCGGAAACCTATTGACTTGAGTCAGACCGATCGCAATACTCTGCTGCGGCAGCAAGCGATGAGTCGGGCCCAGCAGGGCGATCGCCTCGGAGCAATTGAAATTTTCAATGAACTGATTGAGCGCCATCCTGACAATGCGACGGACTATAACAACCGGGGTTTGGTTTATTTCCAGAATGGACAGCTAGAGGAAGCGCTCGCTGACTACGACACAGCTCTGGATTTAAATCCTTGCCTGGACAGCGTTTATAACAATCGTGCCAACTACTACGTGACTCAGGGACTATACCTGGACGCGATTTTGGATTACGAAATGGCGCTTGAGCTAAACCCTAGCAATGTCCGCGCCTGGATCAATCAGGGCATCACCTTCCGCGATCTCCAGATGTATGACCGTGCGGTTGAAAGCTTCGACTTGGGGCTGCATCTGGGTCGCCTGGAAGGACACATTTACGCTGAACGGGGACGCACTTACCATCTGTGGGGCGACTGGAATTGCGCCTCGGCTGACTACCAGCGGCGATCGCCCATCTTCCAGAGTTCGCAGCTTCTACCGCTAACCCGTCGGTGCGTTTGCGCCAGCAGGTAGAACTTTGGCTAGATGAGTTACTCAGCCCTTTAGCGTTCTAAAGAAGCAAGTTTCAGGTGAATTCGAGATAGAGCAAACGAGCATTCGCCCTACAGGGATTTGTGATCTACGTAGGCGAAAACCGCTGTAAGCAACTGGTTAGGGCGGGAGAGGCTTCAGTTAGCGTTTCCTAGCTGGCGATCGCCTGCTCTAAATCCTCAATCAGGTCGTTAACATTCTCCAAGCCTACCGATAGCCGCAGCAGATTTTCAGGGGTTCTGGTATCTGCCCCTTCAATTGAGGCGCGGTGTTCGATCAGGCTTTCAACCCCTCCCAGACTCGTTGCGCGGGTGATTAGCCGTAATTTTGCCAACACTGCAAAAGCCTGCTGTTTGTCGCCTTTAACCTGAAAGGAGAGCATTCCACCAAAGTTTCGCATTTGCTGAGTGGCGATCGCATGACCTGAATGCATCTCCAACCCAGGATAATGAACGGCTTCAATCTTGGGGTGCCGACTAAGGAAGCGGGCAATCTGCATGGCATGGTGAGAATGCGCCTGCATTCGCCAGGGCAAGGTTTGAATGCCTCTAAGCGTCAGCCAACAGTCAAATGGAGCCGCCACCGCGCCGCCTACGGTTTGAATCTGCCGAATTTTGGCAAAAAAATCAGAGTTTGCCTGAGCAATTACTGCCCCGCCTAACATATCGCTGTGTCCACTCAAATATTTTGTGGTGGAATGAACGACCAGATCAGCGCCCTGCTGAAACGGCTGCTGCAAAATCGGGGTTGCCCAGGTACTATCACAAACGCAAACTGCCCCAGCCTGGTGAGCAAGATCCGCAACTTTGCAAATATCGGTCACCTTCAGCATTGGATTTGAGGGAGTTTCAGTCCAAATTAGGCGGGTGTTGGGCTGCAAAGCCTGCTGTATCTGGGTGGGATCGGTCATATCAACAATCGTGACCGACAGCCCCCAGGGAACAAACATCGTTTTCAGAAGTGTTGTGGTTCCGGTGTAGGCATCCTGGGATGCAATCACATGACTGCCTGGAGCAAGCGCCTGAAAGATACTCATGGTTGCCGCCGACCCTGACGCAAACGCCGCCGCACCCGCACCCCCTTCTAAAGCAGTAAGGCACTGCTCCAGCGCCGTCCGGTTAGGATTACCCATGCGGGTGTAAATATATCCCTGAGGGTAGCTACCATCTGTTGCCCGTTCAAACGTCGTGGATAGCTGAATGGGAGTAGCGATCGCCCCTGTAGTCGGGTCAACCTGCCGCCCCGCATGAACCGCTAGCGTCTCAATTTGCATAACAAGTTTCTCTGAATTAAGGTTAAACCGTTTGGTCAATGGTAGGTGGTCGGTAGCCGGTAAGGAAGCCTGTCCCATCCCCACTTACCACCCACCGCCTACCTCTTATCCTCATCCTTTATCCCTCATCCCTCCCCATGTTCCTCTTCCTGTCCAAACTCCTGCCTCTCTTTGTTTACCCGCTAGGCTTGTCCTGTCTGCTGCTGTTGCTGGCTCTGGTGCTGCTCTGGCGAAAACCGCGATTTGCTGCGTTAAGCATTGTCCTAGCAGTGGTGTTGCTGTTAGCAGGAGGCAATACCTGGGTAGCTAACCAGTTAGTCCAGTCGCTGGAATGGCAACATATTCCTACCTTCGAGCTACCGACAGCCGATGCAATCGTAGTTTTGGGCGGTGGGATCAAGCCAGAAACGCCTCCTCGCCCCTGGGTAGACGTAAGTGAAGCAGGCGATCGCCCTCTCTACGGCGCACAGCTTTATCAGCAAGGCAAGGCTCCTTTCGTCATCCTCAGCGGCGGGCGGATTGACTGGAAGGATGGTGGTCCGCCGGAATCGGCAGATATGGCAAAAATCGTGGAGGCTTTGGGCGTACCTGCGACCGCCATTCTGCAAGACCCCAGTTCGCTCAATACCTATGAAAATGCAGTTAATGTTCGTCAAATCTTGCAAGAGCGAAATTGGAATCGAGTGCTGTTGGTGACTTCGGCGATGCATATGCCGCGATCGCTAAGAATCTTCCAAAAACAGGGAATTGAGGCAATTCCTGCTCCTACTGATTTTTTAGTGACCGAGCGAAGCACTCAGGAAACCAGCCAAACGACCGAAGGACTGGTGTTGAGCCTGATCCCCGATGCTGAACCGCTGCAACAAACGACCCGCGCCTTAAAGGAATATTTGGGTCTAGTGGTTTACCGCCTCAAAGGATGGCTTTAACGGCGTTGCAACTAGATGACGCAACTGCGCTCGAAAGTCTGGATTCAAATATTGCTGCTGAATAGGCTGCCAGTTTGCCCAGGCGCGAATTCGATTTTCTTCAAGCTGTTGAGCCAGCGTGGGGATCTGTTCTTGCCAGTTGGCTTGCAGCACACTTGCCAAAAAATCACTGAGAATGGCGTAGTCTTGCAGTTCTCCTAAAATTTCTTGCACCGCCTGAAATTCTTGCACTCGCAGCATATAGGTTGGCTCATAGAAATCGGTGAAGAATTCTGCTTGGTAGCGTACTCGCTTCATCTGCTTGCGGAGGTCGTGCAGCACTTCTGCCTGCTCGTTTAACTGCTGGTTGAGATGCTCGGAATCAAGTGAAGTTGGCAAATCAATTTTGCCAGGTTCGACCCTGGCGCTGACCAGCCAACCCGGATGCAGCAGCAAGTGGCTGATCAAAGGCAGCAACAGATCGGGCAGCACTTGCAGCAGCGGCAGTGAGGCGATCGCTCCATAGTGGGGCTGATCTAACCAGGCTTTAAAGGACTGTTTAAACTTGCGGTACTGCTGGCTTTCAAATAGCTTTTTGATCTGGTTAAATTGGCGATCGCGCTGGTTCTGTAAACTCTCTAAAACCTGATCTAGTTTCTTCTGTTCCTTCCCCTTTAAATGAGGACGATAGCGTTCTTTGAGCGCTATTTCTAAAACATCTAAATCTCTGACTGCCCCCAAACGCTGAGCAATTTTTTTAATTTGGCGATCGCCTGCGGACTCCGGCAAATCTAAGACGGACTCAAACACCTGTAGGGCAGTTCGTAAACGACGCATTCCTACTCGCATCTGATGTAGCGGTTCGAGATCGCGATCTTTCAACACATCTGCTTCGTATTTAACGGACTTCTTAAAATGCTTTTGAACTGCCAAATGAGCATAATCTCTTAAAGTCTCACTGGCTTGATCCACCTGTGTATTCATCGCTAATTTTTATTGAAATCTGACTTTTAACCTCAGCTTAATATATTAGTGCAATGCCTTAATGTTTCGTCCTCACGCTTAGGGCAGTTCCCATGCGCTAACCTTGAGCTAGATTGCTATGTGTCTGATTAAAGTTGCCGAATACCTGCTACATCGCATCCATGCCCGACCAACATTCCTTGATCATTCCCCAGGCGGTTCAGCCCGAGATTGAGATATTTGCTAGCTACCGTGCCACTTACGCTTTTTATGAAGAAGTTCGTTTACGAGAAGCGCTTGAAGAATACAGTGAACAGTATCAGCGGTTAGCAGAACAGCATCGCCAGGAATTGAGGAAGATGCAGAGCGATTTTAACTTGCTTAGTTGGTTTTACCGGGCCTGGGGGAAGCATTTATGAGTCGATTAACTCCAGTTCACTTTCTCGCAAATGCGCTCTGAGTTTGCCCGCAAACTTGATATGGATGGGGAAGTTAGCGCTGATGGTTTTGCCCCTCCACTCGCTTGCGATCCCGATTACTTCACCTTCCTGCCCTTTGATGTCAAACGGCTCGTTGCGGTGTTCGGGATGATGGTAGATCGTTACAGATTCTTTTACGCGGACGCGATCGCCAACTTTCATAAACTTTCAGTGTTTTCTCTCAAATAATCCGCTAATGCTCACATCTGAGTCAGCGCATTTTGCCTCAGTCTTGATTCAGCTTCTTCACTCTTATCTTTGCATACAAGGTGACGCGCTCCCAAACCGCTTACTTTTATTTGAAGCAACATTACTCATTAGGGCAAGGAGGGAGGAGAGGGCTGTAGTAAACGTTCCCAGGTGCGGTTGAAGCTTTCGGGATTGATTTGTCGCCAATTGAGTTCGCCCAATTCAATCAGAATTTTTCGGGCTTTTGCGGTAAAAACAGGCACATCTATTTTATCTCTGAATAAACCCCCATTGACATAAGGAAATTGCGCCAAATGAGCAGGAAAACCAACGGCATTTTCAGTATTTAATTTATCAAAAAGACGGTCTAAAAACTGATGCGTATCGCTACCGTTTTCGTTGGTATGTTGCACCAAAGTGTCGGTAAAAATACTTTCTATGTCAAAAATTTCAGTATCTTCTGCAAAAAAGCAAAATAACAAACGGGAAAAAAATATATTGAGATTGTGAATATTTTCTTTAGATGTATAAACACCGTCGTTCTTGGTAACAAGTTCATTATAAAGTTGTGCCATTCTATGGGCAGCATTGCGGTCGGCTTCATTGTCATTGGTAGAATGATAGACTTCGCTACCCGCAAGCGGTAAAAAGAAAGCATAATGATTTGGCAAATCTTGTATTGAGATGTCTAAGTTTTTGCCTAATTTCAAATCTTTAGCCACCACGTTTTGGAAGTCCGTCAAAATAGCAAAACGGGGAGCGTGTTTTACAATGCGTTCGTCTTTTGCCACGCTTTCAATGGAAATCAACAGTTTGTCGGCATTTTCTACTTTAAAAAAGACCTTTTTTTTGTAAAGAATTTCACCTTCGGTTTTTGAAAGGTTATAATCCCCAGTTTTCAAACGAGTGATAGACGTTTTGGAAATGCCATAAGCCAACAGCAAATCAAATAAGAAATTGTCTTCTGAAAAGTTTTCAAAAATGCGTTTTATGTTTTGTTCTATTTCTTGGCTGTTCATTTTTTGTATTTTGTGAATGCTTGATTTTTGATAAAAATCATAAACAAAGATAGAAAAATAGGTCAAAAAAAGGCGTCCCCAACAATCGGAAACACCCCCTCAGTATTTTTTTTATCTCAAAAACCCCTACACATCATAATTCAAAACAGGAGCCAACCCACCGCTCTGCCTCTTCCTCCGTGGGAGTCCTTTAGCCAAACCCATGCCTTTGCGCTCGGCATAATCGGTGACTTGGAGTTTTGAAATCTGACCCAAGCCAAAGTCTTGATAATCGAAACGTGGCACGCGACGGATACGCGGGTTGCGTCCGTATTTCGTTCCTTAGTAAAATTCGTAGGCACTTTGCGTGGTGATGGGTGGTGATTCGGTTATTTTGTCTGTTTTTTGAGCAAATGTATTTGATTTTTGGCTCAAAATGCCCCCTCAGTAAAAATTGAGTTTTTGGGGCTTTTTTACTGAGGGGTGTCAGAAATAGGTTTTCACGGCGAACTCAAATTGCTCCATAAAAATTTTCTTCATCGGTTGCACATTGTTTTGCTCATAAAAAATGAGCATTGATTTTTTATAATCGAGTACATCAGTCGTTCTGAAAGAGATAGGGGAATAAGCATTTTCCATAAAAATGGCATTGCTGATAATTCTTGCCGTGCGTTTATTGCCGTCCATGAATGGCTGGATATACGAAATAAGTAGTAGAGCCAAAAACGCCTTTTCAAAAATGGAAGGCTTGCTGTTTATCAAATCGCACATTTGAAAAAGAGCTTCTTTTATCTGAAATTCATTGTCCAATGGGCTGTAATTCGTTCCAGTTATACCTACTCTTCGGATTCTGATATTGCGTTCGATGCCCAATTCTTTCATTAAAATGCTGTGAATATCCTCAATGCCGCGTACTGTGAGTGGTGTCAGATAGCCTTTATTATCAAAGATAAAATCAATCGCATCTTTGTGATTGAGTAGCATGATAGCGTCATCTTTGGCTTTGCCGACGGCTGTTAATTTTTCTTTTAAAAGCCTTTCTGTTTCCAATAATGTGTAAGTATTGCCCTCAATTTGCCCTGATTTCCAGCTTAAATCTATCGCTAATCTTTCCATTTCTTTGGCGTATTCTAAGGGCGACAACTGCGCGACATTGGCTTCAAATTGGGCTTGCAAAGCAGCAAGGCGGTTCAATTCGGCATCGTTAAAAAGGGTTATTTTGGACAAACCCCCGCAATTAAGCCCAAATTGAAGCTATTGCGAATTTCTCTTTCGTCAATCTCTTTTTCAAAATAAGCCGCCATATCAATCGGATACAACAACTCAAATTGAGGCGAGCAGGCATATTTAGTAGCTTTACCTTTTCCACTTTGAATGACTAAATCCGTCGCTAATAATTGCTCTAAAACCCGCTTGACTGTCGCCAAACTCCAAACCTCGCCGATGCCTTCAAAAACTTTTTTGGAGGAACTTTGCGGTTGCGCTTTTAGAAAATTTAAAACGATTGTCTGTTTGGAATCCATACGCTATTTTTATTTTAAGCTCAAATGATTGGCAAATGTAGCTCATTTTTGAATCAATTTGAGCTGTATTTGTCCGTTATTTGAGCTTGAAATAGTCGAATTACAATTTTGAGGGCTTGGAATGTGATTTTTACTGAGGGGGTGCTGGGTGGAAATAGAACCGCCTCGCGTAGGGCGCGAGGCAGGTTTTTTCACATACTTTATCCGTCAATTTTACTTTTTCATAGAAATTTGAAAAGGTGTGAAACTTTTGTTCTACTCAATTTGTTTAGTTGTAAAATTTAAACAAATTTATAGAATGGCTAAAAAATTACGTTTTTTTGAGTCTGTAAAAGATTCATTTTCAAATGGTTGGAATTTCATTTCCAACGGCACAAAAACCTTCACTTCAAAAAGTTGGAGTCACTTTAAATCAAAACCTCTTGAAATTATTGGTTTTGTTGCCACGATGGTAGCGCTTTATCAAACTTACGAGTCCAATCAAATGACTCGTGACTCCAACCAGATGACTCAAAAATCATTGGAATATAGTCAGAAAGCTATGAAACAATCTGACTTTCAATTTAAAGAAAACAACAAAGGACAAAAAGTGCAAGGTGTACACGACCAAGAGAAACATGACTCTATGATGAGCATTTTGAAACAACAGCAAATGATTGGTGAAGCTCAACTTAGAAATATTAAGGAACAGAATCTAATCACTAAGCAAATTCAACAGAGACAAATTGAATCTGAAAGACCTATTGTACAGCTAATAAACTCCAATTTGGTTGATACTATCTATAAATTTGAAGGTTCGTATAGACCAAAACTAATAAACACAGTGAAAAATTTTGGTAAAAGAAAAGCAAAGAATTATATGCTAAGAAGGCTTATTATTTTTGATGATGAAACTTATCATGAAAGTAAATCCAATGAGACTTTTATCGAGTATGATATGGATTTTCATTCAACCCTCATTACATATTTCAGGAATGTCTCTCAATTTTATATGCATCTTTCAATAGAGTACTCGGATGAACAAACAGGAATAATATACAAAACTGTTCATTACCAAAAATATTCAAAACAACGTGGTGAGTTCAAGTTTTTTGAATGTGAGAATCAAGAAATAACAATGATTGACAGAATTAAAGCCTTAAATGGCATCAAGTGGTAGTATATGAACTCTGAGGGTCATTTCCAACAATCGGAAACACCCCTCAGTATTTTTTATCCGCCCAAAACCTACACATCATAATTCAAAACCGGAGCCAACCACCGTTCTGCCTCTTCCAAACCCATGCCTTTGCGCTCGGCGTAATCTTCAACTTGGTCTTTTGAAATCTGACCCAAGCCAAAATACTTGCTGTCGGGGTGACTAAAATACCAACCCGAAACGGCAGCCGTCGGATACATCGCATAGCTTTCCGTGATGTTCAAACCGATGTGTTTATCGGGTTGAAGGAGTTGCCAAAGCGTGCCTTTCTCAGTATGATCAGGGCAAGCGGGATAGCCCGGTGCGGGGCGAATGCCTTTATAATCTTCTTCAATGAGTTGATCGTTGTTCAGCTTTTCATCTGTGGCGTAGCCCCAAAACTCTTTCCGCACACGCTCGTGCATCCGTTCGGCGAAGGCTTCGGCGAGGCGGTCGGCGAGGGCTTTTAGCAAAATAGCGTTGTAATCGTCGAGATTTTTCTACAAATTCTGCTACCCATTTGTCAATACCGATGCCC
>JAAUQZ010000072.1 GCA_012033355.1 Leptolyngbyaceae cyanobacterium RM1_406_9 | reverse complement strand
AGAGGAGTAAAAATATTCCTCTTTTGTCACTTTTGAGGAAGAAAATTCTCCCAGTTTTTCTCGTTTCTGGCTTTTAGCCAGGAATGCAGTGCTGGAGGCTCTGCCTCCATTTGCAACGCAGCGGAGGCAGAGCCTCCAAAGTGGCATTTCCAGGCGAAGCCTGGAAACGAGACATTTACAGGATTTTTTTACTGCGAGAGTGACAAAAGAAAGATAGGAAGGAGGGCGATCGCCAGCCAATCTTCAAAAGCTGTTCTCAAGGTCTGTTTTAGTCATGCAATCCTTGCTATTACGAAGCCTAAAACTCACCATTCCAACGGCTTTGGCTTTCACACTGATCGGATACGCCATCAGTGTGCCGATGAGCTTTTACCTGGACATCTATGCAGCAAGATGGCAGTTTAATCCGCTTGATCCTCCTGGTGCGAACATTCAGACTGAACGCCTTGATGCACTGAGACAGTTTCAGATTAGGGTGGCGCTTGGTAGTGCGGGTTTGGGAGTTGTGGTAGCTCAAACTACTTTTGTGGCTCACGCACTGGCTGAAAGCGATCGCAGCCACGAAAGCTAATTCTCTTCCATCACGCTCGCAGCAGATCAGTTTTAGAAACGCCTCTTGATCACTTGGGAGGCTTTGTCTGATTACGGAATTGTTAGGTCACGGGATTGTTGGTAAGAAGAAGTTCTGTGACACCGACAAGGGATTCTATCGCACCGACAGAAGGTTCTACTTCACTCAGAAGGGGTTCTATTTCACTCAGAAGAAGTTCTATTTCACTCAGAAGAAGTTCTATTTCACTCAGAAGGAGTTCTATTTCATCCAGAAGAAGTTCTATTTCACTCAGAAGGAGTTCTATTTCACTGAGTGCGTCAACTTCTTCTTACTGATTAGGCATTACATTACTGGTTGGCAGATTTAAGTGTGATGGATTTGGAAGAGCGATCGCTCCTTCCCTTCCCCCTCATATGCAACGGTTGCGCCATCAATCCTATACTGAGGACTATGGACACCTATTGCCCGCTGGAGGATAAGCCGTGCCAGTAATTCGACTTGTGCTGCTGCTTGCCGTCCTGGGAGGGTTGACGCTGTTTGCTTTGCAAAACTGGTCGCCTGTGGTGCCGCTGGTGATTTTGGGCGTGCAGACGCAGGCATTTCCGTTAGCCGTGTGGATGGTGGGGGCGATCGCCGCTGGAGCGTTCACCACATTGGTGATTGCGGCACTGTTTGGGCTGTCGAATACCTTTGCTTCTACCCGCACCCGTCGTCCTGTCGATAAACGGGAAGCCAGCCGCTTCTCAAATTCAGATTCCACTTCAGCATCCTGGAATCAGGGTTGGACTGAGCCGCAAGATTCGTCCTATGCTGCGACGGCTGCGACGGCTGCGACCGGATCTTCCCCTAACACAACGACCAGCTACACCAAAGCTGAATCTCCTAAACCCAAATCTAACTTTGACTTTCGCAATGACTGGGAAAATGTAGGCGCTCCGGTGGAGGAATGGGAAGACTGGCAGGACTATGAGGAGCCTGTAGATACTGCACCTGCTCAGGCAAGCCCTCAAGCCAGTTCGTCCTACGCTTCAAGTTCGTCTTACAATTCTCAAACCTATATTCAGGAGCCAGAGGAAGAGCAGGAAGAGCGGGAAGAGTGGGAGGACTGGGAAGAAGAGCCGGATGTGCCTCCGCAAACTCCTGTGCAGCAGCCGCGAACGGACTATGAGGTGCGGCGAGATCCGAAAACCAGCTATCAGTCGGGTTCGGTTTATTCCTACAGTTACCGGGAGCCGAGTGACTCTGGCGTAGGCAAAACCGAGTCGGTGTATGACGCAGACTATCGGGTGATTATTCCCCCGGCGCGATCGCTCGATGAGCTAGATGGGGAACCCGTGTCTAACCCAGACTCGGATGAAGAGGATTGGGATTTTGACGACGAGTTTGAAGAAGGCGATCGCCCCCGCCGCTAACACCTGCTTTTCTCGAAGGCAGCCTGTAATCTTGCCATAATCCCGATAAACTAATCTTAAGAATTTGCTGGGACAGGAGGAACAATGGCAGGATTTTCCTCATACGAAATCAAACCGCTGAGCGATGTGACCGAGAAGCATTTGCTGAAAGGGGTCAACCTCTACCTGGTTGGCATGATGGGGGCAGGCAAGACCACCATCGGACGAATTTTGGCTAAACGGCTGAAGTATCGCTTCTTTGATACAGACGCAATGATTGAGCAGCTAGCCGGAAAGTCGGTGTCTGAGATTTTTGCTGAGTCGGGCGAGGCAGAATTTCGCCAGATCGAGACGAAGGTGCTGTCTGAGCTGTCGGCTTACACGAGACTGGCGATCGCCACCGGAGGCGGCATCGTGCTTCAGCGGCAAAACTGGAGCTATCTGCATCACGGCATTGTTGTCTGGCTAGACCTCCCGATCGACCAGCTTTATCTGCGGCTCAAGGGCAACACGACCCGCCCGCTGCTGCAAACTCCTGACCTGCGGCAAAAACTGCAAACCCTTTTAGAGCAGCGACAGCACCTCTATGCTCAGGCTGACGTGCGGGTCAAAATCAATGGCAGCGCTCCGCCCAGCTATGTCGCTAGCCGCGTCCTGGAAGAAATTGACAAAACAATTAAACCGAGTTCCCAGCGCCCTTAAGAAACTGTTTGTAAATGAATATAAAGCTGAACTACGCTCGGTGATTCGATCCTACCTAACCCTCCTTAAAAAGGAGGGAGCCGAATCACAAGTTTGAAGTCCCCCTTTTGAAGGGGGATTTAAGGGGGATCAAAACATTGGTTTACAAACAGTTTCTAACGCCTAAAGCCTCCTAAATAGTTAAACCTAATGTTGTTGAGTGCCACAACCTCCTCTAAACTGCATTCAACCCCCTCTAAAAAATTGAGTTGCCGATGATTACCGACGACTATCTCGACAGCGAATACATTCAAAGAGCCGAAGCAACCCGTGTACGAGTCCTGAGTGAAGCGCTGCCCTACATTCAGCAGTTTGCCGGACGCACCGTTGTGGTTAAATATGGCGGCGCAGCGATGAAAGACAGCACGCTCAAAGCCAAAGTGATGCGAGATATCGTATTTCTTGCTTGCGTCGGCTTGCGTCCGGTCGTAGTTCACGGTGGCGGCCCTGAAATCAACTCCTGGTTGAGCAAGCTGGGCATTGAACCCCAATTCAAAAACGGGCTGCGGGTCACGGATGCGCCAACAATGGATGTCGTCGAGATGGTGCTGGTCGGGCGCGTCAACAAAGAAATTGTGGCGCTGATCAATCAGGCTGGCGGCTCGGCGATCGGGCTGTGCGGCAAAGATGCCAATCTGATCAAGGCGCGTCCTCAAAATGATGTCGGTATTGGCTTTGTTGGAGATGTCAGCAGCATCGACGCTAGCGTGTTGGAATCACTCGTCAAGTCTGGCTATATTCCCGTCGTTTCCAGCGTAGCGGCAGATGAAACGGGGCAGGCTTACAACATTAACGCCGACACGGTAGCGGGTGAATTGGCGGCGGCACTGGGCGCAGAAAAACTGATTTTGCTGACCGACACACCCGGAATTTTGCAGGACTATCACGATCCGTCTAGCCTGATTGCCAAGCTAGACATTCAGCAAGCCCGTAGTTTGATCGAATCAGGAGTCGTATCGGGCGGGATGATTCCTAAAGTCAATTGCTGTGTGCGATCGCTTGCCCAGGGAGTCCGAGCCGCTCATATCATCGACGGACGCATTCCCCACGCTCTGCTGCTAGAAATCTTCACCGATGCTGGAATTGGCTCAATGTTAGTCGCGTCAGAATTCATGTCATAAACATCACCCAACCCGACTAGAAGAATCCCCCGACACGACTAGAGACGTTCCATGAGAACGTTCCTACAATGATGGGGGTCTGATTTGTGAGAGTCATTAGTCATTGACGCAATGTGCGCCTAGAGGTTTGAAAACCCTGGTTTCCTGTGGAGCAAGCATCTTGCCTGCCTGATTTGGACGGGCAAGATGCCCATCCCACAGGGGCATTTGAAGTTGCACATTCTGTCAATGACAAACTTCAGACACCGCTTCTACACTGCTTTCCTTCACCTTCCTCTATGCCCAGCTATTCTGCCATCACCTCAGCCGTCATTCGGGATATCAAAGCTCGTGAAGATGCATTGCCCATCCGCAATGAAGCCTGCCGCTCTCGGTTTTATTTTCAGCCTGCGCCTGCCGCCAAAACCTGTTTGTTCTTTCACGGCTTTACAGCGGGACCGTATCAGTTTGTGCCCATGGCAGAAGCGCTGTTTCAGGCTGGCTACAATGTCTTGATTCCACGAATGCCGGGACACGGGCTGGCTGGCGACTGGGGGAAAGACAATCCGCCGCCGCTGCCGACCAAAGCCGAAGACTATCAAAAGTTTGCTCTCCAGTGGCTTCAGCTAGCCCAAACTTTAGGCGGACAGACTGTCGTGGGCGGCTTGTCGGGTGGGGGCACTTTGGCTGGCTGGCTGGCTGTTGAGCGCCCTCAAGTGATTTCTCGCGCCATTTTATATGCCGCGTTTCTCAGCAGCAGCAGCAAAGTTATCGATCTGTTTGTTCGTCATCTCAATTCTTATAACGAATGGGTGAATCCCAAGCCAGAGAATGTCCGGTTTGGCTACGACGGATTTATGGTTCCGGCGCTGCGGGTGTTTTTGCTGATGGGAACGGACATTTTGAAGCGATCGCGTCAAGGCTCGATCGCCCCCACCTTTGCCATCTCTAGCGAAAGCGATATTGCGGTGGGCAATCGTGACCATCGATCGCTGTTTGAGTCGGGCGTTAAGCATCAGCCCAAGTGCTGGTATCAGCGGTTTGACCGAGTTTTAGATATTCCCCACACGATGATGACTCAGGAGGAAGGCAACAATTACCAAAACCTGCTGATTGCGATGACCAAAGCCTACATCGAGAGCGATCTGACCTGGGCAGAGGTAGAGGAAATTGGCTATCGCATGACTCGCGGCAAAACGTTTGACATGGCAGTATCGGAGCTTAACCTGACTGCAAAAGTTTCCCGCGATATGCCCGCAATGATGACCATGGTAGATAAACGGGCGATTGCCATGTCCCGCAATCCTCGGTTTAGGGGCGATCGCTAGCTGATGCCCCTAACGCAACCGAATCGTTCGGGTGTTCACGCGGTCAGAATCGATGATCGTCGGATTAATCAAGGTCGAATCGATGATCGTCGAGTCAATAATCACTGGATTTCTTAACGTCGTGCCAGTAGATGAGCAGTTCACCAAACTCGAAGTCGGGCGCTCATTAATCGGAGTCACGCCATAATACGGGTAGCAATAGCGCGTTGTACGAAGGATCGTCGTTCGAGAATAATCGTCGTGGTAATAATCGTCGTAGATCACAGAGGGTCTAACTCGAATCGAGCCATTTCCGCGAATAATGATGGTATCAGCCATTGCAGGAGAAGCGGCAAACAGCGTTGCAGCGCCCACTAGAGAACTGAAAGCCAGCGCAGATTTGTACCAACCAGAGCGAACCGGGTTAATCGTTTGGAGCATCGGTCTACCTCAATCCATTCAAATCAATCAAAAAGTTATCCGTTTCCAGAACCTCTCGCCTGTAGAAACGCGATTCGGTGCGCTTTCTTCCAATGTTGCGTTTTCTGCTTCAGTTCGCTTCATCCTACCCGGATCAAATTTGGATTGAATTGCATTGATACTGCAAAGATGCAGGGAATTGCGTTTTTACAAAAGGGCAAGGATTGGCAAAAGTGCGATCGCGTTGGGTAGAGCCTGCCCTGTCTCAATTTTATGTTTTCTGGCAAGGAACTGCCCTAACCTAAAATCGGTTGCCCTTTAAGATTGAAATAGCGATCGCACCAACCCGATCCTTGACCGAATCTCTAACTAGCAAACCGTGAGTTCAGAAAACCTAGAAGCTGCTAAGGTGCAGTACCAGACAGGCAAAGCCGCCTTTGAGCGAGGTGCTTACCGCCAATCGGTTCAATCTTTAGAAAAAGCGGCCAGCCTGGTAGCGCGAAACACCCCCTTTGGCGGCGAGGTGCTAATTTGGCTGATTACTGCCTACGAAGCGGCGGGGCAGCGTCAAGAGGCGATCGCCCTTTGCGAAAAAGTCAGCCGCCACCCCGACTACGACACCCGCAAGCAAGGCAAACGCCTGCTCTACATTCTCAAAGCCCCCCTGCTCAAAACCCGCCCCGAATGGCTAACCCAAATTCCTGACCTGGCAGCCCTGGACGATTCTGAAGGCAACAAAGGCGGCACAAGTTACCCCGCTCCTGCTAAGCGTCCGCCCCGTCCGCGCCCCCAACCCGACCCCGAACCAATCGATCTGAGCCAGGTCAACACCAAAGATAATGCTTTCATCTGGGTGGCGCTGGTGGCGATCGCCCTCACGATCGGAAGCCTACTCTGGTTTAGTTAAGATCAGAATTGTCCTTCATCCTTGATTCCCCATTCCCCATTCCCCATTAAAAACACCGTGAGCGATTCTACCTTAGACCAAATTCTAAAATTAGCTGCCCCGCGAACCGAGGCGGCAGAAGTATATTTCCTGTCCAGTCAGGATACGCCGATTGAGTTTGAGAATAATCGGCTGAAGGCGCTGCAAACGAAAGCCCTGAAGGGTGTAGCGCTGCGAGTAATCTGTAACGGCAGGTTGGGGTTTGCTAGCTCAACCGATCTGACGCGATTGGAAGATCTGGTGGATGCAGCGGTGCAAACGGCAGAAATTGGCAGTGTGGCTGAGTTTGACTTTGCCAGTGAGCTGCACAGTCAGAATGGAGCGGGTGATTCGGGCTATGTGCCGCCTGCAACTCAGGAATTGGTGGAAGTGGGCGATCGCCTCATCCAGTCTGTTCACGATTACAATCCAGAGATTCTCGTAGACGTGGGCTTTCACGTTCGCTCTGGGCAGGCAAAGATTGCCACCAGTAAGGGTGTGTATGCAGAACGGGCTAGCCAGACGACCAGCGCCAGCATTTCAGGAAACCTGGTGCGGGGTGAGGATTTCCTTCAAGCCTATAGCTACGATGTGGGGCGCGATCGCATCCCCGACTACGACCGCATCCTGGCAGAACTGCTGCAAAAATATCGCTGGGCAGAGCAAAACGCCAGCATCAGCAGCGGCTCTTTCCCGGTGCTGTTTACTCCCAGAGCGGCGGCTAGCTCCTTAGGCGGCTTATTTGAAACGGTGCTTTCGGGTCAGGTTGTGGCGCAAAAGGCTTCACCCCTGACGGATAAGGTGGGTGAAACGCTATTTGACTCACGCCTGACGGTGTTTGAAGATCCCACGATTGGCGTTTCTGCCTGCGCGTTTGACGATGAGGGCACACCGACTCGCCGCAAAGCCTACATTGACCAGGGCACCGTCAAAGGATTTTATTGGGATCGCCGCTGGGCTGCTCGTGCCGAAACAGAGCCGACCGGGAATGGCTTCCGGGGTGGGCTGTCGCGTCCCGGTCCAGATATGGTAAATTTCTGCGTTGCTCCCAGCGGCACTTCTACCGAAGACTTGATTGCCAGCATGGACGAGGGGCTGATTGTCGATCAGGTTTTGGGAGCCGGACAGTCAAACCAGCTTGCCGGAGAATTCTCGGTCAACCTCGACTTGGGCTACAAGGTGGAAAAGGGCAAAATTGTCGGTCGGGTCAAAAATACGATGGTTGCAGGGAATATCTTTGAAGCCTTCCAACACCTGGCTGACCTGGGCAGTACGCCAGAGTGGGTCGGCGGAGGAGCTTACCTGCCGAGTATGCTATTTCAACAGCTAGGAGTCGCTGCACGTCAGGGATAGGGTCTATTTGGAATGACTTAGGGGGCCAAGATCTGCGACTTCTTTGAGAAGTCGCAGATCTCGACACTCGTTTTTCGCTTATTTCAGTGCCATTCGGCTTCAGCCCCCTGTTGGTGTGACGTGATGTGCAACTAAAGTTTTGGAAACCTTGGGTTCCTGTGGAGCAGGCATCTTGCCTGCTTGATTTGGACGGGCAAGATGCCCATCCCACAGGAAGCTGATGCCCTGTAGTTTGTGGAAGAGAGTCAGGGTAGAGGGAGTGGAGTTTGGAGTATGCTTCTATCTAGGCAACTTCATAGCGATCAACTAACCTGGAATCCTTCCATGCGAAGATCTTCTCGGTCTACATCTGCCTCTCCCCTGCCCAGAATGCTGAGAACTTTGCTTCGAGCTTTAGTGCGGCTGCGGGTTCTGTGGATTATTTTGATTGCGGCGCTGTTTCTCTCTGGCTGCGTTAAGTATGACGTGGGGATTCGCTATGACGGGCAAAATGGCGGGGAGATTGTGCAGCACGTGCAGTTGAGCGATCGCCTCACCCATTTCAGCGATGCCGCTCAGGACTGGCTCCGCAGTGTTGAACAGCGAACTAAGCAGCTAGGCGGACGGGTCAAGCGGCTTTCTAACCAGGAACTTTTGGTGAGGATTCCGTTTAATAATGGAGCAAATTTGGAGGCAAAGTTTAATCAATTCTTTCAGGCAGAGACAGAGCCTTCTGTTGGCGATTCTAATCCTGAGCTGGACTTGCCTAAAGTGACTTCACATCTGACGTTCACGGAGAGTAATCTGCTGCTGCTGGAGCGCAATCGCCTTAGCTTTGATGTAGATTTGCGATCGCTCGGTGTTCTCTCTGCCAATGGCAATTTGCTAGTCAGTCCTGGCTCTCTCATCGACCTAGAATTTAACCTCAATACTCCCTGGGGTGCCCGCAGTGTCAATTCCTCCAGTGAAGCTGTACGCCAGGGAAATCAGCTGACCTGGACGCTCAAACCAGGGGAAGTCAACCATCTGGAAGCGGTCTTCTGGATTCCTAGCCCGCTCGGAATTGGGACGGTGGCGATCGCCCTCTTTGTCATGGGCGGCAGTTTCGTAAAATCCCTTTTGGAAACTCCAGCGGAGGGGCAAACGCTAGACAGTCAACTTCACAACTCCTAGTCTCTCTTCACCGTCAGGAGGAAAGCGGGCGGCGATAGCGAATGTCTATGTCTGCCAAGCTTGTTTCGTCCCAGTATAGTGAATGGGTTTCCTCAGTCGGAACGACGCTAACAGGAGTTTCTTCGGTAGATTGCAGGACGTTGGTAAACTGGTTGGGTGCCGCAGCAGACTTAGAGCCTGGGGCGATCGCCTTCCCCGAAGCCCCAATCTGAGCAGCAGGTAGCGATCGAGGGTTTACCCTGGAGCGTTTGGCTGGTTTGCGAGGGCCGGGGATCTGTCTGAGTCGTTGAGAAACCATGAGGGTAGCGACCGCACAGCTAAGGGCGATCGCCCCAAACGACCAGAGCGGCAGAGAGTCTTTGCCTTCAACTGAAACAGGCGTTGGCGTATCGGGCGACTCAACGACGGGTGGTTCTTGAATTTGTTCACTTTGAGCTACAAATTCGGGGTTGAGCAAAAAGCCGTTGAGCGAGATATTAATGGTGATTAACAAAATTGCCCACAGGCCGCCCCACAGGAGAAACGGATGTCCGAAGAGGGCTTGCAACAGCCGCGCAAAATCTGACTTACCCTGATTTTCAGCAGGAAGGATGAGATGCTCTGCTACCGAGTCGGCTGTCTGATTGTGAATCTGATCTTTTTTCATTTTCAACCTCAGCCGCTCAAAGCCAGACTAGTTTCTAATGCGTCTTGATCGATACTAGCTAGAATCTGGTCTAATGCACTGAGGAGGGCTATAAGAGTTTAGGAACCCCGTTCTAGCGCAAGCTGAATTAACTGATCGACCAGTTCTGAAAAGGCAACACCACTAGCTGCCCAGAGCCTTGGATACATACTAGTCGCGGTAAATCCAGGTAAAGTATTAATTTCGTTGATCAAAACTTCGCCCGTTGCCTCAACGTAGAAAAAGTCTACCCTGGCAAGCCCTGCTGCATCAACTGCGGCAAAGGCTTGGAGCGACATTTCCTGAATCTGCTGGGCGATCGCCTTTGGCAAAGGCGCAGGAATCAACAAACCCGCTAATCCATCAGTGTATTTAGTTTCATAGTCATAAAAATCGCTCTCATAGGTGATTTCACCCACCACTGAGGCTCTAGGCTGGTCGTTTCCTAAAACGGCGCATTCGACTTCGCGGGCGGTGACTCCGGATTCGACGACGAGGCGGCGATCGTAGCTGGCGGCGCTATCCAGGGCGGCTTCGAGTTCGGGGCGCGATCGCACTTTGGCAATTCCCACTGAGGAACCCAGGTTGGCAGGTTTGACAAAGCAGGGATACCCCAACGTTTGCTCGATTTCGTCACACAACTTGGGGAAAACGCAGGGGTTTGACCAGATTTGGGAACGGTTGACCGCAACGTATTTCACCTGGGGCAATCCTGCCTGGGCAAAAGCCATTTTCATGGCGATTTTGTCCATTCCCAGAGCCGAGCCGAGAATGCCTGAGCCGACAAAGGGCACTTGCATCAGTTTGAGCAATCCTTGAACACTGCCGTCTTCGCCGTTTGGCCCATGCAAAATTGGAAACCATACGTCTACATCAGCGACTTGGGCAGGAGACTGCCAGCGCAGTTTTTGAGAATCGGTAGTTTGAAGGGTACCTGTAGAATTTTCGGCGGTTTGCTTTTCGCTGGGAAGGATGGAATCTGAGGCGGAAAGCTGTAGGGGGGTGCCGCTTTCGAGAACTTGCTGGGCGATCGTCGCTCCTAACCAGCGACCATCTTTTTGAATGTAAACGGGGTTGATCTGATATTTGTCGGTGTTGGCACCAGTGCTGAGGGCTTGGGCGATCGCCTGGGCAGACCGAATCGATACTTCATGCTCTCCGGAACAGCCGCCAAACAGTAGCCCAACTCGCATCACCATAACCCCAAACTCCTGCCAAACCTGGTTGTTTTGTGTATCAGCAGCAATATGTTTTGCTCCTGATGAAGCGTTTAAATCTAATTACGCAGATAGCGTATCATAGGCGGCTCTGATTCCTGTTTGTTAAATCACACGATCTGAAAGCTTTTTGGCTCTTCTGTGGGATGGGCATCTTGCCCGTCTGCTCTTCTAACTCTGGATTTCAGCCAAATCTTTTCTGGGGGCTTGCCCCCAGACCCCCACTGAGGGACGAAGCGCGTCCCCAGACCCCCTCCGCAAGGGATTGGGATGGGTAGCATGACGCGCTTCGCATCGGTGGGCGGCAAGTACTGCTGGTTTGGCAGAATTTTCAGCAAGTTAAAGATACAGACTGTTGCAGAAACTTGAGCGATCGCCCTCATCCCTCATCCTTCATCCCTCCTCCCTGCTATAAAATGTCTCAGGGTGCCGAGTACTGGTTTTGCAAAAAATGCTCATGGCAGTAGTTCCGCTACCACTAGTTGGGTTGACGATGACACAAAAAATTAAGGTTGTTGCTTGGCTGAGTCGGGTTTTGGTGGTGGGAATGGCGATCGCCTCACCCCAAGTTGCTAAGGCATCGGGCGAAATTCGCGTGACGCAATCGAGCGGCAATGTGGTTGCTGAGTTGTCTTATAACGGGGAAGTTTTGGGGGCTGAGCCATCTCAATTCGCTAACTTTCGATTGAGAATTGCTAGAGCGGGACAAACTTTGATCGATCAGGATCTTGCTACTGCCCGCAGCACCTATGGCAACCCAACGAATCTGCAATCTGCTGGCAATCGTCCTTTTCCTGAATCACTCAAGGTCGTAGACCTGAATCAGGATGGTGAACTAGAGATTTTATTCGACTTTGGCAACCGTCCCGGTGGCTGCTGCACTTACACCCAAATCTATCGCTATGACCCTGAACAGCAAACCTATTCCTACACGGAGCATTTTTGGGGCTATGCGGGCTATCGGCTGCGCGATTTGGATGAAGATGGGACACCAGAATTTTTAACGAATGACAATCTGTTTGCCTATCCGTTTGGCTTTCCGTCAGTTGAAATGGTGGAACAGCTTCAGGAGAGCAGCTATGCACCCAGCGTTTTGCCACTGCGGGTGCTGCAATACCAGGATGGCAGAATGGCTGACGTGACGCGCCAGCACCCGCGAGAGGTGGGTAGCCATGCTTACATTCTCTGGTCACACTACTGGCAGCGCCAAAGTAACGGGGATGCCAGCGTCAGAACAGACCCGACGATGAAATCAGTCTGGGCAGCGTACCTGGCAAATAAGCACCTTTTGGGACAGGCGCAGGAGGGCTGGCAAATGGTGGAACAGGCTTACCAGGGGGGCGATCGCCAACAGTTTTTCAACAACCTCCGCACTCTTTTGCAGCAAAATGGCTACGCTCAAGAGTCATAGCACAGGTATTAGGTCTGCGACTTCTTTGAGAAGTCGCAGACCTGAACGCTCAAAGAAGCTGCACTGGGCGATCGCCCTTGCTATCTCAGCGCCATTCCCCTTGATTAAGAAACCCAGGTAGATCTGGGCATCAAGCAATGAATGTTCGCCGCTCCAGGCTCTAACCTGCCAACGCGAGCATCTAGCGCCAGACTAGACAGCGAGTAAGCATCGAGTGCTGTCAACCCTTTCTCTTCTTGAATTCGCTCAATCAGAGCTAAAGCTGATGCATTCATTGCCTCCATTGCATCGGCATTGGTGGCATGAGTGACATAATATTCGTTGGTATCAGCTTGAGGTAAAGGGGATAAAACTGGGCTGTCTTCCTTCGGCAACATACAGTAAATGCCCTTTAGTTGGTTCACCACTTCAGCCACTCGGATGTCTCCGTAATCAGTCATATACTGACGGGCTTCACGGCTGCTCAATCCTTTCCACTCTGCCAAGAATTTGAGAGTTTCCTCCTCCATAATGTCTATGGCAATGTTCATATCACGGTCGTAGCCCAGAGTCATCCAATGGGTTGGAGACTCGATTCTCGGCCAGGTTAAAGACATATCTTTGAGAACTTCAACCGTGAGATTAAGTTCATTAAAAGCAGACTCTACAGCCGTTAGGTTGATCTCACCATTACCCTGCACAGCATGGGAATCGCCTGACCACAGCAAAGCTCCTTCCACAAAAACTGGAATATAGACCGTTGTTCCTTCGACCATTTCCCGGCAGTCCAAGTTTCCGCCGAAGGGCCCAGGAGGAACTGTGCTGTACTGACCGCTCTCTTCACGAGCAACTCCCAAAATGCCAGGGAAAGGACGTACAGGGAGTTCGATACCAGGCAAAAACTCCGTCACCCCTCGTGCCAAATCAAGATAGAAATGTTTGGCTTGCGCTTCGGGAAAAAGGGTTGGAAACTGTCCTAGATTTAACTCACCTGGCAAGTTCCAGTTAGTGCCGTAGGTACGAGGTACAATTCTATTAATCTTAATTTTAAGAACGTCTCCCGGTTCTGCCCTTCAATAAAAATTGGACCCGTAACGGTGTGTGGTCCTCGTCCTGGGTGATCTACACGCAGTCGCGTAATTTCCTCAATGGGAACTCCTGGCAAAATCTGATTTTGGGAAGCCATCATCGTTTCAAGAATGATGGTGTCACCTGATTTAATCCGGGCACGGGGAGGTTCAGCATTGTTAAACCACCCCCATTGCACTGTTTCATCTGTAGCAGGAAGCAGATACACTCCACCTTGATACTGCCCAACATACCCCTCCTGCAATGCTTGAATTTCTTCTCGCTGAGATTGGGCACGAACCCTGGTTGTGTGCAACAGAGAAGCCGTTGCAGCAGTGGCAGCGCTACCCAACAAAAAGTTGCGGCGATTCACCATAGTTAAGATTAGAAGTCAGGATTAGAATACTAGCTTTAGCCAGGTTTCATTATTTACAAACTTCTAAAATCGATATGGTATCCCCTTATACAGTTTATTTGAGGAATGCGAGAATCAGCGGAGGCACAGCAAAGCGTATGCGCTATCTATGAACAATGGTTCAAGTATGGTGGCGATCGCCAAAGTTCTTCAGCAACCCCCGTAGTTCCTTGCGCTAGTGTCTCAAAAGGTATTTCGTCAATGTCTTCTTGCTGCTCAATGATCAGCCCTTAGCTAACTGTTGTTTGAAATAACGAATAGCAGCACTGGTGTTGCGCTCGTAGGCAATCTCAACACAGCGGCGATCGCCCCCTCCACATCAAGCCCTGGGAAATAGATGCTCTCACGTTGCAGTTGATAAGTGACTCCTTGCAACTGATAAACTAACACCTGCTGCCGTTTGTACAACCACACCTCCGGAACGCGATAGAGCAAATAATCCTGCACATCAGAATAACTGGTGACATCAATTTCAATCACCAAATCAGGTGGCGGATCTCGTCTCCAGTCAATCCGCTTCTTACCCAAAACCGCTTCCCAATTGTTGATGTAAAAGCAATAATCTGGCTCAATACCACTCTCCTCTGGCAAAAACATGGTAACGGGCGTAAATGCATCGTACTCTCGCCCATCCTGATCTAAAAGGGCAATAACAACACTGGCGATAAGATGAGCATCCTTTCCATGCACAGGTAGAGGAGACATGAGCAACACTTCTCCATCGCGGTATTTGATCCGAGGAATTGACCCATCTCCTCGCTGCTCACAAAGACTTTGATACTCCTGCCAGGTCGCAAGCAGCCGCACTACAGAACCAGGAGGTAGTTGAATCTTTTCAGAGGAAACCAGAGCATACATGGGCTTAATTCTCCCAGTTGCAGACGGAACATACTGGAATCATAATGCTTTCAGAGTTAAGTTGAATCGATGGGCGATCGCCCTCCCTAACCTAAAATATAAACACCTTATGCTTTTATCCTATGCTTACAGCTTCACAATCCCTCATTGAAGTAGTCCATCTATCGGGAATTAGCTGGCAGACCTACGAAACACTACTAGAAGAATTGAGCGATCGCCGCTTCCGCCTCACTTACAATCGCGGCAATTTAGAAATCTTGACTCCTTCCCCTGAACATGAGCTGAATAAAACACTCATGGGACGTTTTGTTGAAACACTGGCTGAAGAAGCTAACCTTTCGGTTTATCCATTAGGCTCAACGACCTTTAAGCGTCCAGAATTGAGTGGTGCAGAACCCGATGAATGTTTTTACTTTCGTAATATTGCTGTGGTGCGAGGCAAGAAGCGCCTGGATCTAAACACAGATCCGGCACCCGATTTAGTGGTTGAAATTGATATCACTAGTGGTTCTGGCGATCGCCTCCAAGTCTATGCAGATCTGGGTTTAGCAGAAGTTTGGATCTACAACGGAGAATCTCTGGTGATTAAACAATTGCAAAATGATACTTACATCACTTCCCAAACCAGTCACTTTTTCCCAAATGTGCCAATTCCAGAAATTACTGGTTTTCTTCAGCAGGCTGAGACTGTTGATTATCTGGAGTTAGTGAAAATCTTTCGGCAGTGGGTGAGAAAGCAGATTGAGGAGTGAGGAGTGAGGGGCGATCGCCCCCTTACCCTTTCCAACCCCAACTCCAACTCCGACTTACTTTTTGTGTGGAATTCCCCGCTGAGTGGAGGGCTTCCACACAAAAACGTCTTCATCAAAGCGCGTAGCCATTTTCAAAACACGATTGTCCTAGCCTGTATGACTAACAGCTATAGCTTTTGATTCGGGTTGCAGGATTTCAGTCAAAATTGAAGCAGGACGCTGACGATACGGCCAGGCAAAAGCATGGCGAAAGGCAGCTTCTTGACAAGCCTGTAATTCCTCAAAACCGATCACATCATGGGTTAGTAGGCTCTCATACTCAAACGGCAAGCGCATATTGTGCAGTCCGGCGTTGTCAGTGCAAATCGCAATATCAACCCCCGCTTCAAAGCAGCGATCGAACACCAGCTTAAGCTGATGAATGCTCTCCAGGGTGCCAGTCTTTAAGTAGGTTGTGGGGCAAACTTCGAGACATTGACCCCGTTCGGCGACTTCACCTAATAGCTCCGGGTGCCGCAGCGGAATCTGAATGCCGTGCCCGATTCGCATCAGGTAAGGCAAAAGTTTGGGGTAGCAGCCTTCGGTCGTTTCATACAGATGTCCGGTGGTGTTTAGCCCAAGCGATCGCGCATAGTCATACAGTTCCACAAATTCATCCAGCCGCTCGGCGTAGTGGGCATCGCCGCCCGCCAGATCAATGCCGCAAACGTATTGCTTCATCTGGGCAGCGAGGGTGGCGATCGCCCGATTTACCTCATAGGGCAACCGCGAATGCATACACAAAATTTGGCTGGTTACGATCGGGTAATCGCCCAACTGACTTGCTCGCCCGACAATTTCAACAATTTGAGTCATCTGATCGATTCGCTCAGACTGGCTCAACTGATCTGACGTGCGGAGATAAGGCGTGTAGCGTAGCTCCAGATAAGCCAAATTTTCAAAAATGTACGCCCCTCGCATCAGCCGATAGACAAAATAAGGCAGCGTTTCATCCGTCTGGACGCTCTCTACCAGCGTATGCAGTTCTAAATATTCATCTAAAGTATTGCGAGGACGAGTATAGAATTCCTCAAAAGCCCCGTATTCATCAAACTGTTGAGCCAGGTCAGGGCGGTTGCGCTGAAAATACCGCCACAACACGCGGGGCACAACAGAGCCACCTAAGTGGCGATGTAGCTCAGCATATAAAGCCACAGAAACCTCTCTTCGTGAAAGTTGACAGTAATGACATCCACTGTTGATAATTGTAGTTTGTGTGAACTTTAGAAACTGATAATCCCTTGGCTAACGTCGTTGTAATCGGGGCCCAATGGGGCGATGAAGGAAAAGGCAAAATCACGGATTTGCTGAGCAAGTCCGCAGATGTCGTGGTTCGCTATCAGGGCGGTGTCAACGCTGGACATACCGTTGTGGTTAAAGATCAGACGTTTAAGCTGCACCTGATTCCCTCTGGTATCCTCTACCCCGACACGGAGTGCATCATTGGTTCGGGTACGGTGGTCGATCCAAAAGGGCTGATCGAAGAGCTAGATCAGCTAGAAGCGCTGAATATTTCTACAGAAAATCTTTTGATTTCAGAAACGGCTCACGTCACAATGCCTTATCATCGTCTGCTTGATCAGGCCTCTGAAGAACGGCGCGGTAGCCACAAAATCGGTACAACCGGGCGGGGAATTGGTCCGACTTATGCCGACAAGTCTGAGCGGACTGGCATTCGCGTCATTGATCTGATGGATTCAGAAGGCCTGCAAGAGCAGTTACGCTGGACGATCAGCGACAAGAATGTCATTCTGGAAAAGCTTTATGACCTGCCGCCGCTGAAGGTTGACGCGGTAATTGCAGAATATTTAGGCTATGCTGAACGATTGCGCCCTCATGTCGTTGATAGCTCTCTCAAAATCTACGAGGCGGTGAAAGAAAGGCGAAACATTCTATTTGAAGGGGCACAAGGGACACTGCTGGATCTCGATCACGGCACTTATCCCTATGTCACGTCTTCAAATCCGGTTGCGGGTGGGGCCTGCGTTGGCTCTGGTATTGGTCCAACCATCATCGATCGTGTAATTGGCGTTGCCAAAGCCTACACGACACGAGTAGGAGAAGGTCCCTTTCCCACAGAGCTAAATGGCAGAATGGGAGAGTTGCTGTGCGATCGCGGTGCAGAATTTGGCACCACTACGGGGCGTAGGCGGCGCTGCGGCTGGTTTGATGCGGTTATCGGGCGCTATGCCGTCCGCATCAACGGCTTAGACTGTCTGGCAATCACCAAGCTTGACGTGCTGGACGAGCTAGAGGAAATCAACGTCTGCGTTGCCTACGAAATTGATGGACAGCGCTGTCACGACTTTCCTAGCAACGCCCGTGCCTTTGCCCGCTGCAAGCCGATTTATAGAACGCTTCCAGGCTGGAAACAGTCTACCGACCACTGCCGATCGCTGGATGACCTGCCCCGTCAGGCGCTTGACTACCTCAAGTTCTTGGCAGAGCTGATGGAGGTGCCGATCGCCATTGTGTCTTTGGGAGCCAGCCGCGATCAAACGATCATCGTCGAAGACCCCATTCATGGCCCCAAGCGGGCGCTGCTTTACAGCAATGGGGCGGCTCAGACTGCCCAAGTCTGAAGCCACTAGATGTTCAAATTGCTAGATGTTTAGATTCCTAGATGTTTAGATTGCTTGATTTTCGGATTGCTCAACTTTCGGATCGATTCAGTTTACAGTCATAGACCCAGTTAGGTTACTCGTATGGAACTCACAGTTGAATGTCAAAAGCGTGCCCCCGGTAGCAAAGCAGGGGCACTGCGGCGCGAAGGGCGGATGCCAGCCGTACTCTATGGTCACAAAGGGGCAGAATCGGTTTCCTTAACCCTGGATGCCAAAGACGCTGAAACACTAGTTAGAAAAGCTTCCCTAAATAACACTTTGATTCAGGTGAAAATACCTGATCTTCCCTGGAGCGGCAAAGCGCTGCTGCGGGAAGTGCAAACGCACCCCTGGCGCAGATCGATTTATCACCTCAGCTTCTTCTCTATTGCGGCTCAGTCGAGTGTTGAAGTGACCGTGCCCATCAACTTTGTGGGTGAAGCGATTGGGGTGAAAACAGGCGGCGGTGCTTTGGATACAGTTTTGACAGAGTTACAGGTGCAGTGCGACCCTGAAGCTATTCCAGAAACGATTGAAGTAGACGTAACAGACTTTCAGGTTGGCGACTCAGTTCATGTGAATGAACTAAAGCTGCCTAAAGGGGTTGTGGCAGTGGGTGAGCCAGATCGAGTGGTGGTTTCTGTGTTGTCCGGGCGGGTTACGGCAGGGGAAGACGATAGCACGGATGAATCTGCTTCCGCTTCCGAATAGGATGACAAGCGATCGCCAATTGACCTAAATTAGTCATTTAGCCAGGGAAGCATCCCTGGCTTTTTAGTTGCAGCCTATCTTTCAACGTCAAACCTACCTGCCAATCCTATGTCCGATTCCAAGCTCCCGCCCGTGATTCAGCAGATGATGCAGCCCAGTTTTTACCCGCATCCAGTGCAGGAGCCAATTCAGCTGATCCAGACGCACATTTCCTATGTGCTGCTGACCGGAGAGTATGCCTACAAGCTCAAAAAGCCGCTAAATTTTGGCTTTCTCGACTTTTCTACCCTGGAGCAGCGTCACCATTTTTGCCTAGAGGAACTGCGGCTTAACGAACGCGGCGCACCTGGCATTTATCTAGAGGTGCTGCCCATCAGTCAGATTGGCGATCAGCTTCACTTAGGCAATGAACAGTCACCTGTAGAGTACACCTTAAAAATGCGGCAGTTCCCTCAAGAAACGCTGCTAGACCATATGTTTGATCAGGGCAAACTGACTGAGGAATTGTTGGTCGAGTTGGCAAGGGCGATCGCCACTTATCACGCCAACTCGCCTACCAGCAACTACATCCGCAAATTTGGTGAAGTCGCTCAGGTGCGGCAGGCGTTTGATGAAAACTACGAGCAAACCGAACGCTACATCGGCATTGCCCAAACCCAAAAGCAGTTTAACGAAACCAAAACCTACACCGATCGCTTCTTCCAGGAGCAGCAAGATTTGTTTGTCCAGCGAATGCAGCAAGATCGAATCCGTGAATGTCACGGCGACTTGCATCTGGGCAACATCAGCTTTTGGCAAAACAAACTCTTCCTGTTTGACTGCATCGAATTCAACGAGCCATTTCGCTTTGTAGACGTAATGTATGACGTTGCCTACATCGTTATGGACATGGCAGTTAGAGAACGTCCTGACCTGGGTGCTCTATTTCTCAACACCTACGTAGAGCAAACGGGCGACTGGGAAGGCTTGCGCGTCTTGCCCATCTATGTCAGCCGCCAGACCTATGTGCGGGCAAAAATCACCTGTTTTTTGCTAGACGATCCCGCTGTTCCTGAAGAGTCCAAACAAAAGGCCAAAGAAACCGCAGCACTTTACTACCGGTTAGCGTGGGAAAACGCCCATCCGCAGCAGGGCAGGCTGATTCTCATGTCAGGCTTGTCCGGTTCTGGCAAGAGTACGACTGCTCGGCTGTTAGCCCGCAAATTAGGCGCTGTTCACATTCGCTCTGATGCAGTGCGGAAACATTTAGGCGGCATTGCATTACATCAAAAAGGTGGCGCTGAGCTTTACACCGCAGAAATGACACAAAAAACCTACGGGCGATTGCTAGAGCTAGGAATTCAGCTTGCCGCTCAAGGATATTCTGTGATTTTGGATGCCAAGTATGATCGGCAGGCACTCAGGGCGGAGGCGATCGCCCAAGCCCAATCTCACCAAATTCCCCTGCAAATCTTCCACTGTGACGCTCCCCTAGAAGTCTTGCAAACCCGCCTCCAGCAGCGCACCGGAGACATCGCCGATGCCACCGCCGACCTGCTCGCTCAACAGCAGCTAGACCCCTTCACCGCAGCAGAACAGCCGTATGTAACGCGATTAGATACAACTCAAGACGTTGAGGCACAGTTGGAGTTGAGGGGTTAGGGGTTAGGGGCTAGGAGTTCCCTGGTTCCTAGCCTCCGGCTGGGAACCCCGTTGGGAGGCTCTGCCTCCAGTTGATCAATGGAGGCAGAGCCTCTGCCCTTGTATGACAAGGCAGAGCCTTGTCACGAGAAGCTAATAACCAATGACCAATGACCAATAACCAATCCCTCTACTCCAACTTCTCTCCGCTCAACACAAACATCGGATCAACCGCAGCAAACACCTGATGATTGCCCTTTGTTTCCAGGCGATTGACGGCAGACTGCACGACTTCGATATTTCGCACGTGCAGTTCTGCCAAGCTTTCTGAAATCGCGTAGAGGCTTTCAAAATTGGTCGCAGTTGCCACGATTCGACCCTGGGGGCGTAAGTAACTCCAAGCCGCTTTCAAAATTTCCTTGATCGGTCGCCCGCCTTCTACACAGACGCAGTGCGGCGCATAGTCCAGATCCTTGAGGCATTCTGGAGCGCTGCCTTCAATTACGTCTACGTTTTGGACGGCAAAGCGATCGCAATTTCGCCGAATTAAACTAGCAACCTCTTCATCCCGCTCGATCGCAAGAACGCGCCCTTTAGGGCACAACAGCCCAACTTCTATGGGAATTGTCCCGGTTCCTGCCCCAATATCCCACAGGACAGCATTCGGGCGCAGCCGTAGGTGAGAAATCATCATCAGTCGAATTTCTCGCTTGCTCATGGGAATTCCTGGCAGACGTTCAAATAAATCATCTGGAATGCCAGGAGTGCAGTAGGGCCAGAGGGAAGGAGTCATGCGGTAAGGGAGTTGGAGTTTGAGACGCTTCAAGGATAGCTTGCTGTGCCTCAAGCGATCGCCGTCACAGCTTCACGACTTACAGCGGTTTGCATTTGCGTAGACCACAAATATCTGTAGGGGGGGCAGTGCATGCCCCTACCTGTCCGCG
>JAAUQZ010000071.1 GCA_012033355.1 Leptolyngbyaceae cyanobacterium RM1_406_9 | reverse complement strand
AGTTTGCGACTTGCCAGGAAAATGAGCAAAATGGGCGCTAACTTTTAGTGCTCAACGCCTTGCGGCATCAGAGGTTTGCGACTAGCTAAGATTTTGCAAATGCCAATCAGCTACATCCAGTGCTCAACGCCTTGCGGCATCAGAGGTTTGCGACTGCGATCACCAGAAGCCTTGCTGCAACTGAACCGAGAGTCCATTTTGCAAGCATCTAACCGACTGAACTTGATCGCCCAGGATAATCAACGCTCCCACCATACTTTACCAAACTCATGGCTGTGCTGAAATTCCTGTAGAAGAGCGACTTTAGCCATTTGCAAGCACCTCTCAAGTGTTCACAACCTTTCAACGTCATTAGGCACAGGGATTATGGAGTAGGAACACATGATTTAGGTGCTACAACCACAGATCCTTGTATTAGAAAACGAGGAATTGGTCTTGCTGTACAGGCCATGTTTCAGGTCGATTACAAGCTTGAATTCGCTCAACACAGCGATCGCACAACCCAGCAATCAGCAGGCTATCCTCCTGAGCTAGAATCTTCTCCAGTTCCCACCGAAGTTTTTCGCGTTCCCGCTGGCTTAGTCGGCATCGAAAGATAGAGTACTGCAACGTTTCGCCATATCCCTTCAACAATTGGTAAGCTTTGCGCCATCGTTTTGGATCACGGATATCGTAGCTGATGAGGTAATAATTTTTCTGTTCAGCCATTGGACTACCTCACCGAATTACTAATTGACCGAACAACCCGCCTTCACCCGACCATTCCTTCTCTAGCAACCTGACTTCAAGCTCAATTAGTCGGCGGTAGGTCAAAGAATAACCTGTGACTGGATGTTTCCAACTTTCCTCCTTACGACGCTCGTAAACGCTAATGAACTTGCGTCGCCCAGATTCGCTTAGCCAGACCTGCTCTCCACGAATCTCGAAGTCTGTGTCCACATCCCATTGATTGCGGTTGATAGATCCCATCACTGGCAAGTCAACCAGAGGCACCCTGAAAATTTCCATCAAATCCAGTGCCAGAGGAGGAGCCTGAGTGCGAGGTTGATGGTAGAAACCCAAAGCTGGCTCAAGCCCAACAAACAAAATGGCATTGATGACATCTTTCAGAAGCAGAGCATAGCCAAAGCTGAGCAATGCATTGAAACGGTCTTTGGGTGGGCGACGATTACGACCATCAAACTGAAATTCCGAAGCAGATCCATCTGAGAGCAAGCTGGGCAGCGTCTTGAAATATAAAGCCGCCATGTTGCCCTCCAGCCCTAGTAAAGACGGTAATGCTTCAGCCTGTGGCACCTGCTTGAGAATCCGCTGCATCTGGTCAATGGTTTGTTCCAGCATTGGATTGGTTTGAGTTCCCCGCTGCCCTCGCATGAGAAATTTCCGCTGGCTTTGCCCTCGGCAAGATACTAGTTGACGGGCGAGTTTGAGACAGGTATCTGAATCACTAAGCGCTTTGTACTGCCTCACTCGTCGTTGAATGCTGCCTTGGCGCGTGTCAAAGCTACCGAGATAGCGCCCACCACCGGACACAAAGTGTACACCAATTTCCTTCTCGGCACAGAAATAGAGCGCTTGAGTTGAAATCTGGGCATAGCTGTGTAGAACCAGTTGACCCACAGTATGAGAAGGAACAGTACTGACAGATCGGTCTTTTTTTGTAATCTTAAGCTGCTCTCCGCTCTTACCAACGGATGTTCCAGCCTCTAAAACGTGAACTACTTGACGGTCATCATCTTCAGGGAACAGCCGGACAGCATGGCGCTGAGAATCTTGAACTAACCGAGTTTCTTCTGGTAAGCAAATTGGAGCCAGCGAACAGCGAACGCATAAACGTTCATTGGTTGTAATCGGTGGGCGATCGCTTGACGCTCTCAGTCGTCGAGCTTGCTGAACCGCCTGGTGTACTTCCTGCCGCCCAACTTCATCAAGGGGGACATGAACTAGCACGTTATCGGTGTGATAGCGAATCCGACCTTCAGAAACGGTGATGCCTAACGCTGCTTCAATTAGACAAGCATAGGCGAGTACTTGAAGGCGATCGCTGTTCCACGCCTGGGGTCGATTGTTTTCATCCCGGTAGCAATGACCTCGTTTGTGTTCATAGGGAATGGTTTGACCGTTGCGGGTACGGAGGGCATCGACCTTGCCTCGTAAACCCAGCATTTCATCTTCAAGAACAAATTCGTGCCATTCTGCCCCCTCCTCCTTCTCTATTTCAGTATGAAGTCTGCGTCCAGCAAAGACGCGATCATCTTGGGTATAAAGTTCTTCTACTTCTTCCAAGTAGAAAAGCCTCGGACAATAGGCAAGGGCATGAAGGGCATTGACGCGAATGGTATCTTGCGGTTGAGCAAGAACGGATATACTACTCATAAGGAAATCCTGATGTTTGTTAGTAGGGTTTGTGTGTGGCGTACCTTTCGCTACAAGAACAGGCTCAGGGTTTCCCCATTTAATAAGCCAGCAAATACACGGCTTTTTGGGGTGTAATACGTTTGATCCTCAGGGTTTTACGGCTAGACAATGCAGTATTGCAGTAATGAAGAGGAAAAACGCCTGACGGCGATCAAAGGTATTAATAAACACTTGTGCGTTTAACTGCTATTTGTTTGTCAAGGTTCGGAAGCTCAGGGAAACCTAGAGACTGAATTTAGCTTTTTTGGGCGATCGCTTACTCTTGCCAACAGGTTCTGGAGCTTGAGCTTTTGGAATCGTGACCCAACATTCCTCTTGAAAAACATTGCTCCAGCCAAATCTCTGGAAGGTTCCTTGTCCGGTGCTGCGGTTGATCCAGATTGGCAAGCTAATTAAACCACGGCTGTCTCTAACCAACCAGCGGATAACTCCGTCAGTTTCACGGTAAGCACGAATACCGTTAACCATTGCCCAAGATTCTCCCAAACTCAGCCCACCAAAGCGGGTAATTTGAGATGGAGTAGAGAGGGCGATCGACACCCTATCGACTAACTTTACAGTTGCAGCTTCCTCGGTAGAATCAACCTGTATAACTACCTGCAAATCCGTCAAAAGTTCCTGGTGGTTTGGTTTAGAAAACTTACTGGTAGGGTAAGTTCCCATGTGAGTTTTGCTGAATTTATGGTGCCGCTGCTTACGCACAATCCGAGAAATTGGTGGATCATCCCCGATGATGCCAATCGCCAACTTTATCCCTAAGTGTGCTGACATATCTATTTCGCCCACTAGAGACAACAACAAACCATAAATTGTCGAAGGAGGCGGATAACGGTATGTTTCCTTATAGTCCCGAGCAAAGCTGCGAGGAAAACTGGTGCAGGGACATTCGAGGTAAAGCAACATTACGCAGCAACTCCTGTAGAAAGTTGGGCTTTAGCAAGGGTGATTGCTTCTTTTACACCTCGACAAACTTTTACACCTGCTTGGCGCAACTGTTCACCATGAATTGTGTCAGCAATTTCGCCGCCCACAATCAGTTCATCTACTCTCACGTCACTGACTTCAACCAAACGGACGAGGCGATAGCATCCGACCGAATCTCCAACTCGCTTAAAAACATCCATGATCCAAGGGCTAGGGTCTTCTGTCACGCGAATCACAATTGATTCAGGACGAAAATCGTACAAGAACCGAGCATGGTTGCCACCCACATGACGGACAGCCCCCATCGCATCAAGCGCTAATGCTGCACGACTGGAATCTTTCAAGCTTTCAGGAGTGAGGGCAATGGTGTATTGATAAGCTGTGCAATGAACTTCAGTGCTATGGATCGAGGTTTTGTTCTTCTCGCCGCCTTTGGAGCCAAAGGCTGTATCGCCCCAGTATGGATCGAGGCTGACGGCACGGCTGATTTCTAAAGCACCGCGCCGCTTGGTAGTAGCATCCTTATTGTCTGCACCTTTTTTAGCATCCATGTAGCCGAATAAATCATCATCAATATAATCTTTGGCACTGAACCGCTCATCCTTAAAGCTGTATTTGTCTGTATCTGGATTGAAGGTGCGATTGGTAGCAGGCTCATTGTTGTTCTGAAAGAATTCTCGCAGTCCCCAGCGAATTGCTTCGGCGCTGACGGTGGTGTATTGGTCATTGCCGCGAGTGATTTTTTGAAGGGTTGATAGTGTACTACCATCTCCTTCACCGCGATTATTAGCAGCAACAGCGGTCGCAGTGACGACAGTAGCGAATAAATGTTTGGTCATGACTGATTCTCCTTAAAAGTACAAAATGGAAAAATTACACGTTCATTGAAAACATCTCAGCGTCTTCAGATTCAGATTCAACTTCAGTAGAGGATTCAATCGGCACCTCAGTACCATCTAGAGCATCCCCTTTCTTACTGGTATAGGTAGCAACTGCCAACAGCGTCAGATCCCTTGCCTGTCGCCAATTGGCTTCACGGTGGATCCAGTAATAAATTTGTGCTCCTGCTGCCCGTCCAGCCTTGCTGCGAAACCGACTCAAGAAATCAACCAAGGCGGTGGCAAACTCTTGTTGAGTGCTAGGGCGCTGCATTCGGTAGATCACTTTATCTGTGACCTGCCCATAATCCATCGGGCGACCCTGCTTCTGAGCCTGTTTGTATTGCCCATATAAATAGTTGCTGAATGCACCTTGCACAGCATCAAACAGCACTTGTTCCTCAGCGTTGAGATATTCAGCCATTTTTACCAGTCCTTTGCGTTCAAAAAATTTGTTGCGTTTGCGAAACCCGAAGAATCCTGCATACCAGGGTTTTGGAACAATTAAGTTGTCACAAATCCACGGCAGCGTCTTTGAGATTGCCAACCACGTCTCGCCCTTGTCAGTTTGTTTCACCTGTGCTGGAAATAGCTGTCGGGCAATTTCGTACAACTCCAACACAGCATCATTGACCTGAACACGGTAAACTGCTTGCTTCAGATAGGATTGATTGCCATCCCAAACTTGTTTACCAAGCTGGTAAACTTCGCAGTAATCAACTCGGAACTGTTGAGCATCTTCGAGTGTTTTTTCCTGCAATAGGAAGTGAAGCGCTGATTCACCAGTCCCACTGCTACGAAAGTCTCGATAGGTGCGACCAGACATCGACTGACGGCTTCTTACCCAATGCGTCAAGTTAGTCACGTTGGGAATCACCACCGCCGATCGTGCTGTCATTTTTCCGCCTACAGGCTGGGACGGCAACTTGTAGTAGCCACAAGCAATCGGCAAAAACAACAGTGCTAAAAAGCCTTCCGGTGATTCTTGATATGCCCCGTTGACAAAGCATTCCACTAATCCTGGTAGATGATGCCCTTTGAGCGAAATCTCTTTTTTGAACATCCCCTTGCTATTGAATGCTTCCTTCATGTCGTCTGTGTAGTAACAATTCAACAGCGGACGGACATCAATTTTGAGTTCTGGCTGCCCTTCGTCAATTACAAAACCCTTGCTAACTGGTGCATCTAGACTTCGCTGCTTACTATGTTGCAGAAACGTTGAGAGAATGCCTTGGGTGAAAGTGTAGTGCCCTTGGTTATCCAGTCTGAGGGCTGGAGTCTCAAGGTAGCCGTCAGCAGTGATTTGATAAGTCTGGTCTAGCAGCCACTTCACTGCATCCCGATCATTTCCTTCCCACGATAAGTTCACTGCATCTTCCGTTACCTCCCACACCAACGGGGCATTCTCCTTGGGCAGAACAGATAATGCCAAAGCCAAACCTGCTATACCTGCTCGGTGGGGCAATAGGGTATTTGGATCAAAAATTGATAGTGTCAGTTGAGTCAAATTTCACCTCCTCAATTCAAAAGCCCCTAGCTCTGCCGAATAACCCCACTGGTTGGCTGGAGCAATTAAGTATCCTTTCTTATGCCGCTCCCATCCTTTAATGTTTTTAGTTGGTAAGGGCACAGTGTAGCGAGGTAAGTCGCTCGATTGCAGGGTAGCGATTGTTGCCTTATCCTGTTCCAACAGAGCTGTCACTGTGTAGCCTGCCTCCCGTAACGGTGCTGGGTAGCTGCGCCATTTGCCGTCTAGCAGTACAAAATGCTCTTTTGGCTTACTCAAAACCTTGAGTTGTTCTAACCAAGCTGCCAACTGTGCTTGATTCACCTCGTCCGTGAATGTCTGCACCAATGCTAACCCTGTATCCAACTCCTCTTGACTGTAAGGAAAGCCAATCATCTTCTCATCTTCGGGATAAAACATGGCATCTAGAGCATGACTGCAATACTGGCGATTTAACCTCCCTAATCGTTGAATCAATCCAGCCGGATCAGCATTCTGCGTCACTAGCAGCGTTGCCGACAAATCTAGGGACATCTCTGCTACTTGAGTTGTGACTGCTAAAACAGGTGCATCCTGCTTAAACCCATCCACTACCGCCCGATGATGCTTTACCCGATCGCTATATCGAAATCGACTGTGGTAGAGCAGTACATTCAAGCCCAGACCTTTGGCGTGTTCGTAGATCCCGATCGCTGTATTCACTTGATTGCAAACCCAGAGTACCTTGCCACCATTAGCAAGTTCCTGCTGCACCCGTTCCCAGTCGGGAGTTTGCCTTTCATGAAAGCGGTAGCGCGGCTTTTCCTCTATATCTTGTGGACCTTTGATAATTTCAACACGATCACTGACTGCTGCTCGAATTGCCTCTACTTGAGTGGGCAAAAACGAAGCAGACATCAATAGCACGGGTGCCTTGACCACCTTGAGAAACCGCAGCAGTGCCCCAAATAGCGCATCGTCATAGCAGTGAACCTCGTCAAAGACGAAAGCGGCATTGGCAATTGCTGGGAAGCAGTACATTGGGCGGCGATTGCATTGCAGCAACCCCAGTACTGTATCTACGGTGCAGATGCTCACTTTTGCACCCCAAGCCTTAAAGGAATTGAGTTTCTGAGCAGTTTCATTGACAGTTTCATCACCGTTATCGACTTCTTCACCCGTCTTTGCCAGTTCTAAGTCAACCTCTGACCGGGAATGCAGCAGCACCGATTCCACTTCATCCTGCACATAGTCGAGAAAACCCTCTGTACTGGTGCCTGTCGTGGGATAGCAGAAAAACAGCTTGCGACCGATCGCGTGCTTCTGTGCCCAGTTGTAGGCTCCGAGCGTCTTACCCGTGCCGCAGCCTGCCCGCGCCATCGTCACTCGTGTGGACTTCTCCTTCAAATCAATCTGAAACTGCCGCAGGGGATGTTCACCGCGTCGGGCATCAATTACCTTCTGTAGATCAGTTTCAGTCAGCGTGGCATCCAACTCATCTTTAATCCATTTGTAGATGTCGATCGACACTTGCGCTGATGCAGAGCCGATTGAATCTCCTGCAATCAATAGGGCTTTTATCACTGCTAACAGTGTCGTATCTGGTTCCCACTTAGCAAATTCATCTAAGATTGCTTGGCGCTTCTCTCGTTTAATCGCGCCAACTCCCCAGCGTTCGGGAATCGCACGCGGTAGCTGAATTTGATTCGGTAATCCCAGCGACTTTACGCCATAGCGAATCAGCTTGCGAAAATAAGGATGATGAATATACCAATACAGACAGATATCGCCCGTACCCTCTCGCACCTCGCCCAGTTCGCTTGTGTCCTTACCCTGTTTGCCACCCAGCTTGAGATGATGACCGCCTGCTGCTGCCAGTGCCACCATAAAATCGGCATTAGGACATTGATGTAGCCATTCTCGAAACTCCCACGCTAGAAGCACTGAGGCTATTTCGTGACGAATCAATTGCGGTTCCCGAATAGGGTCGCGTTTGTGTCGCACCATCATCTGAAAATGGTTGTTGGCTTTGCCCCAGTCATGTAGGTAAGCCCCCAGCCGTGCCGTTGCTCTGAGGGTTTTGAAGTCACAGTTCAGCCCAAATTGCTGAATCAGTCGATCGCCCAAACAATCTACTAAGCTAGTTACTGATCTCACCACAGATGCAGTATGTCCGACTAAATGATAGGCACCTTGCCAATCGGTTGCTTCTGGTGCTGAAGATTTGGCCAGTAAAATGTCGGGTTCTAGTTGCGGCACTGTGGATTTAGGCGGCATCAAACTCCTCCCTTGTTGGATAAAACCAGCCACAGCCGAAGTGCTGCCGTCCTCCTAAACCATGCCATTGCAGCTTTAGAGAGTCTTCATCATTCAGTCCTTCAACGACAACGCCATAGCCCAAAATGTGTTTGTCTTTAACTTTGAGAGTGCGTCGTGCTAGGTCGCCTTCAGTCGTGCTATCAATCGAGGCTTGGGCATTGATTTCTAAACGCTCTAACCCTTTCTTGCAGGATTCTAAAAAGTAGAAGGGAACTTCTGCATGGTCAATAGTCTCTAACTTGAATGTCACCAACCGCGCCTTCAGCGTGTCGCTAGGCTGAGGGAGAGTTAGCCGAGGTTGAACTAAGCGAATTAAGTGCCCACGAATATCTAGTACTTGATTTTGCATCACTCGATACCAGAGTTGCACCTGATCTGATGGACATCTCAACCGCATTCGTGAACCGCGATTGAGGTAAATCATTCCGCTTCTATCCGGAACACCTGAAATACTACATAGCCGAACATCGGCTGGAATATTGTTTAGCGGTTCCTCGGTGTTTTGAATCAACTTTTTCACAGATGAATAGAGTGCATAGCCGTGATCAGCGGGCAAGGTTTTGCCGCGTAGTTGAAATTGAATCTCTAGAAAATTAGTCATACATCTTCTCGGTACAATCTAGTCATTGTTTGAGCTTCATCCCTGACCATCTCCACTAACTCCGGCGGCTCTCGCACGATCGCCCCCTTCCCATACCCCATCACCCACCGCTTCAGGTCATTCAATCCTCTAACAACCATGTGCAACGTCACAGAGCCGTCCAAGTGTTCCTCAAGTTCCTGGGTAGGATGCCAGCGCCGCTCCCTAACATAAGGGGCTGTGGGTGCATCAAACCAGATGGACACTGGTTGTGGCACTCCTCCAGCCTCATGCTGAAAGATCATCTCCAGATGGTCTTTGGCATCAAAGGTTGGGTCTGGAACAAAAGTTTCTTCCAATAGTTGAAGTTCTTTGATGCGGTCAACTCGAAACCATCTGATCTCCTGTCTCTGATGGCAGTACCCGATTACATAAGGGTTAGTTCCCCGGTAAATATGCAATAGATAGGGATCAAGCTTGCGATCAGAAGCTATGTTGCGACTGGCAGTGTAATAGTGCATCTGCACCGACTTCTGCATTCGACAGGCATCTTCAAGCGTGTGCCAGACTTCTGGATTCAAATCAACTTGTGCACCAGAGCGGAACAGAATTCTCTCTTCTGCCAATTGCTGCAAATCAACCCAGCTTGCCTCTGGAAGCCGTTCACTCAGACGGGTGATTGCAGACCGTAGTTCTAGCGCATAAGCAGAACCAGAATAGGCTTCTAGCATCCTGGCTCCAATTGTGAGGGCAAACAATTCTCCTGTACTTAGGCTGATCGTTGGCAACCGCCATTCCAGGTCAGTGTAGTAGTATCCCCTCTGTTTATCGAATTCAATCGGAGCATGATAGCGATCGCGCAAGAAAGCGATATCACTTCGGGCAGTTCGCTCACTGACTTCAAGTGCTTGAGCCAGACTGTCAGCCGTTTGCCGCTGCTTTGAGCGTAATAGGGCATCAATTTGAAGAAGACGTTCAAGATGTCGGGACATAACCTTATATCAAGTGATATAGCCACATCGTAGAAAAGCAACCCGGCAGAAAAGTTTCCGGGTTCAAGAGACAGACAAAATTTTTCGATTCTTGTTAGTAAGGTTAGTAAGGTGTTGATTAGCTGTAGCGAGAGAAGTATCGTTCAAGCAGTTTGTGCCCTGGCTCCCCTAGCTTCCCTGCCTCTGCTTCAATTAGCCTCAATGCCATAGGGGACGGAGTAGCTTTATTGTTCTCCCAACGGTTGATAGTAGGAAACGCCACACCTAATTTCGCTGCAAATTTCTCTTGAGTTAGACCCAAGAGTTGCCGTAGGTCACGCACAAGTTGACCAATTTCTGGCTGTTCTATTGAAAGTATCTGTCGAGTCATAACCTCAACAAAGGGCTGTTATGGGGCACTATAACCTCTGACTTAGCAGACTGTCTTTATCGAGAGTTCCCAAAATCAAAAGATCCGCAACATTACGGGTAAACTTGGTCCGACAGCAAATCTCCTCATCTTGTGGTTCAGTCGTTGCACTAGATATTACTCAGCAACTCACAAAAATTTGAGCGATCGCTCCCCACTACTCAACCAGTGGTCTTGCCCTTCCAAACAGCTAAGACTAATGGTTCCCAGTATTAGAAGTCATCTGTTATCCGCCTAAAGCAAACGCCTTGAGTTGCCGTGGCGATCGCCTCAAAGATCGTCTGCTCCTTCCTGGTCAGTTTTCGGCAGAAAACTTGCCCCATGTTGAGTAATCAAGTGCTGCCCTTCTGCCATCTCAAGCGTGACCCTGACTGATCCAGCGCCATCGTCCTCAACCAGCTCAACCTCCCCATCCAGCTCATTAGTCCTCTCTAAAGCAGCGATCGCATCCGGATCGCCCTGCTGCGCTAATACGGTAAGCAGGTTGGTGACAGTCTGGCTAACGGATTTGGAAACTGGCTCTGACATAGTTTCGACCTTTTGCAGTAATTGACCTAGGATTCTACGGCATTACTGCATCATCTTTCATATCCTTTAGCAATTGAGCGATCGCCCCTCTCACCCACACTGCCTTCTTCTGGTGCTGCCGGATCATCTGAATCGAGAATGCTTCATGCAGTGCCAGCGGCAAATCAACCGTGAAGCGTTTAGTCGGTCTTCTCAAGGGTGCAGGTTGAGCGATCGCCCCTAGCTGTGGGTTCTCAATCATCAGCCGAAAGAGTTCAGCCTTGCTAGTGCCCTGACGCTCCGCTAGAGCTGAAAACTGCTGATGCAGGGAGAGCGGCAAATCTACGGTGAAGCGAATTGTTTCCTCAGTAGTTGGGGTCATATCGGGTTCGTCGTGGAAAGTAGAGAATTGTGAGGTCAGCATTATTTCGGCACTGACTCTTAATCAGGAACCAAAAATTCGTTTGTTTCTTTGTCAAATACCAGGCTGGTATTCAGTTCCACCACAAAGACCTTAGTAATGACATAGGCTGTGTTCGCATCTGTGAACAGGCAAGTCACCGTCTTTTCTTCCTTCCACCCAGATTCAGTGTGGTGGAACGTCACCGTCATTGTCCGGCTTTTCATCTTGGTTGATCGCCTCCCCAGTCTGGCGACGGCTCCGAAATCACATACCGCTCCCGCAATGCCCTCGCTGTGCGCTCAATCTCAGCATCTTCTAGGGCTTGCAATATAGCAGCCGCTTCGGGGTCTGGAAGCTTTGATTCCAGGTAGCGTTCAATCCGGTCAAACAAATCTGCATCAATTTCAACTTTCATTTAGGCGATCGCTCCTCAATAATTCATCGATAGGCTGAGTGGTCAATTGTTACTGCACCTCATCATTCTGAGGCTTAGCAATTTCCTGTAAGGCTTGCTTAGCAATCTCCTGCAACCGCTTTGTATCGTCAAAGAATGCGGGGGCTGTAGCAATCTCTACGAGAGCGTTGTAGAGAATTTGAAAGGCTTGCTGGCTCATAGTTCCTCCTTTTTCATCAGTTCGTTGTACTCAGCCGTTCCTCGTGCAATCGATCGCCTGCAATCTGGGCAGTAGCAAGCATCCAAACCGGGGGCTGCTCCGGCATGGGTGCAGGCCACGAGAGATGACTGCTTAGGCGGGGGCGGTGAATCTGGTAGGGGTGGTGTAGCTGGTGGCGATCTCGAAGAGATACCCGCAAGGGGTCGCTGTTGCTGAAGTAGGTCAAGCTGTTTCATAAGCTCTGCAACTCGCGCGATAGGGCTATCAAATCCGCATCGGTCAAAGCTGAAAACGCTACCTTCCGCCAGCCGTGCCGCTCAACCATGTAGGCGATCGTCTGCTCCTTCGTCCAGCCCAAACGGTTGCGATGCACTGAGATCTCAGCGATCACATCGCTCAAGTCTGCTGGGGGCGATGATTCTGGGAATCCATAGCGATTATTTTTCTCTGGTGAAAGTGTTGTACTGGTAGAACCGTTTTGAGAATCACCCTGTTTCTTTCGAGCATTCCGCTTACTCTCATTGGCTGTGAAATTGCCTCTAAGAGCCGCGACTAGGAAGCCTCCGGGGTTTCGTACTGTTCCCTGAGCTTGCTGCTCCTGGAGGGCGGAAACGGCGTTTTCCACAGCCCGTTTCGCATCGGCAGGATCTAGCTGTTGTTCTAGCTCCCGTAGAATCCTCTGAATTGTTTTGTTTGAGTGCATTCCTGCACCTATAACTAGCTCCATTAAGGGGTTTTGAGCCTGTACCAAATGCTCTCCCTGTCCATTTGCCGTAGGCGTACCAATTGTTTCTTTAGATTCTTTGAATCTGTTATTGGTACAAGCGCCATTCCTAGAAACCTCATCCTGCAAAGGTTTTGCCTCCTGAGTATTTATACTCTTTTGGATCTTTTGATCCATTTTGTGGACTTTTGGATCTCTTTGTCCGCAAATGGATCTCTTTGCCGAGAGAAAAATCGTAAACTTTGGCTGAAATCGTTGTGTTACGAGCCTTCCAACGCTTGATTTGGAATTCAAAAAGTTCGCAATCCGCCAAACGTTGAGCGCACCGCTGGATTGTTCGCACGTCAACTTTGAGCAACTGCGCTATCTCTGATGGCGGCGGTACTTCCACCCATTTTGAGCCGTAGGGGTCAAGCTCATAGAGATAAAGCCACAGGTCATACTGAGTGCCTGTTAACTTCAACGACCGCACGTATTTAATTAGCTCTATGGGAATCTGAACGAACGAAGGCGGCTTGGGTTCAGACGAAGGGGGCGGATCTGTCATGATGCAAGTAGAAGAAAAAAGCACTGCCCCATGTCCGCTAAACAATAGGCTGGGGCATTTTTTTAGCTCAGGTCATCAGGTGATAGCCCACAGCATTTGCAGTGGGTCTTTTCATCCCAAGGGGCAAAACATCTGGGGCAAGCAGGCTCTAGCTGTTCCTCCAACCACCAGGCATCAAACAAGTGAGGCAGGTCTGATAGGCGGTACTGCCAAGTATCTTCGTTGCTGCGGTGCCAGATTCCCTCAATAGTTCCGGCTCTGCCAATGCGAGGGACAAAAACGCGATCGCCAAAGTCATATTTGTGGTTGGGAAAAGTAGATGCATTCTGTCGGGTCATGTTCGCTCTCGGTCAATGCAGGTGAGCCGTTTACCTGGTTCTGGCTGGAACGGGCAATCTCTTCCTGCACCAGTCGTTCAAATTTGCCCAAGCATGGGCAAGCTTCACAGCGCGGTGTAGCTCCAGGACGTTGGCAACCGCATTCCGGCGGCCAACTCGCTAAAACGCTACACACGGCTGTCTCGTACCGCGCTACTGTGCGCTGTAACAGTTTGGAGAGGGTCACGCTGTCTCCTGGTTTGAGTTGAGGAATTTGATTAAGCGGTTAGCTTTAGCCTGGGTAGTACGAGCGATCGCGGCATCTTGTCGCCGTAGTTCTAGCCCCTTCAGCAGATCCAACTTACTCATCCCCAGCATTTGGGCTACCCGCTCTAGGCTGCGTTCAGATATCCTGCGGTGGTTGCTCCAAGCTGAGAAATTGCTTGGATCAATTCCAGTAAGAAGAGAGAGTTGGGTGTGGCGAAGGTAGCGGATGTCTTCAGCCAATAGGGTGAGATCATCGGGAATTTCCATAAGCTAGATTTCAGGAAATGGAAACTTATTTCTGTTTATGGAAATAAATTATAGTTTCAAGAAACTCCCAATTCAAGGAAATGGAGTGAAATTGCAAGAAGATATATTTATTCGGTCTATAACAAGTGGTCTAGAGGTGAAATTTTCTGAGGCGTTCAAAGAGACGATGCACCGCTTTGATCTCAAGGGAGCGGACATTGCTGAGCGTAGTGGTCTAACGGCGGCTCAGATTAGCTTGTTTAGAAAAGGTCAGAATTTAAGAATTGACAACTTAGAGAGAATTCTTGAGGCAATGCCCCAAGAGGCAAAAGAGTATATGCTTCTCCTTGTTGCTGGAAATGATGAAGCGGCTAATGCCTTACTGCACAAAAATCCCCCGGCTAAATCGGGGGATAATTCTTAGAACATAAAATATTTGAGGCTAATAGAATAAGCTCAAAATTCCTCAATCTCAATCTTGGTGCAACTCATCTGAAACTTGCATCCCACCGCAGCAACCAAAGCGATCGCTGTCTCTAGAGTGCAAGACCATACCTCGAAAACTCGGTAAAGCTGCCGTCTACGGTTTTCGTAAGTTGCCTCTGGGTCAGTCGTCTGACGCAAAATTTCAACCGTTGCCCGTGCTAATTCTGCTCTCCAATTAGCATCGCCCCATCGCTGCACAGCGCGACGCTGTACGGCTTCTAGAATGGTCTTCGACGTTACAGTATCCATGACTGCTGCTCTATCCAGCAGTGCTAATCCTAGCACCATTAAATTAGTCCTTGTCGTAGAGGTACAATCCCAAGCCAAACCTCGCCGCTGCTCGACGGAATGCCATAGACTCTGCATTGCTTGACGGGTCGCCGTAGGCTAACTCTTGCATCTGCTGTTTTTTCTCGCTCCACTCCTTAAGCAACTCAGTTCCAGTCCCTTCCCGGTAGATGTTGCCTTCAGCAGCAGGGATGGTAAGCCTGCCTGATAAGAAGAGGCGATCGGCTGTAGTGTGGATGCTGATAATCTCCCAAGTCCAGCCAGGGGCGTACTTATTTAAAATTTCATTCACCTTGTACCAGGGAATGTAATTCAGGTTTGAGCCTCCCTGCCTCCGCGATTTCAGAATAGATTTTGGAATGGGGCGTGAAAGCGCTTCCTCAATTTGGGCGATCGTCCACTGTCGGGGTGCGGTGGGTGGGGTAAGTTTGCCGTTGTTGTCAGTAGTTTGCATTGCTTCAAACTCCCTCACCTAAATGTTGCCAGTGGTGGCGAATTGCAAAATCCAGATATTGCCTACCTTTTGGGGGCTTTGGCATCTGCCGCGCTAGGTCTGCCCATGTTAGCCAGTCGGGGCAGTTGCGAATTTGATAGGTTTCAAATCTGCCGCTCTTAGAAATCCCTAGCGGTCGGTAGCGTCTGGGTGTTGGAACTTGCCATTTTTGGGCGTTGCGGTCGTAACTGAAGCGATAAGTGTTGGCTTCCATTTGTGGCGAGTGAAAAGATTTACAGTGGGCAGATTGGCGGCTCTGCCCGTGCCGTTGTTAGTTGCGCTGGAGCTTCACCCACTCAGGTTGTTTAGAGAGCCGTCGCAGTCGTCCGGGGGTAATTTCCTGGAAAACAAACTCTGAGCCATCGAAGTACAGCCATTTGCAGAGGGAAAAGTCATAAATGGCGATCGCCTTCTGGGGGTAGCAGCACATCGCTAAAACTCCCCTTCCCCGTCGATAATCCCGAAAGCAAAATGCTGATGAGGGCTGTGGTGCTGAATCTTGCCGTCCGGGTTGCGCGGCAATTCCTTAAGCTTTGCCATGTAACCAGCTAAATAGTCGTCGTCAGCATACTCAGGCAATCGCCCGAAGGCTGCATCTGCTGCACCATCAAGGCGACGTTCCTGAGTGATCAGGTTTTGCTGTTCGCTACGTTTCTGGTCGGCTTGCTCAATCTCAAAAGGTGTCATGATGAAAACTCCATCTAGTTGTGTTCTGGGTGGGATGCCTCCCCTGCTGCCTCGCCAAAGTAAGCAGGGGGGATTGTTTTAGGCTTTGTACTTGCGGCGCTGGTCGCGGCGGTAGCGGTCAAGTTTGCGGTGTGCCGTGTCATCAACCACCAGCGGCGATGGCGGCTGTAACATCAGCCGGATCAGGTTGTCGTCTCGGCGTGGGGTAAGGTCTAGCTCAAGCTGCATGGCTCATCTCCTCTGCTGCGGTTTTCTCGGACTTGGCACAGCAAAGGGTAAGGGGGATAAGCCCCTCGAACTCCCAAACTTTGACCTCAAAAGCACACTCAGGTAGGCGATCGGACTCGCGGACAACGAGCCTAATTTGCATCTCGGCGTAACGATTGCGAATCATCTCAGCCCAAGCCTGAGCCTTTTCCTGAGACTCAAAACCGAAGTAACCGCACTGAATGCGGTCTTTGCGGCCACCCTTACCAGGGCGCTTAAGGGCGCGGTACATCAAAGCAATGCGATCGCTGATAGACAGCAGACTGAAGCCGTCAGCCTGGGGAATAACGCGGGTGTGAACCAGACCGGAAGTAGAAGAAGAAAACATAAGGTGAATCAAACTCGACTGTGCTAATTTTAGCACAGAAAAGCCTAAAAATGTGCTAAATTCAGCACAAACTTCACATTAAAAACTGAGGCGGTTGGACTCGTGACGGGAACCACCTCTAGGGGCTGGAAGAGCAAGGAACGCCGGAGACAACTCAGCCGGAACTCGAACCAGCAGCGCCACTGACCGGGGCAATGGCTCAACGGCTAAAACCTCGCAAGACTGGGAAAACCAGCCCAAAACGGTAGGAGGAGTGGGGGAGCGCAACCCGACCGCAAACAGCCTACCAGACGGGCGACACCACACCACGCAAGCAGCAACCTCGGAGGGGACAGAGATGGGAAACAAAGAAAGCTGATTCATGGTCTGAACGACGCAACTGTGCTAATTATAGCACAAAAGGGTGCTCGCTTGGGGGTCGGGCGGCGCAAGCCGCCCCAAGTGGTTCAGCGCCAGGGGCGGCGAGACGCGCAGCGCAAGCCGCCACACGACGCGCAAACGAAGCCGACCGCAACCACAACGAAGCCGGGGCAAGGCTGGACGGAGCGCAACAGACCGCAACGAAGCCGGGGAGCCTCACCAGGGAGAGCAACAAACCTTGGCAACCAACCTTTGTGTTAATCCTTCTTTTGAAAAGAGAAAGGCTGTCAAGTCGGTTCGGTAGGGCTTGACAGCCTTTCTCTTTTCAACACAATTTAACGGAAAGGTTGGTTGACCCTACACTTAACTTCCTGGTGGCGAAGCCACCTGAATAATTCCGCTAGTTCCGATTGTCTACCCGTTTCCAGTGAACTTGCGACTAAGCAGAGATGCTATGTATATCACGCACGGTAACAGGCTAGTGAAAGCGCTGGTGCGGCTTTGCTGATCCTATGAGAGTTACCTTGATGTACGTCCTAACAGAGGGGTCATAAATCCAGCGTCGTAAATGAGAGCGTAGTCGGATCTGACCGCGCCGTGCGTCTGCTTCCGGTGCTGAGTGGGTCAAATCTGGTGGTAAACCAACACTTTATAAATGAGTTTGTACGATTGGAGTTGATCAACGTAGCATACTCTTTTATGACATATCTCTCCAAGAATATGATGTAATGATGCTGTGCTAGGTTCGTTCTTGGAGCAGTTTCGGTGCAGTACCTGAAGCGTTTTCGAGGATTACACGTTACGCTCTGGCTAAGCTTAGGCATAGGGAGTGCGATCGCAATCGTCATTAGACCTGTAGTTGCTCAACCCGCTGAAACTCTTATTCGCTTTGCCTCATTTAATACGTTTCTGAATCGAGAGGCAGAAGGGCAGTTGATTACTGACTTATCTACTCTTGACAATTCACAGGCTCAGGCGGTAGCTGAGATTATTCAACGAGTTAACCCTGATGTGCTGCTGTTGAAGGAGTTTGATTTTGACGCAGAGGGCAGAGCGGTTTGGTTGTTTCAACGGAACTATCTGGAGGTGAGTCAGAATGGGGCTACACCTGTCGAGTATCCATATGTTTATTTGAGTTCAGTGAATACGGGAATAGCTTCTGGGTTTGATCTGGATAATGATGGCACGGTTGATAGTACTCCTGGCGATCGCACCTACGGGGGTGATGCGTTTGGGTTTGGGGTGTTTCCGGGGCAATATGCGATGGTGCTGTTATCTAGGTATCCGATTGTGGAGGAGGAAATTCGCACTTTCCAAACTTTTTTATGGCGAGATATGCCGGATGCTTTGTTGCCAGATGATTTGGAAACACCAGAACCGAATGATTGGTATTCTCCAGACGAATTGGCAGTTGTACGTTTATCCTCCAAAAATCATTGGGATGTACCAGTTGATGTGGACGGTGTTACCATTCACATTCTGGCTAGCCACCCTACCCCTCCAGTTTTTGATGGACCTGAAGATCGCAATGGCAGACGCAATTTTGATGAATTGCGTCTCTGGGCTGACTACATTACGTCGAGTGGAGCGGGCTATCTGTATGACGATGCGGGTGAGCGGGGTGGACTAGAAGTAGGTGAGCGTTTTGTGATTATGGGCGATCTGAATGCCGACCCGTTTGATGGGGACGGAATGCCGGGGGCGATCGCCCAATTACTGGAGCATCCTCTGGTTAATGCTAGTGTTGTGCCTGCTAGCGAGGGAGCGGCCGAGGATGGGGATGGGGATGATCATGAGGGACCGCCGCAGTTTGATACGGCTGCTTTCGGGGATTTTGGTAACTTTCGGTTGGATTATGTATTGCCGTCTGTCAACCTAGAGGTTGTAGAAGCAGGGATATTTTGGCCCACCCAAGCAGACCTGCTATTTGGGCTTGTGGGCGATGGTAATGCTGTAGTTAGCTCTGACCATCGGTTGGTCTGGGTTGACCTGAAAGTTAGGGATGAACCGTAGCAGTTTCAAGCCTGAGCTTTGATTCGCTCCAGGTATTTCTCTGTGAAGTCAATCTTTAACTCCACCCAAAGCGGCAAATGGTCGGACATCTGCCAGGTGCGCCACTGTTTGTGGAAGTATTTCTCTTGCTCGGCTGGCTCTTCGGGCCACTGTCCGTAGTTTTTGGCGAAGGGGTAGTAGGCTGAGTGGTCACCGTCGCAGAAAACTGCATTGTAAACTTCAAATACTCCAGCATGATTTGCGCTTTTGCCCAACTCTAGCTGGTCACGTTTGTTGAGAAATGCAATCTGGTCATAGTATTTGTTTCGCAGCATATTCGTGGGCAGGGTGAGTTCTGCTGGCACTAGGAAATCATGCTGCTTGAGCGCTTTCATAGTGTCGTCTTCGGGGCTAACGATGTTCATGTCGCCAAGCAGAATGATGTTGCTTTGCTCGTCTTTTGCCCGTTTTGCCAGGAAGCTAGCAATTCTGCCAATTTCTTCGACCCGACGCTGGTAGCCTTCGCCAGACTCTTCGCCATAGTAGAGATGAACGGTACACAGGTCGAACTTGAACCAGCCGGACTGAAATTTGACGACAAAGGGGGTGCGGGCAAACTGCTGGTTTTCGCCAATCAGCATATCTCTGGGGAGGACGATTTCTCCGGCAATATTTTGAAACCAGACTTTACCTTTGTCAAACACAAAAGCCATACGTTCGTTGTTGCCGGATGAGCCTTCGGTGATGTCGGTGGCGATGTAGTCCCAGGATGGACCGAGGATGTCCATCAGGGTGTGTAGGGCGGTGAGATCTCGGTTGACTTCTTGGAGAGCGACGAGATCAAAGGCAGAGATGATTTCGGCGATGTAGTAGAACGATTCGGGGAGACGGGGACCGTGTCCAAATTTGTTGGAGTCGAAGTCTCGCAGGTTCCAGGTGGCGAGTAGCAGTGTGTCTCGTACTGTGCGAGGGGGAATTGCTTTGGCAAGGCTTTGACGTAGCTCCAGGAGCCGATCAATAGTGCGAACCCGATCTGCCTGCTGCCAGTGCCGCAGCTTGTAGTACATGGGCATGGGAGGAACCTCCTGGAAGGGGGGAGTGTGTGGCTTAGATGGAGATGAAGGGTTAGAGTGAACGGCGTTCGCTCTGATGGGTTATTCAGGTAGGGGTAAGCGGAGCCAGATGGGCATATGGTCACTGACTTCATGCTCGAATTTGGCAAAGAAAGCTTTTTGTTCAGACTTGGGGAGAGTTTCCAGGGGAGGAATACCAAGCGCTTCTCGAAACAGTTCGACGAAATTGAACACGCCATAGTCAGGTCCCTGGGGTTGGCTACCCATTTGGACACTGCTGGGGTAGGTGGGTAGGCGCTTGTCGCGGCTGAATAAACCAATCTGGTCAAAGGTTTCGCTGAGTCTGGCGTTAGTGCGGAAGGGCTGCAATTGAGTGGGGTGAGGGTCGAGGAAGGGGAAGTTGACGTTGGCGGCAGTACCCATCTCGTCGTTAAAGCCTTTGATGTGGACTTCGATGCGGTTTCGGTCTCGCACAGGGTCGTCAAAGTCTAGGTTCAGGTCGCCCAGAAGTATGAAATTGGGGTAGTAGGCTTCATCGCCGGACTTGACCCGTGCCAGAATCCATTCCATCAGTGCATCAAACTCCTGGCGGCGATCTTGGGTTGAATCACCAAAATAGAGATGGGCGTTGATAGCCATGATTTTGTATGGCTCTGTGTCAGGATGTCCGATGATCTGGAAGCTGGCGCAAAAGGGTTGACGAATGAAAGTGAGGAAGACGGGAAGCTGAACTTTGGGGGCTTTTGGCTCTGGGCCGGTTTGATTTTGCTCCCATTGTTTTTTGGCATCGAGGTATTGTAGGTAGGGGGTGATGGTTTCGATGAGAATTTCGTGGTGGTCTACGAGGGTTTTGAGAAGCTTGCTGCGATCGAAGGAGATGTCGGAAACGATGTCGCCTCGCTGCACGATTGCGGGGTTGTAGATGAAGCCGAGGCGCTCTCCCAGTCCTCGCTCTCCAGGGAAGACTCCGGTTTGGTCGGAGACGACGGTGTGAAAGTTGCCTCCCATGAGGTCAACTAGCTTGTTGAAGCCTTCCAGGTTGTCCATGACTTCCTGAAGGGCGAGGAGGTCAAATTGTTTGCAGATGGTGGCAAGGAATTTCCAGGTGTTGGCGGTGCGTTTGTCGGCTTTGCCAAGTTTGCGAATATTAAAAGAACCTAAGACGGCAGAACCGTAGACTCGCTTGGGCAAACCGTATTTGTATGGGTCTGCTGCAAAGGTGGCGTTGATTTTGTCCCATTCTGCTTCGGTTAGCTCAGCCATTGCTTTTTGCCTCCGTTTATGACTGGGTTAATCCTGACCTACAGTAACCTCTGTCAGCAATTCGACGTGTCTTGATGAACTTTGGCTGTAGATTGGGCGTAGCGTAGCATGAGAGTATGTTCTTTTCATGTCGGCTTTAATACTAGCGTCTAGGTAGTTTCGTCTTGAAGTGGCAATAACAGACGGTTTTCCCCTTCTACAAGGAAGCATCCTATGCTGATTTAGGCATTGTTTTGGCAGGGTAAACGCATCAAAAATCTGGTTGAGAATGTGCCTCAGCGTAAGGAATGTTGGCACTGAGAATTTGCAGCATAAACTGGTCGTCTAGTCCTGCTCGATAGCGTTTCATCGCCAAACTGCCTTT
>JAAUQZ010000070.1 GCA_012033355.1 Leptolyngbyaceae cyanobacterium RM1_406_9 | reverse complement strand
GAGAGGAGGGGCTAGGGGCTAGGGGTTGGGGGCTAGGGGTTGAAACAGGAGCGTCTTCCTTTGAAACAGGAGCGTCTTCACTTAGAACAGGAACGTCTTCCTTTGGAACAGGAGCGTCTTCACTTAGAACAGGAACGTCTTCGTTTGAAACAGGAACGTCTTCACTTAGAACGGGAACGTCTTCACTTAGAACGGGAACGTTCTCGTTTGAAACAGGAACATCTTCGTTTGAAACAGGCACATTCTCGTTTTGAGCAGGAACGTTCTCGTTCTGACTTAAAAACCCTAAGGTCTGAACTGGAAGTGTCAAATTCAAAGCTGAAAATGCTGAATTCTGAGCCTGAAGCTCCAAATTCTGGTCTTTGCGCTCTAAACGTTTACCCTCTCCTTCCGCCTCCCTAGCCCCTAGCCCCCCACTAAAGACGTGCTAAGTTTGTATGCATAACTATAAGTAACTTAGAACTGTTTTTGAGCGAACCCGATGACTGCTCAAGCCTCAAACTCACCGATCGCCCGCATTAGCGTTGAGGAATTAGCTGAGCGGTTGGCTGCTGGCGATCGCCTGCAACTAATTGATGTCCGAGAGCCTGAAGAACTGGCGATCGCCAGTCTTGAGCAGTTTCAAAACCTGCCGTTAAGCCAGTTTGCTCAGTGGTCAGGGCAGATTCAGACGCAGCTTGACCCCGCCGCAGAAACCATTGTCATGTGTCATCACGGGGTACGCTCTGCCCAGATGTGTCACTGGCTGATTAATCAAGGCTTCACTCAGGTCAAGAATTTGACGGGCGGCATTGATGCTTATTCAACTTCTGTCGATCCGACCGTTCCTCGCTATTAACTCAAATGTCAACAAAACCCAAGCTTAGCGATCGCCAGCAGCAAGTTCTCTGGGCAACGGTGCGTCACTACATTGCTACGGCTAAGCCCGTTGGATCTGAAGCGCTGGTAGAAGAATTTAACCCCAGAGTTAGCCCCGCCACCATTCGCAACGCGATGGGCTACCTGGAAAAGGCTGGACTGCTCTACCAACCTCATACCTCGGCGGGGCGAGTTCCCTCTGATTCTGGCTATCGCATTTATGTCGATCAGCTCATTACACCCTCGGAGGCGCTGGCTCGTCAGGCTGACCAGATGCTCTCAGACCAGTTGAATTGGGATAGCTGGAGCTTTGAGGCGTTAATGCGCGGTGCTGCTCAAATTCTCTCAACCCTGAGTGGCTACATTGCGTTAATCACGATGCCTCAAACCAGCACAGTGCAGTTGCGTCATCTGCAACTGGTGCAAATTGATTCTGGCCGAGTGATGTTGATCGTGGTGCTAGATTCCTACGAAACCCAGTCTATGCTGGTCAATCTGCCTAAGCTAAACGGCGACGCTCAATCCGATGCTGAACTGCTCGATCGGGAATTGCAAATTCTCTCTAATTTTCTCAACAGCCATCTGCGGGGGCGATCGCTCAGTGAGATCTCGACACTTGATTGGAGCGACCTCGGACGCGAATTTGAGCGCTACGCGGACCTGCTGCGTGTCTCTCTACAAGAGTTGACAAGCCGTAGCCAGGTGCCTATCTCGACTCAGATTTTGATTAGCGGCGTTGCTGAAGTGCTGCGCCGTCAGCCAGAATTTTCAGAATTGCAGCAGGTTCAAACGATTATTCAGCTTTTAGAAGAAGAGCAAGATCAGCTTTGGTCGCTCATTTGCGAATCTACGGAACCTGAATCTGGCAAGCGAGTCACCGTTAGAATCGGCTCTGAAAACCCGCTAGAGCCAATTCGCACCTGCACTTTAGTTTCTGCAACCTACCAGCGTGGCACGACTCCCGTTGGCAGTGTGGGAATGTTAGGGCCAACTCGAATGGTTTATGAGAATGCGATCGCCCTGGTTGAAGCAACCGCCGATTACCTTTCAGAAGCTCTGAGTCAGTGATTGCTACTTATTGCTTTGCTACTTATTGCTACTGCTCCATCGCCCTTCAGTCAGCAAAACGCCGCCATAGCGCTCTACTTGTTCAATAGACATTCGATAGACCCAGGCTTTACCTAAAGGTTGGCGATCGCTCCCCCACACCTCAATCTCCTCCCGCTGATACTCATTCTCCTCGGCAGGGCGATCGGGTTGATAATTCTCCCATTCATCCAAGTCTTTCAACACGGTCGAGTCAGCAAAAGTTAGCAAAAATCCGTAGACCCAGCTATCTCCTAATGTCATTGCTGGATAGCCCATCGGCAGTGCAAACAGTTGACCGGGGGCGATCGCCTCACACACCGCCACCGTCTTCCCAGCACAATATCGTTCGTAAGACGCTTCATCCGGTTTCAACGTGCCATAAACGAAGACCTTGACTAGAGATCGTTGAAGCATAGAGGAGAGGAGGAGAGGCGATCGCTTGTGGGATGGGCAGCTTGCCCGTCCAAATGTGCAACTTTTTTAGCCTCTTGTGGGATGGGCAGCTTGCCCGTCCAAATTAAGCAGGCAAGCCTGCTCCACAGGAAACTAAGGTTTCTAAAACTTTAGTTGCACATCGCGTCAATGACCAATAGCCAATGACCCCTTAGAATGGTGTAAATACTTGACTATTAAATTCAGGAGATCAGTGCGTGGAGTCCCGTTATAACCCAGCGGCGATCGAGGAAAAGTGGCAGCAGGTTTGGGCTGAGCAGGAGCTATATCAGGCTCGTGATGATAGCAATCAGCCCAAATTTTATGCGCTGTCCATGTTCCCCTATCCGTCGGGCAATCTGCACATGGGACACGTCCGCGTTTACACGATCACCGATGTAATTGCTCGGTTAAAGCGGATGCAGGGACATCGAGTCCTCAACCCGATGGGCTGGGACGCATTTGGGCTGCCAGCAGAGAATGCGGCGATTGACCGGGGCATTCATCCGGCAAAGTGGACCTATGAAAATATTGCTCAGATGCGATCGCAACTCAAGCGATTAGGCATTTCCTTTGACTGGGAGCGTGAACTGGCGACCTGCTCTTCTGACTACTACCACTGGACCCAGTGGATATTCTTGGAATTCTTTCAGGCAGAGTTAGCCTACCAAAAGGAAGCAACCGTCAACTGGGACCCGATTGACCAAACCGTTTTGGCAAACGAGCAGGTTGATAATGAAGGGCGTTCCTGGCGATCGGGCGCAATGGTTGAACGTCGCCTGTTGCGTCAGTGGTTTCTCAAAATCACTGCCTATGCTGAGCAGTTGCTTAAGGATCTCGATCAGCTTTCTGGCTGGCCAGAGCGGGTCAGGCTAATGCAGGAAAACTGGATCGGCAAATCTACCGGAGCTGAAGTCGTCTTCAAGACTGAAACCGGGGATAATTTACCCATCTTCACGACTCGCCCTGATACGCTCTGGGGTGCAACTTTTATGGTGCTTTCACCAGAGCATCCTTTGGTGGAAAAGTTGACCTCCTCGGAACAGGCGGAAGTTGTTAAAGCCTATCAAGCCGCCGCCGCTGCCCAGAGTGAAATCGATCGCACGGCTGAAGATCGTGAGAAAACAGGCGTTTGGACAGGTGCCTACGCAATTAATCCGGTCAATGGCGACAAACTACCCATCTGGATTGCAGACTACGTGCTGATGGGTTACGGCACGGGCGCGATTATGGCGGTTCCTGCCCACGACTCTCGTGACTTTGAGTTTGCCAGAAAGTTTAATCTGCCGATCAAAGTCGTCGTTCAACCCCAGGATCAAACGCTTGAAGCAGACACCATGACCGAAGCCTTTGTTGGAGAAGGGGTCATCGTTCACTCAGAGGACTTGGACGGCGTTGCGGCTGGAAAAGGCCCAGGTCAAAGTGTTGAAGCGGCTATTCAATGGCTGGAGAAGAACGGTAAAGGCAAAGGCACGGCGACCTATCGTTTGCGCGATTGGCTAATCTCCCGTCAGCGCTATTGGGGCGCACCCATTCCAATTATTCACTGTCCTGAATGTGGAGCCGTTCCCGTTCCCACAGCCGATTTGCCTGTCCTGTTGCCGGAAGACGTAGAATTCTCAGGACGCGGACCTTCTCCTTTGGCGCAGCTAGAATCCTGGATTAACGTACCTTGTCCCAGTTGTGGCACTCCAGCCAAGCGAGAGACAGACACGATGGACACGTTTATCGATTCCTCGTGGTACTTCTTGCGCTACCCGGATGCGAAAAATGAGCAGCAAGCATTCGATCCGGCAAAGGTAAATGACTGGATGCCCGTTGACCAGTACGTAGGTGGGATTGAACACGCGATTTTGCATTTGCTCTATTCGCGCTTCTTTACAAAGGTGTTGCGCGATCGCCACTTACTCAACTTTGACGAACCCTTCCAGCGCTTGCTGACTCAGGGTATGGTGCAGGCGGCAGCTTACAAAAATCCGACAACGGGTAAATACATTCCCCCTAGTCAGGTGAACCCCACCGATCCGAAAGATCCGCAGACAGGTGAGCCGCTGGAAGTCTCCTACGAGAAGATGTCAAAGTCAAAATACAACGGCATCGACCCGGAGCAGGTTTTGGCAAAATACGGGGCAGATACCGCTCGAATGTTCATTTTGTTCAAGGCTCCCCCCGAAAAGGATCTGGAATGGGATGATGCTGACGTTGAAGGCCAGTTTCGCTTCTTGAACCGAGTTTGGCGCTTGGTGGCAGAGTTCGCCGGGCAGGGGGGGCGATTGCCTGCTACAACTCTATCCACGTTGACCAAGCCAGAAAAGGACCTGCGTTTTGCCATTCACTACGCGATCAAAGAGGTGAGCGAAGACCTGGAGGGCGACTATCAGTTCAACACTGCCGTTTCCGAATTGATGAAGCTGAGCAATGCTTTGGTAGATTCAACCTGCAAAGATTCACCCGTTTACACAGAAGGAATCAACGCTTTGATTTTGCTCTTGGCTCCCTTCGCGCCTCACATTGCAGACGAAGCATGGCACCTATTAGGTTATTCTGACTCAGTGCATCAGCAAAGTTGGCTCAAGCCTGACTCAGCAGCACTGGTTGTAGATGAAATCCCGCTGGTCATTCAAATCAACGGCAAAACGCGGGGCACGATTCAGGTGCCTGCCCAGGCAGACAAACTCGCCCTAGAGCAATATGCCCGTGAGTCAGAGATTGCCCAGCGCTACATTGCTGACAAGGAAGTGAAAAAGGTGATTGTTGTGCCTGGAAAACTAGTCAATTTTGTGGTGGTTTAGCAAACTGGGCAAAAAGATTGAACTGAGGCAGGATTTTAGCTAATCCTGCCTTATGTCATTCTAGAGGGAAGGTCGGCAGCCACTAGAGAGCAGGACAAAGCTATGAAACTACAGAATTTTGGATACGGGTTAGCTGGAATTCTCCTGGCTGCTGTTACCGCGTGTGCGCCTCCCCAAACAGAAACACCATCGGCAAGCTCTCAAAATACCAAGCCTGAGAATGCAGCTTCAGACACAAGTGGTTCATCTACTGAGGCGCAGAACTACAGCACTCAACAATCTGTCCCTGAAACGAAGACAGCTCAAATCAGTATCGAAGGGGAAACCAGTGAAATAGAGCTACAGCGTTTTGTTTCAGAATCTTCGCCCTTTATTACCTATTTCCCAGCCGAAGATTTCACGCCAGAACTAGCCAGTTTAGGAGAAGGAGAGGGCGATCGCTTCTACTTTAGCCCGACTGGTGCCCCAAACCGCGATGCTTATGTCCAGGTTGTCTTCCCAGAGGATATTTCCAATGCAGCGGCAGTGCAAGAGCTAGTTCTGGGAAACAAGGGCTTATTTGCAGCCAATAACTGGGAGGAAATCAGCCGCAACAGTTCTACTCCTTACGCTTGGGCGGTAGAAGAAGTCGTTTATGAGCAAGATACCGAAGCCGAAACCTATACGGGCGTTGTTTACATAGGTGAGCAAAACGGTGAAGCCTTCTATGTAGTAACTCACGCTCCAATTGAATATGGAGATGGCTTTGGGCCAAGAGCAAATGTGATTCTAGAAAATTTGGAAGTCACTAACTAGATGAGTCGTTATAGCGTTCCTAAATAATTTGTGAAAGTGCCCGCCCTCCGGGCGGGCACTTTCACAAATCGTCTTTTCCATAACTCAAATAGGATTGCGATAGAGAAAAGGGAGGGGCGATCGCCCCTCCCCCTTCTTCTGTTTAACAGCTTAAAGCAGCACTATTCCGTTACGCTCGAATCTCAAAGTCGTTTGCCGTAATGGATGGAATTGAGCCAGTGTTTGTAGTTAACTGGGCAAATTGGACACCTGCGTAGAACAAGTTTCCAGTGCCAAGGCTATAAACGATGTTGGCGCTGCCTCCACCCGCATCAGTCTCTACAATGGCGAAATCATTCTGCTGGCTAAAGCCTACACCCTCACCGCTTTGCAAGACAAAAGTGGTTTTATCCAGAACAATCCTGTCAGTATTGGACTGGAACCCTTGAATTTGATCAACTCCCACATCGGCAGTGACAAAATCTCTACCTGTGTCATAGACAAAGCGGTCAATTCCAGTTCCCCCTCTGAGGATATCATTTCCGGCTCCTCCGTTGAGAATGTCATCTCCGTTATCACCATTCAAAATGTCATTTCCGGCTCCCCCAAAGAGAATGTCATTTCCTTCACTGCCAGAGATGTCATCATTGCCACCCAAGCCAGAGAGAGTGTTGTTGCCTCCATTGCCCGTAATTGTGTTGCTGGAGTTGTTGCCCGTGCCGATGATTGCCTCACCTGTCAAAAATAGGTTTTCCAGGTTGTCACTCAAGGTAAAGTCAAAGGCAGACTGAACGGTATCCAATCCTCCATCTGCTGCTTCAATGATGGTGTCAAGATTATCCACGATGTAAGTATCGTTGCCACTGCCGCCTTCTAGAATGTCAGCGCCATCGCCGCCCGTCAAAATGTTGTCGCCTTCATTGCCGATAATGCGGTTGGCAAGCGCGTTGCCTGTGCCGTTGATGTTGCCTGCTCCCGCCGCCAGAGTAAGATTTTCTACTCCTGCCCCCAGCGTAAAGCTGACGGTAGAGATGACTAAATCAGTCCCGGAACCCGTTGTCTCATCAACTTGATCTAGCAGACTATCCACAATGTAGGTGTCGTTACCCGCCCCACCAACGAGAACATCGTTACCCGCGCCACCGTCTAGCCTGTTGTTGCCAGCATTGCCAATAATGGTATTGCTGAGAGCGTTGCCTGTCCCGTCGATGTTGTCTTCGCCAGTTAGGGTCAGGTTTTCCACATTATCGCCCAGGGTGAAGGTGAATCCAGCTATAACGGTGTCGATGCCGCTGCCGGGAAGCTCAATGACGCGATCGCTGCATCGTCAATGAAGTAAGTATCATTGCCTAAGCCACCACTCATCTCATCAGCCCCAGCTCGACCGTCCAAAATGTTATCGCCACTGTTGCCGACAATGGTGTTAGCCAGGGCGTTACCCGTACCGTTGATGGATGCCAATCCGGTTAAGGTCAGGTTCTCAATAAAGTTGCCCAGCGTATAGGTCACGCTAGAGCTAACCTGGTCAATTCCCTGAGCTTCCAGTTCAACGATGACATCACCGCCGTTATCCACGATGTAGAGGTCGTTTCCGAGTCCGCCAATCAGCCGATCAGCACCTGTGCCGCCATCTAGTCTGTTGTTGCTTTCATTTCCTGTAATAGTATTGGCAAGCTCATTACCCGTTCCGTTGATAGCACCCGTAGTCAAGATCAGGTTTTCAATGTTGGCACCCAACGTGAAGTTGACGCTAGAGCGGACTAGATCCAGCCCATCTCCGGTTTCAGTAACGGTATCTCCCAAATTATCCACAATGTAGGTGTCGTTGCCTTCTCCACCACTCATTGCGTCTGCTCCGGCTCCACCGTCGATGAAGTCGTCACCTGCTCCACCACCCAAGACGTTGTTGCCTTCGTTGCCGATGATGGTGTTGTTGAGGGCGTTGCCATTGCCAGTAATGTTGCCTGCTCCAGCAGTCAAGATCAGGTTTTCAACATTGTCACTCAGGGTAATGGAAACACTAGAACGAACCGTATCGACTCCTTGATTAGCTTCTTCAAAAACGGTGTCGCTCAAGTCATCAATGATGTAGGTGTCATCTCCTGCCCCCCCGCGCAAATGATCTACACCTGCACCGCCATTCAGGATGTTGTTGCCTTCATTGCCTGTGATCGTGTTGTTTTCGGCGTTGCCTGTGCCGTTGATGTTTCCGGCACCCGCTGCCAAAGTGAGATTTTCAACATTGGCACCACTGGCGCTGCTGAGGTCAAAGGAAATGCTAGAGACAATCGTATCTATTCCGCCCTGAGCGCCACCAATTGTTTCAGAAATAACGTCGCCTGCGTTATCTACAAAGTAGGTGTCGTTCCCGGCTCCACCAATCAACAAGTCAGCGCCCGCGCCCCCATCCAAGATGTTGTTGCCTGCGTTGCCTGTAATCGTGTTGACAAATTCGTTGCCTCTGCCGTCAATATTTTCTGTGCCTGTGAGGACTAGATTCTCAACCGACGTGCCTGCACTCAGGGTGTAAGAGGCTCTGGAGAAAATAGTGTCAACGCCTTCTCCAGCATTTTCGATGACGATATCACCACTGTTGTCTACAAAGTAAATGTCATCACCGACTCCCCCTACTAATGTATCAACCCCTTCGCCTCCATCTAAAACATCATTACCGACTCTGCCTTCTAGCTGGTTGTTGCCACTGTTGCCAATGATCGTGTTTGCTTCAGCATTGCCAAATCCGTCAATGTTGGCTGAGCCTGTTAGGGTTAAGTTCTCCAAGTTGGCAGCAAGCGTGTAGGTGATGCTGGCTTCAACGGTATCAAGTCCTGCGGTGTCAGTGATGCGATCGCCCACATTATCCACTACATAGATATCGTTGCCTGCTCCACCAATCAGTTCATCAGCGCCAACACCGCCGTCTAGTCGGTTGTCTCCTTCGTTTCCAGTAATAGTGTTAGCCAAACCGTTACCTGTACCGTTAATGTTTCCGGCACCTGTCAGGAGGATCAGGTTCTCAACATTGTTGCCTAAGGTGAAACTAACGCTGGATTCAACCGTGTCGATCCCTGCATTCAGTTCTTCAACGACAACATCACCAGCATTGTCCAACAGGTAGGTATCGTTACCGTTGCCCCCTCTCATCACATCAGCACCCACACCCCCATTGATTCGGTTGTTGCCGTTGTTGCCAATGATCGTGTTGTTGAGGGCGTTACCCGTACCGTCGATATTTGTGGTTCCGGTTAGGGTAAGATTTTCTAGATTGTTGCCCAAGACGTAGGTGACGCTGGATTCAACCGTATCAATGCCAGTGCCAGTTTCAAGGACGCGATCGCCCACATTATCCACCACATAAGTATCATCACCGTCCCCACCAATCAATTCATCAATTCCTGCACCGCCGTCCAAGCGGTTGTTGCCCTCATTGCCTCGAATAGTGTTGTTTTCAGCATTGCCTGTCCCGCTGATGTCGCCTGCACCTGCCACTAAAGTCAGGTTTTCTAGATTTGCTCCTAGCGTGTAAGTGATACTAGCTTCAACCGTGTCAGTTCCGGCACTTGCCAGTTCGGTGATGGTGTCACCTGCGTTATCTACTACATAGGTGTCATCGCCCAACCCGCCGTTCAGGTTGTCTGCACCCGCACCGCCGTCAATCCGGTTGTTGCCGCTATTGCCAATGATGGTGTTTGACAGTCCGTTACCTGTACCGTTGATGTTTCCGGTTCCAGTGAGGGTTAGATTTTCAACGTTTTCACCCAGAGTGAAGTTAACGCTAGACTCAACGGTGTCAATTCCAGCGGCTTCTGTTTCGATGACGGCATCGCCAAGATTGTCTACCACATAGGTGTCATTGCCAGCGCCACCACTCATGATGTCTGCACCTGCACCGCCATCAATGCGGTTGTTGCTGCTGTTGCCGATGATTATGTTGTTGAGCGCATTGCCCGTACCGTTGGTAGCAGTTCCAATCAGGGTCAGGTTCTCAAGGTTTGCCCCCAGTGTGAAGTTGACGCTAGATTCAACTCGGTCAATGCCTGCGTCTACGTCTTCAATCACGACATCGTTGATATGGTCAACGCCGTAAACGTCATCACCCAGCCCCCCACGCATGACATCAACGCCTGCACCCCCGTTGAGAATATCGTTTCCGGCTCCGCCCTCCAGCGTGTCGTTGCCTGCCAAGCCAGAAAGGATGTTGTTGCCTGCGTTGCCGATGATAGTGTTGTCGCCTGTGTTGCCGATGCCATCAATGCTGCCTGTGCCGACTAGCTCCAGGTTTTCCAGGTTGGCGGCGAGGGTAAAGGTGATGCTAGAACGAACGGTATCAATGCCTGTCCCGACTTCATTGATGGCATCGCCTTCGTTGTCAATGATGTAAAGGTCGTTGCCGTCGCCACCGCTGAGAATGTCGGTACCCGTACCGCCATCCAAAACATCGTTGCCGATGCCGCCCTCTAAGACATCATTGCCCGCTTCACCTCTGAGGATGTTGTTTCCGGCGTTGCCTTTAATCGTGTTGTTGAGTTCGTTGCCCGTACCGTCAATGTTGCCTGTCCCAGTCAGGGTGAGGTTTTCCAGGTTATCCCCTAGCGTAAAGGTGACACTAGATTCGACGGTATCTAGACCTGTGCCGATCTCGATGACGCGATCGCCCACATTATCGACTACATAGGTATCATTGCCATCACCACCGACCAACTCATCTGCACCTGCACCTCCATCCAGTCTGTTGTTTCCGACATTGCCAATGATCGTGTTGTTGCCTGCATTACCTGTCCCGTTGTTGCTGCCAGTTCCGGTCAGGGTCAGGTTCTCAACGTTATCACTCAGCGTGAAGCTGATACTGGATTCAACCAAATCAATTCCTTCATTAAGCAACTCGGTGACGGTATCGCCGACATTATCCACAATGAAGAGGTCATTGCCCGCACCACCACTCATGATGTCTGCGCCTGCACCCCCATCGATACGGTTGTTGCCGCTGTTGCCTCGAATAGTGTTGTTGCCTGCGTTGCCCGTACCGTTGATGTCGAGTGAACCCGTGAGCGTCAGGTTTTCCAGCTCAGTTCCTAAAACAAAGGTGACACTGGATTCAACCGTATCAATGCCTGCATTGGCAGCTTCAATCACGGTATCGCCCAGGTTGTCCACAACGTAGGTGTCATTCCCTAAGCCTCCAGCCATTTGATCTGCGCCTGCCCCCCCATCAATCCGGTTGTTGCCACTGTTGCCGATGATGGTGTTGTTGAGTGCATTACCTGTGCCGTTGATGTTATTTGTTCCGGTTAGGGTAAGGTTCTCAAGGTTGGCACCTAGCGTGAAGCTGACGCTAGATTCAACCAGATCAATGCCAGCATCCAGGAGTTCAGTGACGCGATCGCCCAGGTTATCAACCACATAAGTATCATTTCCTGCACCCCCGCTGAGGTCATCTGCTCCGGCTCCTCCATCCAGTCTGTTATTGCCACCGTTACCTGTGATGGTGTTGTTTAGGGCGTTGCCGGTGCCGTCGATGTTGTCTGAGCCTGTGAGGAAGAGGTTTTCAACAAATTCGCCATTAGTTGCCAGGTTAAATGAAACGCTGGACTCAACGGTGTCGATGCCAACCCCAGAAACTTCCTGGATGCGATCGCCTCCATTATCTACAAGGTAAGTATCATTGCCTGCACCACCAATCAGCAGATCAGCTCCAGCCCCACCATCCAGGATGTTATCACCGTCAGTGCCAGTAATCGTATTCGCACCTGCATTGCCTGTCCCGTTGAGGTTGCCTGTTCCAGTCAAAACCAGATTCTCAAGGTTAGCGCCCAACGTGTAGTTGACTCTGGATTGAACGGTATCAATACCCTCGTTAGCGTTTTCTGTAACAACGTCGTTGATGCTATCCACAATATAGATATCATCACCCGCACCACCACTCATCAGATCATTGCCCACACCCCCATCCAAGATGTCATTACCACCGCCGCCGAAGAGGGTGTCGTTCCCGCCACCGCCTATCAAGGTATTGCTGCCACTGTTGCCCGTGATGGTGTTTGCGACATCATTACCCGTACCGTTAATGTTGCCGTTTCCCGTCAGAGTTAGATTCTCAAAATTTTCGGCTAACAGGAAGCCAATACTAGCGTTAACGGTATCAATGCCTTCGTTGGCTGCTTCTATGACAACATCGCCGACCGCATCCACAAAGTAGAGGTCATCGCCCACGCCGCCAGTCATATTATCGTTGCCTGTGCCGCCGTCCAGGATATCATTACCCGCGCCGCCAACCAGGACATCATCCTGACCACCACCGCTGAGGGTGTTGTTGCCACTGTTGCCAATAATCGTGTTTACACTCTCATTGCTTGTTCCATTAATGTTGCCTGTGCCTGTTAGCGTCAGGTTTTCCAACCCAGTACCCAGGGTGAAACTAACACTGGCATTAACCGTATCCGTTCCTTCATTGGCGCTCTCAACCACGACATCGCCGACGTTATCCACCATGTAGGTGTCGTTACCTGTGCCACCCCTTAATACATCCGCTCCGAGTCCGCCATCTAAAATGTTGTTACCACTGTTGCCAATGATGGTGTTATTTAACTCATTGCCTGTACCGTTGAAATTTCCTGTTCCCTGTAGGGTGAGGTTTTCAACATTAGCGCCAAGTGCAAAAGTAGTTTCTGCCAGGACAGTATCGATGCCTTCTCCAGCCAGTTCAGTGATAACGTCGGTAGACACATCCACGATATAGGTGTCATTGCCTGCTCCACCGCTCATGGTGTCGCTACCTGTGCCGCCATCCAGCAGGTCATTTCCTAGACCGCCTAGCAACGTATCTTCCCCTGCTCCGCCGCTGAGGACATCATTACCTGCTAAACCGCTAATCGTATTATTGCCATTATTTCCTGTAATGGTGTTGTTCAGGTCATTGCCTGTGCCGTTCAGGTTGGCTGTCCCTCCCAGGGTGAGGTTCTCAATGTTGCTGCTGAGGGTAAAGGTAGTGCCATTAGCGGCGTTTGTGGCGAAAACGGTATCGATTCCTTCGTTGACGTTTTCATGGCGCGATCGCCCACTCCATCAAAGAAATAGATATCATCACCTGCACTGCCCAGCATTGTGTCACTGCCTGCGCCACCATCAAGCACATCATTGCCTGCGCCACCATTCAAGGTATTGTTACCGCTGTTGCCCGTAATCGAGTTTGCCAGGGCATTGCCTGTTCCATTAATGTTGGCATTCCCAGTCAGCGTTAGATTTTCGACATTGGCACCCAGCGTAAAAGACACACTGGAATTGACCAAATCCGTTCCTTCCTCAGCATTTTCAATTACCGTGTCGCTGATGCTATCAACGATATAAATATCGTCACCCGCACCCCCTCGCATCAAGTCATTGCCAACTCCGCCGTCCAGGGTGTCATTACCAGCTCTACCCTCTAAAGTGTCATTGCCAGTCCCACCAGTTAAGACGTTGTTGCCACTGTTGCCGATGATGCTGTTGGCAGTGGCGTTACCTGTTCCATCAATATCGGCTAGCCCATTGAGAACCAGATTTTCCAGGTTATTGCTCAGGGTAAACGTGTCATTAGAGACAACTGTGTCAATGCCACCTCCCATTTCTTCAACAATTGTGTCATTCGTATCGTTGACGATGTAGAGATCGTTTCCTGCGCCACCGATAAGAGTATCGGTGCCCTCACCGCCATCTAAAGTATCGTCACCCTCACCGCCAATGAGGGTGTCATCACCTGCACCTCCCTCTAAACTGTTATTGCTACTGTTCCCTGTAATAGTGTTATTCAGGTCATTACCGACTCCATCAATTCCGTCTGTGCCTCCCAGAATGAGGTTCTCAACGTTGTTAACTAGAGTGTAGGTGCGAAGTATAGAGATTACAGTATCATTACCACCGTCAGCATTTTCGGCAACGATGTCTCCTTCGTTATCGATAACGTAAGTGTCGTCTCCATCGCCTCCCGACAGCGTATCAGATCCTTTACCCCCGTTCAGATAATCATTGCCTGCTCCCCCTTCTAAGGTGTTATTGCCACTGTTGCCAATAATGGTGTTGTCTAGAGCATTACCAAAACCATTGAGGTTGTCAGTACCCGTTAAAGTCAGGTTCTCAACTTCTTCACCTAAAACAAAATCAATACTGGAGATCACTCTATCGATACCGCCACCCGGAGTTTCAGTAACGGTATCATTGGTGCTGTCCACGACGTAAGTATCATTACCCGCACCACCTGCCATACTGTCATCGCCAGCACCGCCATCGAGGAAGTCATTCCCATCGCCGCCTTGCAAGATGTCATTTCCTGCTGCACCTCTAAGGGAGTCATCGCCCAACCCCCCTGTCAAAAAGTTGCTGCCACCGTTGCCAGTGATGGTGTTGTTGAGAACATTTCCCGCTCCGTTGATGTTGGCGCTGCCTGCAAGGGTCAGGTTCTCAACATTGCCCCCTAGCGTGAAGGAAACGGTCGTGTTAACCGTGTCTATGCCTTCGTTTGCCCTTTCAAGCACCAAGTCTCTAGCATTGTCAACAAAGTAGAGGTCGTTGCCTGCGCCTCCTCGCATCACGTCAACGCCAGTTCCACCGTTGAGGGTATCGTTTCCTGCATCTCCTTGAAGAGTATCGTTACCCGCTCCGCCAATTATGTTGTCGTTACCCGCTCCACCGACAAGAACATCATTGCCTGATCCGCCGTCCAGGATATTGTTGAGGGCATTGCCAGTGATTCTATTGTTGAGTACGTTTCCTTTACCTCTTGTTGCCCTGCCCGTTAGAACGAGATTTTCCAGGTTACTACCAAGTGTCCAGTTGACAGAGGCTCGAACGGTGTCTACGCCTTGATTATTCCCCTCAACTACTCTGTCACTGGCATTGTCTACTATGTAGGTATCATTACCCGCGCCACCTCTGAGGTTGTCTGCACCTGTACCTCCATCGAGGATGTCATTGCCGTCACCGCCGTCTAGCAGGTCGTTGCCCCCTAAGCCAAACAGTACATCGTTCCCGGCAAGCCCAAATATAGAGTCGGTACTGTTGGTGCCCCGGAGTCTATTGTTTCTGGAATTGCCATTGATAGTTGCCATGTTTAATCACCCTCGATTGGGATTTAGGATTGGACTGGAAAAACAAAACGAAGCGTTGATTTTGAGTTTTCTGCTCTCAAAATCAGTGAAAGTTCTCGCAATGTGAGAATGCTCTAGAAGCGAGTTCTTCTCCATCAGAGAGATCACTTAATTAGGTGGAAGAACTCTGATGTACTGAAGAAGTTCTCAGGATTTTCACCAGGATATGTTCCGTAAGGTTGCTGCTGCGGCTATACATTTATGCTGTAGAACTTTGCACCGTCTCTAATGCACCTTTAAGCTGAGGCTGTGGTTAGAGTACCCATCCCTTCGCAGTAATTCCCACGCCCCACTCCGCCACGAAGTTTGCAAATACGATACTCTTGACTAGAAGCAACTCTTCCTCAAGTCGCTTGACTGTCGCTCTAGCCATCCATGACTCAAACTATCGATTATCTCAGTCATCTCAACCCGTCTCAGCGTCAAGCCGTTGAACATTTTTGTGGGCCGCTGTTAGTTGTGGCCGGGGCAGGCTCCGGCAAAACGCGAGCGCTGACTTACCGCATTGCTAATTTGGTGCAGACGCATCGGGTTGACCCAGAAAATATTCTGGCTGTTACCTTTACCAATAAGGCAGCGCGGGAGATGAAGGAGCGGATTGAGAAGCTGTTTGCCGACCGGGAAGCCCAGGCAAAGCACGGTAAGTCTTTGGAAGCTTTACCGGAACGAGATCAGGTGAAGCTGCGATCGCACGTCTACAAAACCATCACCAAAGAACTGTGGATCGGCACATTTCACGCCCTTTGCTCTCGGATTTTGCGGTTTGACATTGATAAATACCAGGACCCGCAGGGGCGAAGCTGGAAGAAGAATTTTTCAATCTTTGACGAATCGGATGCTCAAAGCCTGATCAAAGATATCGTTGTGAATCAGCTTAATCTGGATGATAAAAAGTTTGATCCGCGCTCCGTTCGCTATGCCATCAGCAATGCCAAGAATCAAGGGTGGTCGCCTGCTGATATGGAGCGAGAGCAGTCCAACTTTCGCGGACGCACGATCGCCAACGTCTACTCCATGTATCAGAGTGCGCTAGTCGAGAATAATGCCCTTGACTTTGATGATCTCATTTTAATTCCGGTGCAGCTTTTTCAGCAGAATGAACAAGTTTTGGCATACTGGCACAAGCGGTTTCGTCACATTCTCGTAGACGAATATCAGGACACCAACCGCACTCAATACAACCTGATCAGTTTACTGGTGACAAACGGACAGGACTCGCGCCAATTCAATGATTGGAACTATCGCTCCATTTTTGTGGTTGGCGACGCAGATCAATCAATTTATTCTTTCCGCATGGCGGACTTTACCATTCTGCTGGACTTTCAGCAAGATTTTGGCGATGGTTTGCCCGATGACGACACCCGCACAATGGTGAAGCTAGAAGAAAACTATCGCTCGACTGAAAACATTCTGCAAGTTGCCAATCACCTGATCGAAAACAATACCGAGCGGATTGATAAGGTGTTGCGCCCGACCCGGGGAGCGGGCGAATCGATCTTCTGTTTTCGGGCAGATGATGAAGTCGCTGAAGCAGAGTTTGTAATCGGTCAAATGCAGCAGATGGAGGCGCACAATCCAGAGTTGAACTGGGGCAGTTTTGCCATTCTTTATCGCACCAATGCTCAATCTCGCTCGTTTGAAGATGCGCTGGTGAAGCGTGGTATTCCTTATACCGTGGTAGGTGGGCTGCGGTTCTATGACCGCAAGGAAATTAAGGATGTGCTGGCCTATTTGAGGGCGATCGCCAATCCATCCGACACCGTGAGCCTCAAACGCATCATCAACACCCCCCGTCGCGGCATTGGTAAATCGACCATTGACCGACTTGAAACTGCTTCTAGAGAGTTGAACGTGCCGCTGTGGGAAATTCTCAGCGATGACACTTCTGTTAAAACGTTGGCAGGACGGTCTTCTAAATCGGTGCTTAACTTTGCCCAAATCATTCAGTCCTGGCAGGAGAAAGCCGATTCTCTACCTGCTTCCCAAATTGTTCAGGGCATTTTAGAGGACTCTGGTTACGTGCAAGATTTGAAGCTTCAGGGCACGGATGAGGCAGAAGAGCGGGTGGGTAACGTTCAGGAACTTTATAATGCGGTTTTGCAATTTGAGGAAGATACTGAAGAAGCCAGCTTATTGGCTTTTCTGGCAAATGCCTCACTTGCCTCAGAACTGGACAATTTACAGGACGAGCAGCAAGCTAAAGTTTCGCTGATGACGCTGCATTCCTCAAAAGGGTTAGAGTTTCCAGTGGTTTTCCTAGTTGGGATGGAGCAGGGCTTGTTTCCCAACTTCCGTTCCCTGGAAGACCCTGCCGCGATTGAGGAAGAACGCCGTCTCTGTTATGTCGGAATTACTCGTGCAAAGGAACGACTGTTTCTCACTCACGCTCGTGAACGACGGCTGTATGGCTCTCGTGAACCTGCCAGTCCATCCCTATTTTTGGCAGAATTACCCCGCGATATGCTGCTCTCAAATAGTGCAAAAGCAATTCCGACTCGCATGACGCAACCGATCGCTGAGGTTAAGCAGAAGGTTGCCGATTTACCCAATACCCATGAAGATGATTGGACGGTGGGCGATCGCATCATCCATAAAGCCTTTGGCGAGGGCAAAGTCACTCATATCTTTGGGGCAGGCAACAAAATCTGCATCGCGGTTAAATTTCCTGGCATGAGTCAAAAAATTATTGACCCCAAAATTACCCCAATTCAACGAGTGGAATGAGCGATCGCACTTTTAAGGATGCGATCGCTCATTCTGCTAAACTCACGATACGCTGGGGAAAGTATTGTTTGATTGATTCAATTCTGCATGATTGTTTGTATTGGTGATGTATTAACGCCTGATGAACTGAAAAGGATTACGGCAACAGTCGAAAAGGCTGAGTTTGTTGATGGAAAAACAACAGCGGGTTGGCACGCCAAACTGGTTAAGCAAAATACTCAGCTTCCAAAGGGCGCACCCGAACTGGATGAAATTCGCAAGCTAATTGGTGCGGCGCTGCAACGTAATCGGCTGTTTCAAACGGCGGTGCGTCCAAAGCTGATTCATCCTATGTTGATTAGTCGTTATGAGACGGGCATGGCTTATGGGGCTCACACAGACGATGCGTTGATGAACGCTCAACAACAGTTGATGCGATCGGATGTCTCATTTACGCTATTTCTCAACTCACCAGAGGCGTATCAGGGTGGAGAACTGGTGATTGATAGCACTCAAGGGGAGCAGCCTTACAAGCTAGAAGCAGGAGCGATGATCGTTTATCCTTCCTCGACGCTGCATTGGGTTGAGACGGTTACGAGTGGGGTTCGCTTAGCGGCGGTTAGCTGGGTGCAGAGCTTGATCCGAGATCCGCAGGAACGGGAAATTTTGTTTGATTTGGATACGGTGCGGCAGACGATGTTTAAGCAGCAGGGAAAAACTAGAGAGTTTGATTTGCTCTCTAAAACTCATGCAAATTTGCTGAGAAGGTGGGTTGAGTTTTGATCTATTTCAAATACTAAAGTTCAAGTACTAAATCTCAAGTACTAGAGCGATCGCAAAAACTGAATTAAAGCAGCCCGATCTTCCGCTGACATCGTGCGAAATGCCTCCTTTGAGGCTTCTGCTTCGCCTCCATGCCAAAGAATAGCTTCCTCCAAGGTGCGGGCGCGACCATCATGCAGAAAACCTGAGTAAGGCAGCACAGTTTGAGCTAGCCCAATGCCCCACAGAGGAGGCGTTCGCCACTCATTTCCGTCAGCTTGAAAATCGGGACGGTCATCGGCTAACTCACGTCCCATGTCGTGTAGCAACAGATCGGTGTAGGCATGAATTGTTTGATTCACCAGGGCTGGAACCTCATGTTCGCCAGTGTGCAATTCGGCTACATGACAGACGGCACAGTTCTCCGCAAATAAGCGCTCTCCTTGCTGCACCTGTGGATCATCAAGCAGGGTACGGGCGGGAACGGCGATTGTTTGCACGTAGGCCGCCGCCGCTTCAAGAATCTCTCTGTTGATATCCTCGTTGCCATCTGCGTCGGGAAAGAGTGGGTTAGTAACTCCCATATCGTTGAAGTAGGCGGAAGCTGACTGTTGCAGCAGGGTTGGTGTGTTTGCCTTCCAGCCAAATCGCCCTAGTGTCTCGGTTTGCTGAACGATATCCCAAACTCGATTGGTGCGACCGGAAACGCCATTGCGATCGCTATCTTCGGGGTCTGCCAACTGTAAAATTTTGGACTCTGGAACGGCTTCTAGTAACCCAACTCCAAACACAGGTTGAGGAATCCGATTAGAGAAGACGACCCCCTCCGACAGCGGCGTACCATCCGGGAGAGACAGTTGTAGTTGGGGCGATCGCAACGAATAAGATGTGCCATCTCCATAGGTGCCCTGCCGTTCTTGCCAAGTCACCTGTACCACCGCTTCGGGAGCATATCCATACACGCCTTGCTCCTGCACCTGAAGTCCAATTCCCACAACGGGCGGGGTATTGGCTCCAGGTAATTCAGTCTCTAAAGCAGGGGAGGTAGGCGCAGGGGAGCCGTGTGTTGCAGCGCTTGCCTCCGTGCTGGTCTCACTCACTAACTGGCTGACCCGCACGACTCGCTGCCCTTTTTCTGGCATTCCTCGTCCGTTTTTAATATGACACCCCGCGCAGGAAGTTCCATTAAACAATGGACCCAAGCCAGGATTGACATTGGCGGGTGCGGTGACAAACGCTGCTTCAAAGGCGCGATCGCCTACCGCATGACGGTCAAACCAGTACTCATCCAGGTTGGGAGCGGGCTGTTCATAAGCACGAGAAGTCCGGTTTTGAATGGTCGTTTCTCCTCCTGCTAACGGTAGCGATATTTGGGACTGCACGGGGCTAGAGAGCAGAGTCGAGAGCAAAATTCCGGCGATCGCCGCTACCAGTCCCAGGATGAGATGGCGAGAAGAGGAGAAAACCGACGGATGAGAGATGAGGGATGAAGTTAGTTGCTGAATCGTCCTACGATTGGCGATCGCCCTCTATGATTTCTTCGAGTCAATTGTCTTATTCGAGCCAATTGTCTTACCATTGCGCCTTCATCCTTCATCCTTCATCCCTCATCCTTCATTCTTATCGTCACTGCTGCACCAGAGGTAAAACACGTTGCTCAAATGTTTCAAACAACTCCATAACACTGCCCTGAGCCGCTTCGATTTGCGGTTGGGCGCTGCGATCGCACAGGGTTTGCTCAATTGGGGCAGGAATTTCTGCTAGTGCCGCGAGCGTGGTCTGCATCTGCTCACGAATTTGGGCATCCAGACTAGGATCGATCGCCACAATAAAATCGCTAAGGCTGCTACCATCGGTGCCTGCTGCGGGAAACTCTCCCAGATAAGCGTTTTGGGCACTAATCAGATTATCCTGAAAATCCTGAAGCGAACTTTGGGAGAAGCGGCTTTCTAACAGGAAGGGATTTTGTGCTTCTAGCGCTTCGCCAATTTTGACGTTACCCAGTTCGTCCAAAATGCCCAGGATGCCTTGAACGATTTCTTCACCAGCAGCTTGCACAGTGGGGTAGGCAGTGCTGCCTTCACCCGCGTTGACAAACTCACTGCGGTAAGGGGGATAGCCCTCTAAGCCCTCTGTCCAACTGGTTAAAAGATCATTGGCAGTTTGGTCAAAGACGGGAGCGATCGCTTCTAAATACTCCAGTTCGCGTGGGGTAAAGGTTTCCAGAGATTTGTCGTTATCAGTGCCAAACAGTAGAAACCCAATGGCGTGGAATCCCTTTTGGCTAGTTTGTAAACCGTCAACGTACTCTGGTGTGAGCGCATCAGAGCTATTCAAAACGGCCTGCACGTCTGTCTCGTTGATGGGCCAATCGTCTAACTCCGCATCTAATCCCAAAGATGCGGCTGGGCCAAACGCAAATGCCTCGCTTTGTTCCCAGGGGGAACGAGCTTCTAGCCATGCTTCACGGGCGGCTTGTAAGGTTGAATCGTTGGGATTCGTGACAAAGACCTCGATCGCCGTTGCTAATTCACCCGAACGCTCGGTCAAAAGCTGGTAGTTGGGAATAATTAGCTGATCCACGAAATCGGCAATGATTTGGCGATCGCGAAATTGTCTATCTGGCGGCAAAAATATTCTTGTTACGCCCCCTTCACCGCCTTCACCGCCCTGGGTTTGTCCGGTTGGCGCAGTAGCGCTACTGCCTTCACCGCCTTCACCACCTTCACCGCCTTCA
>JAAUQZ010000377.1 GCA_012033355.1 Leptolyngbyaceae cyanobacterium RM1_406_9 | reverse complement strand
ATAGGCGGATAGTTGTCCGTCTAAGTCACTCTAGCGGGGAGATGGTTGGACGCTGTCCGCCTAAATCGCTTCTAGGGGGTAGAGTATGCGGACGCTGTCCGTCTACATAATAGTTAGACCGCCGTGTAAGCTATTGACAGAGATATTTTTTCCACACTTTGATAGAGCACTAGATAAAGAACATCATTATGAACCTTATACCCCCTCCTCAAAGCGTCATTGATTGTTTACAGATCATTTTGGATGCCACTGCATCGGGAAACTACGAGCTTTTTACGACAGTGGGTGATTCAGGCTACAAAGCGGGTATTACAAAGCAAATGTTTGAGGGTGTTAGTGAGCAGCTTGCTCCACGTATGGGAAAGGGATATTCAATTACTTATTTTGGTCATCTCAAACAAGTTGATTACCAGATCTATTTGTGGAAGCTGAGTTTTGAAGATGGTGGAGATGAATTTGTGGCACGTATGACCATGAATGGGGATAAAGTTGCTGGGATTCTGATCACATGACACATATGCTTAACATCGCACCGTGATGGGCAATACTAAGCGTCTTTTAGGATCTGAACAGTCGCAAGGTACACTGTAATAGCCATCAATTCCTTGCTGGTAAAAACTTATGAAGTTCAATGTAACAATCGATCGTGATGAAGATGGAGTATGGATTGTAGAGTGTTCCAGTATTCCTGGTTGTGTCAGTCAAGGTCAGACAAGAGAAGAAGCTCTCGAAAATATTAAGGACGCGATTTCTGCTTGCCTCCAAGTTCGTGCTGAACGGGGTCTACCGCTCACTGTCGAAACTCAGCAGGTAGAGGTTATGGCGTAGTCATGGGATCTGCTCTTCCAGTACTCAGTGGGCGTGAAGTAGTCCGTGTTTTTGAATCATTAGGTTGGGAATTTGTACGTCAGAGTGCAAGTCACATTATCTTGGTTAAAGAAGGTGAAACAGCAACATTGTCTGTTCCGGATCATCGTGAAGTTGCAAAAGGAACTCTGCGTAGCCTCATTCGCACTGCTGGACTCACAGTAAATGAGTTTGTTTCTGCAATCTAATAGGGGGCGCGGTCTAACATAAGCTCTGAGGGGGACGGAGTCAAGTAGGCTGTAGGATTTTCCAGTTCATTAATTTCCATCTTCTCCAATTCCTCAAGCGGCTTTACCTTGTTACAGAGAGACTATTTCTGAAATAGTCTCTCTGTAACAAGGACATCATTCTTATTCCATTCTCCTCTGTGTTCCTAGCTGTCTCAGGATTCTATATCACCCTTTTCCTACTGCACTGCTAAGACCTTCGCAATCGGAGAACCTTTTCGCTCTAATGCCGCTACATACTTCGCTTCATCATATAGCTCTCGCTTCTGCCAACAGCAAAACAATATCCGTATCCACTTAAACGCTAACGCTCGCATCGCCGCTGGATGACTGTTCCCCTTATCCCGTTGCATCCGGTAATATACCTGTGCCCAAGCTGAGTGATGTCGAGATTGGTTTGCCCACTCCACAAATGTCTGGCGCAAGAAAATTGGACACGACCATCGCCAATGCACCCAGTTCTTCTTACCACTACTCTCTCGAACGGGTGCTATCCCGCTATAGCGCTGCATCTGTTGAGCTGTTGTAAAGCGAGAGCGATCTGAGCCAAATGCCGCTAGTAACCTCGGTGCTAGATGTGGCCCTGCCCCTGGCAAAGCTGAAAATAATGCCGCATCCGGCAGTGAGCTAAACAACGCTTCAATCTCAGCTTCTAACTCTAATAGCCGCACCAACAACAGTTTGAGTTGCCCCATCAATGCCTTCACTAACCACTGCATCGGCTCTACAATCCCTGGGTCTTCGCTCAGCGCAATTCCCGCGTTGGCAATCTGCTCAAGCCTTCTAGTAATGGCAGACCATCGAACCACCCCATGCGTGCGGAAAAACTGGCTCAGTTCTGCTGCTGGGGCGGCTTGCGCTGCTTTGACGTTAGGGTATTGCTCCACAAAGTTGCAGAATACTCGGGTGTCTTTGTCCTCAAACCAGTCGAGCACCTGCGGATAGTAGTTCTTCAAGGCGGCAATGATGCGGTTGGTCAGCCTCACCTTCTCCCCCACCAGCATCCGCCGGGATTCGACCCATTGGCGCAATGCTCGAATCTCGGTACTCTCTGGCTTCCAGATAGGCAATTTGTCGCCATGTTTGAGCAAGAGTTCGACCAGGATGCGAGCATCTACTGGGTCAGATTTGGCACGGGAGGGTTGGAAAGCTTTGCGGTAGTTGGCCACCGTGCGCGGATTGATAGGAAACAGCACCAGATTCTCATACTGGCAGAGAGCATAAATTAGCGGGCCACGTTTTTGCTCAGTGCAGACGGCGAGTGGGGCATTGCCATAGCGGTGCTGCAAGCGCATCACCCAGTCTTTAATCTCCTGAGGCCGAGCACCAATGCAGTAGTCTTCTGTCTGGCCTGTGGTTGGGTCATAGAGATGGATGTCGTGTTTGCGGTCTGCCCAGTCAATGCCGATGTAGGCAGCGTACTGATTCTGGCTCATGATGCTATCCTCAAATTATGGTCAGTTGGGCTGACTGGGATGCTTCTGCTCAAGGCGAAGAGATTATGGCAGGTATGGCAGTACCGACCTCTCGAGGATTCGTTGGTGAGCGAAGCGCAGGGTGGGGCGAGGCGATATGTTAGTAGACATCTACTGTCGCCCGTTGCATGGTCGTCACCCACCCGCTCTCCCAGTCTTGAAGTTGAGTTTATCGCCTCTACTTCTGTCCTGTCCCCCCATAATCCGTTGGTAATGGGTCAAACCTGTGGATAGGGCTTGAATATTTAGGCCGAACTCATAGCGGTTGATTATCCTCCTTTTCCACAGGTCTAACCCATTACCCGTTTCAGCAACTCGTCATACTCATCATGTGCGCCAATCCATTACCAATAGATACGATCGGACTCCAACAAACCTAAAACTCGATAACTAATGCTGACACGGACAGAGTAAATCGGCTGTTTTTAACTGACTCGTTTGAACTGAAGGCTGGGGTGATACGGATCTTCTTGCCAGAGTGCATAGGCTTTAGCAGCTTGCTCCTGAACCGATTCAGGGAGATCATTCAAGCACTTACGAAACGATTTGGTGGTGCTTGACTTCATTTCCGCGTTGGGAAAACTTCGTCAAGTGGCACGGTTTCTTCCTTTGATATTTCCTGGCGTACCATTGCAGCCATCTGATCCCATTGGTCGTCCGTTGTGGCAGCAAACTGAGACTCCCATTGCTGTTCGTCTTGTAATTCAGCCAGAAACCGAGACGCGATCGCGTCTTGTCTGATCGGGCGGGAGTTGTTGGATCTGAGCGATCGCCTGTTGAAGCAGTTCAGTCATTGATTTGGTTGCAGTAAACACGACAATTGCATACAGCTTCTTAATTTTAGCCGATGCGCGCAGAGATTATGGCTTTCCATATTTGCACATGGCTATTGAATGGCTGCTAGATTTGTGATTGCTGAGGTATCACTGATAACAATCACAGCCGCCCTAATATCTGAAGTTTTTTAAGTCCAGTTCAAAATCCTCAACATCCTGCGCTATCAAAAACGCGCCGCCATCATCGGTGGCGCTGGCACCGGTAAAACGCTGCTGGCGATTGAGAAGGCAGCCCAACTCGCAGAGAGTGGACTGCGTGTCCTGTTTGTCTGCTATAACACCAATCTGGCGAAGTGGATCAGCGGGCGACTTCAGCATCCACAGCACGAGCTGTGATAGTCGCTGGCTACTGTGATCTTCGTGCAGCATCGGGTGCTGACGAAGCCAGGTCATCAGATCAGCATAGTCGTCCTCACGTACCGGACG
>JAAUQZ010000069.1 GCA_012033355.1 Leptolyngbyaceae cyanobacterium RM1_406_9 | reverse complement strand
CGGAGGAAGGAACTTTAATGGCTAATGTCGAACAACCGTTAGCTCAAACCCCGGCCCAAGACCGCGCCCTCGATCGCGATTGCACCACTTTATCTCGTCATGTTTTGCAGCAGCTTCAGAGTTTTTCAGCGGAAGCTCAAGACTTAAGTGCATTGATGACTCGGGTTGCGCTTGCCGCTAAGCTGATTGCCCGTCGCCTGACTAGAGCAGGTCTGGTCGAAGATGCCTTAGGATTCACAGGGCGGGTAAATGTGCAGGGAGAGTCCGTCAAAAAGATGGACGTTTACGCTAACCAGGTCTTCATTTCGGTCTTTGAGCAAAGCGGTTTGGTTTGCCGTTTAGCCTCCGAAGAAATGGAAAAGCCCTACTACATTCCTGAAAACTGTCCGGTTGGTCGCTATACGTTGCTTTATGATCCGATCGATGGCTCTTCCAACGTAGATATCAACCTTAATGTGGGAGCAATCTTTGCGATTCGCAAGCAAGAAGGTGAAGACCTTGACGGAACGGCTCAGGATCTGCTGCAAAATGGACACAACCAAATTGCTGCGGGCTACGTGCTGTTTGGGCCCAGCACCATGCTGGTCTATTCCATCGGCAAAGGAGTTCATGCGTTTACTCTTGACCCCAGCCTGGGCGAATTTATTCTTTCTAGCGAAGACATTCGTATTCCGGAGCATGGTCCAGTTTATAGCGTGAATGAGGGCAACTTCTGGCAGTGGGATGAGTCAATTCGAGACTACATTCGCTACGTGCATCGGCACGAGGGCTATACGTCTCGCTACGGCGGAGCGCTAGTGGGAGATTTCCATCGGATTTTGTTTCAGGGTGGGGTATTTCTCTATCCGGGGACGGTGAAGAAGCCAGAAGGTAAGCTGCGACTGCTGTATGAGTCTGCGCCGCTGGCTTTTTTGGCGGAACAGGCAGGCGGACGAGCTAGTACGGGCACTCAGCCTATTCTAGATGCGATCCCTAAGCAGCTTCACGATCGCACACCGCTGTTTATTGGCAGCAAAGAAGATGTCGCGTTAGTGGAGTCGTTCATTCAAGAGCGAGAGCGAGAGCAGCAGGACCAGATGGCTGCTGCGCGAACGTGACGTGAACGGAACCGTTGAGGGCAGTCGCTGGGTGAACGACTTATGTTTGATGTACAGAGAATTTAACTAGGAGAAAACTTGCAATGACAGCAACCAATCATCTACTTGAAATCAAGCAGTACGGCCAAAGTATCTGGATGGATAACTTGAGCCGTGACTTGATTCAGTCGGGCGAACTGAAACAGCTCGTTGAAACAAAAGGAATTTCTGGAATTACCTCTAACCCAGCGATTTTTGAAAAGGCGATCGTCGGTAATGCGACCTATGACGGTGACATTGAAGCAGGTATCCGAGATGGAAAATCGGTACAAGAAATCTACGAATCATTGATTTTCGACGACATTCGCAACGCTTGTGATGTCTTGCGTCCGGTCTATGACTCTTCTAACGGACTGGATGGTTATGTCAGCATCGAAGTCCCCCCGTCAATTGCCCATGATTCTGAGATGACGACTCAGGAAGCCAAGCGCTACTACGAGGCGATCGGCAAAGAGAATGTGATGATCAAGATTCCTGGTACCGAGGCAGGTCTACCTGCGGTAAAGGCTACCATTGCTGAGGGAATCAACGTCAACATCACGCTGTTGTTTTCAGTTCAGAGCTACGTCAACACGGCATGGGCCTACATTGAAGGGCTAGAGGAACGGGCCGCTAAGGGCGAGGACATTAGCAAGATTGCCTCAGTTGCTAGCTTCTTCCTCAGCCGCATCGACATCAACATTGACGAGCGGATTGAGCAAAAGCTGAAGGAAGGAAGCGATCGCCTGGAAAAAGAAACCAAGCTGAGACAGGTTTTGGGTAAGGTGGCGATCGCCAATGCCAAAATTGCTTACCAGGAATACAAAAAGATTTTTGGGGGCGATCGCTGGCAAGCACTAGCCGCAAAAGGCGCAAAAGTGCAGCGACTCCTCTGGGCCAGCACCAGCACCAAAAACCCCAACTACAGCGATGTCATGTACGTAGACGAATTGGTAGGGCCTGACACCGTTAACACACTACCTCCCGCTACAATTGAGGCCTGTGCCGATCACTGCGATGTTGCCAGTCGCATTGAAACCGATGTTCAAGAAGCCTACAACTTGATTGAAAGCCTCAAAGATCCAGACATCAACATCAATCTTGACGAAGTAATGGACGAACTGTTGACTGAAGGCATCGAAAAATTCGTCAAGCCTTTTGAGTCCTTGATGAAATCTCTTCAGGAGAAGGTTGATCACCTCGCCCCCGTCTCATAAGCCCAGTCTCGTAAATTGCTTCGACTCAGACTGCTGAGTTACGGATCATGTGAGTTGTTTCATTCCCTTGTGGCGTAGGTTTCCAACCTGCCAAGCAGATCGAAGAAGCCTGCGCTACAGAATTATTTCAACAGCTAACTTACATCAGGCGTATCTCAGAACTCAAAAGCCTCCTACTCTCAACTCCAATTCCAAATTCCAAATCCCCTCTTATGGTCACTCTGCTCGAAAACCCCCTTCGCGTTGGCTTACAGCAAGACCGAATCCCAGAACCGCAAATTCTCGTGATCTTTGGTGCGTCTGGCGATTTGACTCAGCGCAAGCTAGTTCCCGCCATCTACCAGATGAAGCTAGAGCGCAAACTGCCCCCCGAACTAACTATCGTCGGAGTCGCCAGACGAGAATGGAGCCATGACTTCTTCCGGGAACACCTGCGGGAAGGGGTCGAACAATTTGGCGGCGGTCTCGGTGCAGAGGCAGTCTGGGAAGACTTTGCCAAAGGGTTATTTTACTGCGCGTCTGATATCGACAACCCCGCAGGCTACCAAAAGCTAAAAGCCTTTTTGAGTGAGCTAGACGAAAAAAGAGGCACCAGAGGAAATCGAGTATTTTACCTATCGGTTGCGCCCCGGTTCTTCTCGGAAGCAGCTCAACAGTTAGGTAACGCAGGGATGTTGAGCGATCCCCGTAAACAGCGTTTGGTGATCGAAAAGCCGTTTGGACGAGATTTGGGTTCGGCTCAGGTACTCAACCGAGTCGTGCGTCAGGTTTGTTCAGAAGAGCAAATTTACCGAATTGACCATTACCTGGGTAAGGAGACCGTTCAAAACCTGATGGTTTTTCGGTTTGCCAATGCAATTTTTGAGCCACTGTGGAACCGTCAATTTGTTGACCACATTCAAATCACCGTTGCTGAAACCGTTGGGTTAGAGGGACGAGCAGGCTACTACGAATCAGCAGGCGCACTGCGAGACATGGTGCAAAACCACCTGATGCAGCTTTTTTGCCTAACCGCGATGGAGCCTCCTAACTCTCTTGATGCTGACAGCGTTCGCAATGAAAAGGTGAAAGTGCTGCAAGCGACTCACCTGGCAGATCTAGAAAATTTAGATCTTTCTGCTATTCGAGGCCAGTACACCGCAGGCTGGATGGGCGGAAAAGCTGTCCCTGGCTATCGAGATGAAGAAGGTGCTGATCCTAAATCTACGACCCCAACCTACGCAGCCCTCAAGCTCTATGTTGATAACTGGCGTTGGAAGGGCGTACCTTTTTATCTGCGAACGGGTAAGCGAATGCCGAAGAAGGTGACTGAAATTACCATTCAGTATAAAGAAGTGCCCTATCTGATGTTCCAGTCTGCCTCAAAACAGGTCAATCGCAACGTACTGGCTCTGCGAATTCAGCCTGACGAAGGGATCTCAATGCGCTTTGAGGTGAAGACTCCTGGTAACTCGCTCCGAACCCGCTCTGTCGATATGGATTTTCGCTATGACGCGGCTTTTGGGCAGGCAAGCGCAGAAGCCTACGGACGATTGTTGATTGACTGTATGTTGGGCGACCAAACTCTATTTACTCGTGGTGATGAAGTAGAAGCATCTTGGCGCATTCTTACGCCGTTGCTGGAGGTTTGGGATGCGCCTGCTCCCCCGGAGGCAATTCCGCTGTATGAGGCTGGCACCTGGGAACCCGTCGAAGCTGAGATGCTGTTAAACCGAGATGGGCGCAACTGGCGTAGGCTGTAGGTAAAGGGCTAGGAGTAAACAGTTAGAAGATTTTGATCTCGCTGGCTCCATCTTGGCTTTTGCTACTGTCAATGGTTCTAATCAAATAATTCAATTTATTACAACTCATTACTCACCCAAACGAGACAAATGACAACCCCAATCGTTGCCCTACAAAAACCGAAGGATATTTCCCTCGATGAAATCGAGGCAGAGCTTGGCAAAATTTGGAATAGCCAAAATGGAGGTCGATCTGCACCGATCGCCACTCGTGCCGCCACGTTCAGTATGGTCGTCTATGAGCCGGAAGAATTTCAGCAGCTATTGGCGGCTCTTGGTTTTTATGACGGTCCAATTGATGGCATTCACGGTCCGCAAACCAAGTCTGCAATTACAGAAGCTCAGAAAACTTATGGTCTACGGGTAACTGGACGGGTTGATTCGGAAACTTTGGCGCGGCTACGGGAGGAATTTGCGAAGCAGCCTGCTGAACGGACGCAAATTTCAAACCTCAACGCTAGGGGGTTTAGCATTAGCGATGCGGTCGCCGCTCAAAATCCCTGTCGCATCATTACCTTGTGCCCTGTGCTAGGAGAAGATGAGGGTGTCACCGCCCAGGTATCTGCTTATTGTCCAATTCAAAAGAGCAGTGCCAGCAACCTGATCTGCTGTGAGTACATCACCCTGCGCGGCACCAAAGCAGCCCTGGAACGGGTAACTGATTTGGTAGCTTCTTTAATGATCCCCGAACTTCCTAAGTTCGTTTGGTGGAAAGCAACCCCAAACCCTGAGCAGGAACTCTTTAAGCGACTATCTACCTCCTGCCAATGTCTGATTCTCGATTCTTGCTATTTCAGCGACCCAGAGTCTGAGTTTCTCAAGATGCAGGAGTTGATCGAAGCAAAAACCTATATTGCTGACCTGAATTGGCATCGACTAGCTTCCTGGCAGGAACTTACTGCCGCTGCGTTTGACCCACCAGAGCGACGAGTTGCTCTGGCAGAAGTTGATCGAGTCACAATCGATTACGAAAAAGGAAATGCGGCTCAGGCGCTAATGTTTTTAGGTTGGCTTGCCAGTCGATTGCAGTGGGAGCCAGTTGCCTTCACTGAAGAGGGAGGCGACTATGACCTCAAGCACGTCAAGTTCACAGGCGATAATGATCGCAAGATAGAAGCTGAGTTAGCCGCTATTCCAACGGCTGACTGGGGTGAAATTCCAGGCGATATGGTTGGTCTGCGTTTGACTTCAACCAACTTAGATGCCGATTGCTGCACTATCCTCTGCTCAGAGACAACAGGCTGTATGCGAATGGAGGCTGGGGGAAGCGCCCAAGCCTGCCGCACCGAACAGGTCACTCCTATGTCTGACCAAAGAGCGGAATCACTGCTCAGCCAGCAGCTTCAACGCTGGGGACGAGATATGCTATATGAGGAAAGTCTGGCAGTTGCGACAAAGATTCTGCGCTTGCTCCACCCTTGATGGGGCAGTAGGAATAAGAGCTGCGGGATGAAGCTCTGTCGCAGTGCGGCAAGCCTAAGATGTTGGGTTTTGCTAAGCTCTACATACCTACACTAAGGATCGTGGATCAAATAATCTGTAAAACCAGAGTCCTTGTAGGGACATGGCATTGCCATGTCCCTACAAAGGAGAGTTACACATTAATAAATCCGCAATCTAAGGATCATGGACTAAATAAAACCTGATATTTTTTTGGAAGTGCCGCGCTCAGCGCGGCACTTCAAAAATATCGCAGGTTAATTGGTTATAGAAGATTTCGACCCCTGAAGTTAACCTGCTGAACCAGGCTTGCCCCACTATAGCTATTAAAGCTTGGAGACTGATGAACAGTCTTTAACATACCAGCGCCAGGGAATATCTGTGCCCTGAGTTAACCCGATGCGGGTTGTTTGAACGAAGGCGATCGCCCCTTGCTTCCACTGTTCCTCAAACTCAGGGCTGCGATGCTCCAGCCATAGTGGTTGCCCTGGCAAAAGCGGCTGAGCGCTTAAGCTGAGATCAATATTGAATGCGCGGCACAGCTTACCGGGTCCTGCTGCGACTCGGCTAAGTTTGCGCTCTTTCTGGCGATCGCTCCAGGGTGGCATCGTCGCCAACTCCAGTGCTCGAATTAACACTGCACTGGGCACTCCATCCAGATCAGTTACGACATTCAGGCAGTGGTACATTCCATAAATCAGGTAAACGTAGGTCATGCCAGCAGCGCCAAACATCACCTGATTGCGCTTTGTTGATCGTCGGTAGGCATGACAAGCCGGGTCGCCAGGAGCATATGCCTCCGTTTCAACAATCAAGCCCCGATAGGTTTGCCCCGATTCAACCTGACGAACGAGAGTGCAGCCCAGCAAATCTGGAGCAACCTCTGTTGAGGGACGCGCCAACCAGTCATGGGAAATCGGCTGACGGAAAGTTTGAGCTAGGTTGTCTAAGGAGGGCTGTGGTGGAATTGGTTTCACGAATTTTGCGATCGCGCTTTAACTTGGTAGGATTGGAGAAGGTCTAACAAGACTTTAAACGTCTAACTCAAATTCTCTAACTGCTCAAACTTCCTAACTAAATTTGACTATTGCCAATTTTTGCAGCTCTTTCAGCTCCTACCGATTGAGTACTGCCGAGGTTTTTGAATAGCCCCTTGTCTAAGCAAAACGCAGAAGAAAAACATGGATGTCAAGCTCATTCTATTTGCTCTAACCCCTATTTTCATTTTGGCTTGTCTATTTTTTGGTACGCGCAACGGCTTCTACGACACCGACAACTATCACGGCAACGGTTCTGCTCATTAGCTCTTGGGCGACAAGGACGACCTCACACTTGGTGCCCTGACGCTGGCGGGGGAGCTTTACCGTGACAGAACTAGAATGCCTGCCCTATGCAGTTGGTCATGCTGATGAAGGGGTCTGCTTACTGGTGCAGATGGGCCCTTACCGGGTGTTACTGGATTGCGGGTTAGAGAATCTCTCTCCGCTCACGGTTAGCTCCAATCAGTCACCTCCGGCAGATCTGGTTCTCTGTACTCATGCCCATCCCGACCATGCCAGGGGACTTCTAGCATTGCATCGGGCCTTTCCAAAGCTACCCATTTATGCTAGTGAAGTCACGGCTCAATTGCTCCCGCTCAACTGGTTGGGTGAAGAAGTGCCTGCATTTTGCCACGCTCTACCCTGCGATCGCCCGTCGAATTTCTAGATGGGCTGAGTGCTGAGCTTTACCCCGCTGGACATCTGCCTGGAGCCGCCTCCCTGCTGCTCACCTACGCTACTTCTGAGCGGCCTTACACCCTGTTCTACACGGGGGACTTCTTGCTCTCTAGCTCCCGTCTGGTTGAAGGGCTGCCCCTGGAGGAATTGCGCGGACTCAAACCCGATGCCCTAATTGTTGAAGGCAGCTATGGCACAGCCCGCCATCCCCATCGCCGTCAGCAAGAAAATCAGCTTGCTGAGAGAATCAACCGAGCGATCGCCGAGCAGCAATCTGTCCTGCTGCCCACCCCAACTTTGGGACTAGGACAGGAACTTCTAATGCTGCTGCGAAGTCACCACCACTTCACCGGACGCAACCTCGACATTTGGGTAGACAGCACCGTTGCAGCAGGCTGTGACGCATACCTCGACTTGCTGTCCTATTTCCCCAGCGCCGTTCAAAACTTTGCTCGCCATCAACCCCTCTTTTGGGACGAACGCATCCGTCCACGAGTCAGACGACTAAGCCATGAGCCAGACAACAGCAAAGCTGCTCCCCAGCTAAACTATCCCTGCATCGTCCTGGCCCATAAAACGGCAAACCTCAGCCAATACTGCCACCCCGACACTGGACCCTGGCTACTGCTACTGCCTACCTATCCAGGCAGAATCGGTTCGGTAGAGTCGTCTATCTTACAAAAGCTGCAAACCTCTAAATCCCTCCAGTCACAAATTCAAGCAGGGCAACTTACCATAGACACCTATTTACTGGGCGACCACTGCGATGGACCCGGAACCACTCAACTTATTCATAATCTGCGCCCTCAACATATTATCTTTGTTCACGGTTCTCCCACTTATCTGGCAGACCTGACCAGCCTAGAAGAGCTGCAAAATCGCTATCATCTGCATTCTCCTGCTGCTGGGGTAAGAGTTGAACTCCCTATTGGTGAAACGTTCCTGCAACCCGCTGCACCCGAAACCCACTACGAGGGTGAACTAACCGAACTCGAAACAGCCGTAATGGTGACACTGCCCGACACATTGACTTCAGATCCTCGTTGGCAGAACTTTGCAGATACAGGTTTGGTAGAAGCCCGCTGGCAAGGAGAAGAATTAGTTTTGCGGGGACTACCCCAGCGAGAGCTACTAAGCCAAGATAGCGAAACAAAGGTACCCGTCAGCATTGAGTGTTGTCAAAACTGTCTCCACTACCGGGGACAGCGCTGCTGGAATCAGGCTTCTCCTTTATTTGGCTTCAAAGTCACACCGGAAGGCTACTGCCCCGCGTTTGAATTTAGCCCATCAGCTTTAGAAGGACTGCTTGACGATGCAGGAAGTTAGCTTGAAACCTAAAGTAATTAGTGCTGTGCGCTCAGCTTGATGACACCCAAACAAAAGGGATGGAGACAAGGCTCAATCCCTATCCCATCCCTCTTATTTTTATTTTCATCTATTGCTGTACTCATCCAGGCTATGAGGAAAAAACGAGCTCCCTTATGCCAAAAGCTGAGTCAGGCAGTCTATTCTGGGTTAGATTCTGGATGACGGTTACGAATCTGTTCGGCTTCAGGACAATCATCAGAAACCATCGGTTCAACATCGCCTCTAGGCACAGTAGCTAATTTCTGAGTGACTGCTCCAATACTCTCCAGTCGAACCATTTCTTCCCAAGAGCAGGTTTCATCCTCTTCTTCCGTTTCGTATCGCAGCGTAACCAGATCGCCTTCGATGTCAAGGATACGGGCACGTTCAATCCAGCGTTGCTGATCCCGCAAGAAAATCCAGACCTCGCGACCATCACAGCAGAGTTGGTAGATCTTGCGGTGTAGCATATATCGCTCCTCCTGAGCAGGTAACTTTCAAATACTTAACCTGGCTGCGACTTCACAAACTAAAGGGTATAGCTTTTAAGTCTCACAGCAAACCTGGTCTAGTTGACAATGCCGAATGGGGCTTGATGAAATTTGACCAGAAACAAAACTTTTCCCTAGACAGGTAGCTACTGGCAACCTGTCGCAGATGGAGTAATTTTTATGAGGTAGCCCTCATACATGAGGTTCTTCTCGCAGACAGCGTGCTGATCAGGTCGGGAAGCCGAGCTTGGATCAAGCGGTCGGAAACGCTCTCAGGGCTTCTTCCAAAGTCACAAGCAGCCGTTAGGATGATCATCATAGAGCTAGTAAAATTTTAGGGAACTCAACTCAAGGCGATCGCAACTGAAGCTAAAGCAATTAAAGCTTGAGTTGGATGACTTGTGAAGGGGGCGAGTTTGCATTCTAGGGAAGGTAAAGGTCAAATTGCTAGAGGTGCGAACCTTCAGAGTCAGACTCTTAAACACGGTTAGGCTGAATCTGATTGAGCTTGCGCTACTGCTTAAGTTCAAAGCATCTAACTTTACCCATCATTCTAGCGACTGTTGAGCAAAGTTTGGGATCAATCGACAGAATTTGATTTGGAAGATACAACGTTAGCATAGAACTGTCTGAGTCAAGATTTGATGAAATTTTTGAGATGCTATTTGAAATTTCTGCATTGCAGACTGACAACTGTAGGGCAATCCTGAGTAATTCATAAAAATGCTCGCCCCAAACGTGCACATCACAGATCATCCTTTTCATGAATCAGATAGCCTAGATCTATCCCGTTTTGTACTTAGTTTTATAAGTAGCGCGGGCGAAACTCGCGCTACTTGCAAACTGGGGTGGAACCAGTAGCCCTGCCCTACATTGACTTAAAGAACGGAACAGAGAAGTATGCTGCTGCACCTTAGCACCTGGCTTGAAGTAGAAGCTCATTTAACTCAATCCCAGGGCATCATCTTACCCATTGGCTCAACAGAGCAACACGGACCAAGTGGGCTGATTGGCACTGACGCAATTTGTGCAGAGGCGATCGCCCGGGGTGTAGGAGATTCCACCCAAGCGCTAGTTGGTCCCACTATCAACGTGGGCATGGCGCTCCATCATACTGCTTTTCCGGGTAGCATTAGCTTGCGTCCTAGCACCCTGATTTTGGTTATCCGAGACTACCTTGTTAGCCTGACCAAAGCTGGATTTACCAAATTCTTCTTCATTAATGGACACGGCGGCAACATTGCCACTCTCAAGGCAGCTTTTGCTGAAACCTATGCTGTTTTGTCAGACTTAAACGTGCCTAACGCAGATCGGGTGCAGTGCAGCCTTGCAAACTGGTTTGCCTGTAGCTCAGTTCAGCAACTGGCAAGAGAACTATATGGCTCTCAGGAAGGCTCTCACGCTACACCCAGTGAGGTTGCCCTGACTCAGCATATTTACCCTGAAGCCATCAAGCAGGCTGAACTGTCGCCCGAAGTCGCCTCCGGACATCCCATTTATAGTGCTGCCGATTTTCGACAACGCTACCCCGATGGGCGAATGGGTTCCAACCCAAGTTTGGCAACACCAGAACACGGCAAACAGTTCTATGAAGTAGCAGTGAGAGAGTTAAGCAACAGCTATTTACAGTTTCTCAACTCGCCATGAAATTAGGCTTGTATAGCGATTCTAAATGATTTATGAAAGTGCGTTTAGAACTATTTTGCTACAGCTACTTTAAGTCCATTTAAAACAGTTAATACAGCACTTTTTATATATCAAGAAACTAACAAAAGCTCGATCAATTTGAGGATATCAGTGTAACTACCAACCTGTGCCAGGTAGACTGCTTCCCCCTCAAATCGGTCAATTCAGGCATTGGGAAATCTTTTTTAGACCCGTTCGCCACTCGATAAGTTAGGGAATGATGTCTATATTGAACAGCCACTTGTTAAATAGATGGTTCACATAATGCCTGCGAGGGGAGGGGTTGACATGGTAAACCCTGAGAGTAGATTGTCTTGTCGTCTTGACAGCACACCTGGTTCCGAGAGAGAGCAACAGCGTCTCGCTATTTTGATGGAACTGGGTTTGCTGGAAGTTGAAAGTGTGCCGATTTTTGAGGAAGCAACTCAAACAGCAGCACATTCTTTGAGCGCAACAATTTGTATTTTAGGACTCATAGATCGCGATCGCCAGTGGTTTAAATCAGCCGTTGGGCTTTCTAGAATTGGATTGATGAACAGTCTAGCCTCTTCTCGTCAGCTTCCTCGTGAAGAGGCATTCTGTACTCATGTGGTAGACAGCCACCAGGTCTTAGCTATTCACGACACCCTCACTCACCCTGCCTTTGCAAATAGTCTGCTAGTTCAGCAGTATGGCATTCGAGCCTACCTGGGCGTGCCGTTACTAACATCTACAGGGCACTGCTTAGGGACGCTAGCCATGATGGAGTTAACGCCTCGCGACTTCACGACAAAGGAAATTGAATTCCTGGAGTTAATCGCTCGTTGGAGTATGAGTGAGTTTGAGCGAAATCATTTGCTCAAACAGTTACAAACCCAGCAATCTGCCGTACTACAGCCTGCCCAACCCGTTATAAATGCTGCTCCTAAGCCTTCAATTAACCCTCTGGCAAATTCAGTGAAAGTTAGCCTGATTGCTCAGATGACACAAGAGCTTTGTACACCGCTAACTTCAATTTTGGGAATGGCCAGTGTTCTTAATCGAGAAATCTATGGTCCTCTAACAGACAAACAAAAGGAATATATGGATATCGTCCACCATAGCGGGCAGCATCTTTTGTCATTAGTCAACGAGATTCTAGAATTAGGTGCTTTAGACGATAGCAATCAGGATTTGAGTCTTGCCCCTGTGGATATTGAAATGCTATGTCAACAAGTTATTAATACTTTGAAGCAGGTTGCTCAGCGTCGCGATCAGCAGCTTCGGCTGACTGTAGAGCCGGGTCATCGTATTTGGTTATTAGACAAGGATAAAGTACGCCAGATGCTCTATCACCTGGTGTTTGGCATCATTCAGTCTGCAAGTACTGAAAGCATCTTGCGGATTCACGTTTCTCGAAAGATTAATCAGCTTATCATCAAAGTTTGGACCTCTCATCCCTGGTTGGGGGATGGATTGCCTCAGGCGGAACTGTTTTCTAATGAGTTACTCTCTCCCGACCGGAAGGTAGAGCCTGTTAGGGGCGATCGCCTTCAAGCTAGTATTGGCGTTGAGAAAATTCTTGACTCCATGCAGCACAAAGCAAATGGAAGTAGAACAGGCGAATTGGAGTCCGCATTCAGCACTTCCCACTTAACCAACAGTCGCCACAGCTTGGGGTTGATGCTGACTCGTCAACTCGTTGAACTACACAGTGGGCAAATTGGGCTTCAGGGTTCTGCGGAATCAGGATACCAATATGTAATTACTTTGCCTCAAATGACTGAAACAGGCGCAACATCTGATTAACGCCACGTTAACGTTCCCCTTCAGCGGCGGCAAGTAACCTCGAACTCAGCACCGAGGATTTGCGCCCGTCCGCTGCAAGGGGGATTGTTGTGCTGCCGGCGGCGACAGAGTGTTCAAATGGGATAAGAACTATCACTTTCTGTAAACATCTTTCCGGTGTTTGCATTGGAGTAAGAGAATGATCAACGCTCTATCGTCGATTTCATAGCGAACGCGATAATCACCGATACGAATACGATACTCATTGTCAGCACCTTTCATCTTGACAACTCCATCGGGGCGTGGGTTTTCGGCAAGTTGCTGGATCTTAACGGCGATGCGATCGTAAACGTCATCAGGTAAAGCATCTAGCTGTTTTTGCACAGCTTTGGGCGTGATGATGGTGTAGGTTATGCCGATCGCTCTGCCCGTTGTACCCTGTATTCATCAAAGGTCATGTAATCTCCTGCTTTGTAGTCAGCATGGGCAGCTTGAATTTCAGCAATGTCCTCGGTCGAATCTTCATCATCGGGGAATAACTCAGCTTCCAAAAGTTCCCAAAGCTGATGCTTTTCAGCAATATCTAGCGATGAAATTGCTTGCAACAATGATTGAAATGAGATGTCTACTTTCACAGTATTTTCAGACATTAGGACTTGCCTCTATCGTTAACTTCGCATCACTCGTTTTTAATTGTTTCTGCGTTCATCAATATAGCTGTTCATTATTTGTATATATCGCCTCTACTTCCAATCGCATAAACCTCAACATCACCAGAGATTACATCAACCGTAAAAATCAAGCGAATTTTACCAATTCGGAGTCGATAGAAACCTTCCCACTCTCCTTTCATTTTCTTAATGTCAAGCTCTGTAAATGGAATAATGCTTTGCTCTTCAACTGTAGTCACTAGCTGGCTTAGCTTCTCTTGAATCCGACTGATTGTATCAAGATCAGCTTTCTCAATGAATTTGACTGCTGTTTTACGAAATTTGATTGCCATGTTTTACCCAGTTAGTCATGTCAACCGTTTCTTCTTCTATGTAATCAGTAGGTGAACCAAACTCGGCTTCTAGTTTTACTTGTTCGGCATCATCAACATAAGGCATCAAAATTTTGCAAAGCATTAATCGCTCTTCCCGCAAAACCTCTCGCATACTTTCTTTAATCAATGCTTTCAACTCTTGAATTTCCATTTTTATCTCCTGGTATTTAAGTTTAATTGACTCTAAATCTGTTCCTATTATTTCTTCTCTTCTATCTTCTGTAATTGCTCCTGTGCCCATTCTCGCAGTTGTTTATCAGGATCGTTGATGGCGCGATCGTGCAACAGTTCAAGCGCTTTAGGATGGGCGGGATAGGTTTCAAGTAAGGCTGCTAGGGATATTTTTCGGATGTATCCTCCTGGATCATGAACAACTCTATCGCAAATTAGATTGAAAGTTTCGGGGCGATTAGAGTAGTAAGTAATGAAAGATTGTATGGCAGCTTCCTTAGGATTACCTCCTAAAAACCAGGTGTTAGAACCTTTAGAATCCCCATATGTTTCACAGGCAATGCGTTCACACAAAAAATTGAAAACATCCAGTTTGTCAGTTTGATTATGCCATCCTTTTGCTAATTCTCGAATAGATAAGTCTCTAATCAATGCATCTTCATGCGATTGCGAAAATTCTTTTAGATGAGTAATGATCTCAGAGCTATCTCGCCATTTACTAGCTATTCCTGGTATCAGACTGCTTACAACAACAGGATGTTCACCTCTGCTAATACGAGATAATAGCCACTCCAAAGCTTGAGGATCACCTAACCAGCCTTTTATCATGCACTCAACAGCTCTACTTCTTACCCATTTTCGACCACCACGGGTTGTTAATTCTTTCACTTCTTCAAACAATTTTCTATCCACATCTAAGATAGAGCTTCGATCGCTGACTTCTACTAAACAATCAACTGCGAGATAGATCCTTAGTAAATTGCCATCCAAATTTAACAAAAACTCAATCAATTGCCCGACAAATTTTGCGTTAACCTTTCCACAAATTAGTGCTAGAACTTCGTGCCAGGTCTCATCTTGCCAGTGATTTCCAAATATTTCATCACGTAACTCCTCAAAAGTTAGTCCTCCTAAAAGTCCGCGCTTATCAAAACGTTCTTTAATTTCGACAGCACAAAAATACTCCAAAAAGGTGCGGTGCATGAAGCCGTAGGTGTCGGCTCCGCGATAGCAGAGGATGAAGTTACGTTCGCGCAGTTGTTGAATTAAGAGATTGGCTTTTTCACGCGGTTCGCTGAAACCTTGCTCGCGCAAATAGTCGGTCAAAATGCGGGTGAGACGATCGCTACTAATCAAATTTCCCTTCAGTCCTTCCTCACCTGCCTGCATCTCATAGGCAATCAGGCGCAGCATTTCCTGCTTTTCCCGTCGCCCGATCGCATCCATTGGAATCTGCAATCGCTTGTGATCCACATCCCAGTGGTAGAGCAACACGCGAGAAGCCTGATCGTAGAGGTCGGCGCGATCACGGGGTAACTCCTGCCGCCGATTCAGAATTGCCATCATCGTCAGCAACAGTGGATTGTCTGCCAGGTTGGCGATCGCTCTGGAATTGGCGATCGCATCCTTCAATCGCTGTTTCAATCGCACTTTATCGGGATCGCTACCCATTGATAGGTCATACCAGCGATCGATAAACTCATAAATCTCGTCCATATCCAGGGATTGAATCGTGAAGTGTCGGAAACCACTGTGTTGAAGTCGTTCGGGGTTGTAACCAATAATTCGGGATGTGACCAACACCTGGGCTTTGGGATATTGCTGAGAAAAGCGAATGATATCGTCAATAACGGTCGATTGAGTAGCACGATCGAACACCTCATCCAAGCCATCAAACATCACCAGCGTTGGATTCTTAAGCAAATGCTGATGAAGTTGCTGCTGGTCAAATTGCCAATCTACACCCCGACCTCGATGCAGAAACTCGAGAAAGTTAGCAGATGGATTGATAGCAAATTCCCGCAACTCAATCAATAATGGCAGTTTCTCTGTTTTGCCCTCGACCCACTCCAGTGCCAGATATTGCAACAGACTCGACTTACCCGATCCTGGATCTCCTAAAATCACTGCCCGTTGCGAATCTGCTACCGCTTCTAAAACTTTTTGTGCGGGTTGCTGAAAATACTCATGGCGATAATGCTCTAAGGCTTCAGGTGATAAATCTGCTTCGAGTTGTCCTTCGGTTTGCAGTTGTCGTTTCAAGTCCAGAGGCAGGTCGTAGCGCATTGGAGGCAAGGCTTCTCGCACCGTTTGCTCAATGAACATCGACCATAGCTTGATGGCATCGACGCGATCGGTGCCATCAAGGGTGTACAGCTTCAGATAGCCATAGCTCGACTGCAAACTGTTGCGATAAGTCTCAACATCAAACCCCGGTGAGAGTTGGGCGGTATTGCGAGCAATGTCTTCTAGTAGATCGGTTTCAAGCAGCGATCGCAACTCTGGATTTGCTTTAACGATACCCTTAACCTCATACACATATTCTTTGCAAACTCCCCGCCAATCAAATTCTTCTGAAGGGAATTGCCATCCAGAGCCTTGATACTGTTGTGCCCAAATTTGCTCTAACTGCCCGTAATCAATTTGTTTACAATCCTTTTCAAAGGCTTTGCCCAGGATGGGGCGCACAGTCTTATCCTGCACAAACTTCTTGATCGCTGCCTTATAGTGATGCTGAATACTGGTTTCAGGAACCTCGTTAAGCTGAAGTTCTTTAATAAAACGCTTGATGAAATAACCGATTGCCTCTGCCATTGGCGTTTTCAACGTCGTAGCGTTGAGCCGAGCAATTCCGCTACTCAGGCAATCCTTGAAAAAATCTTGAACATACCCCTCCAAGACAGGTTTACCCAAATCGAGAACCTGCTCCAGCACCAGCTTACCTAGCTCTACCCCTGTTGTGACTGCCAACCATTCCAGCATACTGGGATTTCAAAAATGACCGCATACTACCTCTAATATCGCACTCATACTGGGCAGATGTCAGAGATTGCAAGCTCAAGCCACAGCAGGCAACCTTTCACTACGCCCTCACCAATAACTCAGGCGGCACAACAAGGGGCTTAAGACCCTTGTTAGAAGGCAAAGTCCTGCTCACAAATTTCCTGAAAGACTGTAGAAACGATGTATTGACTTTGTGGATGTCTACTTGTTCGTAGATACAACCAAATCCAAAACATTTAGTTGTTTCCACTGAGCAATTCCTAATGATGAAATTTTTTAAGGTTGCTTGATGTTAGTTGGCGGTTTTGTTGCATTAATAATTGTTGCAACTTTATTTCTTGGAGGGAATGCAAATAGAACTACTAATAGTGGAGCAGGTGATTCTAATATTTCCTCTTCTACCCAGCCTCAAGAGTCAATTCCAGTCGGCACCTCAACTGATATAAGAGACGATCGTGCTGTTCAGATTGAGCGTAGTGAAACTGTCGATTCAATTCCTTCAGGAAATCAGTTTATAAAACCTGTGGATGCGAAAGGTGGAAAGCTTGTAGTTGTTTATATGACCCTCACAAATACCGGACAAGAGTCAGGCAATATGTTTTGGACAAAGTTTCAACTTATTGATAATCAGGGACGCAAATATGACGAGATTGAAGACTTTGAGGAAATAGTGAGTATTGATGCATGGCTTGAATCTCAAGGGCTGGAGAAAGCCAGCAATCAGCTATTTCCAGGTGCTACACCCAAACTGCCAAAGTCTTTCGTGTTGCTCCCGATGCATCTGATTTACGAGTTCTAGTGAATGAGAAAAGCCTCAACATTCAATATAGGGGCGTAATTGTTGCACTAGCAATTCAAATGCAGCAGACGGTTGAAAGGCGCTGGTGTTAATCTCCAAACTATTTGCTGCCGCTGATCTGAGTTGTTCTACAGAAAAATGCATACGTCCTGAAGGCGCATCATATACCTTAGTCAGGTTGCATAGCAGAAGCTAACATTCCTTCCGCATTCAACTGAGCAGACTGATTCGACTGGTCAGATTGAGTTGGGAGATAGAGGTTGCGGGTGCGTACCAGTGAGGCAGAATGCTTGACTGGTACCTCGACGATAAATTCAGAGCCGTTGTCTGGCTGAGAGTGGAATCTTAAGTGGCCCTGATGCTGGTTGACCACAGTTTGATAGCTAACGGTCAAGCCTAGTCCAATACCGTGACCAATTTGTTTGGTTGTGAAGAAGGGATCAAAGATTCTAGGCTGAAATTCGTAAGGAATGCCGCAACCGTTGTCGGCGATCGCCACTCGTACCCAAACTTCACTCGTCAACTCATCTAAGAAAGACTCTGTTTTAATTGTGATAGTTTTAGGCTCTGGCTGATCGTGATGCAGTGCCTCGACTGCGTTGATTAGCAAATTCATAAATACCTGATTGAGCAATCTGGGATAGCACTCAACCTCAGGAATATTGTCGTACTGCCGCACAACCTGAATGTCAGACCGGATGTGATTTTGCAGCACAAACAGGGTGCTGTCCAAACCCGCCTGAAGGTTTGCTATTTTGCAGTGAGCTTCGTCCAGGCGAGAAAAGCTGCGTAGTGACAAGACTACCTCTCGGATGCGAGTTGCTCCTGCCCTGATGGAGTTAAGAATGCGGGGTAGATCCTGCAACAGAAAGTCCAGTTCAATTTCCCGCGCTAAGTCCTGAAGCGAGGAATCAGCTTCAGGGTAGCGGGTCTGATAGTGATTCAATAGCCGCAGCAGGTCTTTGATGTAGCGCTCAATGTAGGGAATGTTGCCGTAGATGAAGCTGACTGGATTGTTAATTTCATGGGCAACGCCTGCCACCATTTGCCCCAGGCTAGACATCTTTTCGCTTTGAATCAACTGTGCCTGGGTTTGCTGTAGGTCATGTAGCAGTGAGGCGAGATATTCGGCTTGGGCGGCGCTGGCGATCGCCTGCTGTTGAGTTTGGGCGTAGAGGTGCCCTTGCTGAATTGAAATTGCTAACTGGTCAGCGACGGCCTGGGCTAGCTTTTGGTCATCCCTCGTCCAGTAGCGAATGTGAGAACACTGGTTGAGGTAAAGAATCGCCTGGAGGGTGCCATTTGCCTGTACTGGAACCACTAGCGATGATTTAATCTGAGCAAGCTGATATTCCTGATTGTCAGCCCCAATGCGAGCGTCCTGGGTGATATCTGAGATGACAACCTGCTGGCGATGTTGAATCACCCACTGAGTAATTGGCCCATTTGTATCAAAATCGTCTATGGAGGGAGGTAAAGGCGGGCGGCAAACTTCAAACAAGTGTTTGCGTCTGAAGACTGTCGCATCTGACTCTAAGGGATAGGGAATGGTTTGTTCGCTGTCTTCTCCCAAATCTTCAACTCGGTGAACCAGGCAGCGATCGATTTCTAGAACATCGAGCAGTTGGGCGATCGCCTCAGTCAAAATCGTTTCCAGGTCAAGACTTTGGCGCGTCTGAGTTGTGATCTGGTTGACGAGATGTTCTCGCCGCGCTTGTTTCTGGGTTTTTTCGTAAAGCTGCGCCTGACGGATCGCAATTTCAAGCTGTTGGGCGATCGACTGCATGAATTCAACTTCAGCCCTAGACCAGTGGCGTGGGCGATCGGCAAGGCAAGCAATAAATCCAATCGAATTTTCTTGCCCTCGCACGGGCACCAGCAAATTAGCGTTTGCTCCTAGGATTTGCAGCTTTGACTGAGTAAAAGGTTGATGTTGAGGCAAGAGCCAATTAGTAATTAAAGCCAGACGCGGCGCAGAGTTGCTTCTAGCGCTGACGACCAATTCTCCGGACTCAATCAGCGGCGCAGCAGAGCCAAAGCGAGACAGCGGATAGTGCCCCAGGTGAGAAGCATAGCCATCAACTACTCGCTCACAAACCACCTGAACGCGCTGAGTGTCCTTGAAATACCAGAAGAAGATGCATCGCTCCAGGTTTAGCAGCGTTGCAACCTCATCTACAGCAGTTTGAAGGACGACCTTAAGCTCCAGAGAATTGCGAATGCGATCCACGATCCGACGCAGGAGAGCGTTCTGCTGAATCGGATCTTGAAATCGGAGTGTCAACAGTTTGTTAATTGGGAAAAACAAGGAACGCACTTAGGAAAAGCTAAGAAGATCTGACGCAAATCAACCCGGTACATCGCTTGAAACCAATATCAAACGCACTTTAAGGATTGCGGATTAAATAATCTGTGGAGTGGGTGAAACCCCTACCAGGATGGGCAAGATGTTCGTCCCACAAAATGTACAGTTTATTTAGTTTCCAATCCTAAGTAGGAACAACTGAGGTAGACTGCACCACATCCTTAGCGGCAATCGATAACCGGTGACTGGTAACTGGTGGCTAGTAAGCACTAGCTTCCATTCCCGATCGCCAATTACCTGACAGCTTTGTTAAAGCCAAACGAATTATTAGATCGCTCTGATTCAGATGGCTGCTCTTTGAGCATCTGTCTTCTGATAGACAAATTCAGTAGCTTACTTAACTGTATTCAAAAAATTAGCGAGTGACCAGGATCACTTTTCTTTCTGAGTTTGGTCACTTCCCTGGTTTGCTTCGTTTTGGATGTGAGGGCAAATACCACAAATTTCTACCCATTGACTCAACTCGTTATCTTACGCAATGTTACATATTAGTTACATGAATTTAATGTTAGTGGTTTTCTTTGGTTCCTATGTCTGCTCAAATTCAACCCCAGTCTGATATTGCTCAAGTTGTTGAGAAAATTTTTTCTTCCCGCAGGATTACTCGTGCTGATCAGCATCGCTTCATGTCTACTGCTCTATCTAAAGTGCGGCTTAGCCACGATGAGCAGATTTACGTTAATCGAGTTTTTGAAGCGCTGCGGAGGGGACTGCTGAAGGTTGTGGACTAAGGGTGTGGTATTAAAGTGAAGAGGTCAGCCTGATGGTCAGGCAGGCTGATTCAGAGAGTAGAGAAACCTATGTCTTCACAAGTGCTTGAGCTGTTGCTGCGTCGATGTCTGCTGATTCATTTTGATCGACCCGCTGAAACGGTTGATATTGCTATCCAAGCTGGAAAAATTGTGGCGATCGCCCCCCATCTCGATCAATCCGCCCAGCTAGAGCTAGATATTCAAAATCAACTGGTCAGTCCGCCGTTTGTGGAGTCGCATATTCACCTGGACTCTGCCCTGACTGCGGGTGAACCACGCTGGAATCAAAGCGGTACGTTGTTTGAAGGCATTGAGATCTGGCGCGATCGCAAGCAATCTCTAACGATAGAAGACGTAAAGCAGCGGGCGATCGCCACGCTCAAGCAACAGGCAATGCAGGGTGTGCTGTTTGTCCGCAGTCATGCGGATGTGAGCGAACAAAACCTGATTGCTCTCAAAGGTTTGCTGGAAGTTCGCGAAGAAGTCAAAGACTGGATCACGCTGCAAGTGGTCGCTTTTCCTCAGGATGGCATATACGGCGATGCCAAGAACGACGAACTGATGGAAGAAGCGCTGAGACTGGGCGTTGATGTAGTCGGCGGCATTCCTCACTATGAGTTGACCCGTGAAGATGGCGTGCGATCGATTCACCGGATTTTTGAACTGGCGCAAAAGTACGATCGCCTGATCGACATTCACTGTGACGAAATTGACGATGACCAGTCTCGGTTTCTGGAGGTAGTTGCTGCCTGCGCCCTGCGGACGGGCATGGGTTCACGGGTGACAGCCAGCCACACCACCGCTTTTGGCTCCTACAACAATGCTTATGCCTTCAAACTATTGGGTTTCTTGCAGCGCACACCCATTAATTTCATTGCCAATCCGCTAATCAACATCACGCTTCAGGGACGGGCAGACAC
>JAAUQZ010000376.1 GCA_012033355.1 Leptolyngbyaceae cyanobacterium RM1_406_9 | reverse complement strand
TTGGGAGAGGGATTTAGGGTGAGGGCGCAAAGGTGACATACTCCCAACTAATTGTTTGGCTGGCGATCGCCTTCCAGCTTTGCCACCAAGCAATTCATCCACTCCAGCCCTTCCAGGTAATTCGACGTGTGAATGATGAAACTCAGCAAGGCAACCAAAGGTCCAGCTAACAGCACCAGCCCTAAGACAATGGATGACTGCTCCAAGATTAAGAACAGAACAAAAAGCAGTAAAGAAATAGCCAACGGTGGAATAAAGCATCCTTTAATCGTATTTTTACGATTAAACCATCGGGGCGGTTTAGGGAAATGTCCTTGCGACAGTCGAGAAGGAATTTGATGAACCTGCCAGCCTTCCTTAGTTTTCCAGCCGAGTTTTTCACCCAAGAGGCTATAGTTTAGAGCGCCAGACTTTTCCAGACACTTCCGATAAATTTGGTGTTGAACGCTGAAGCCAAATTTGCCCTCGCTGGACTGGCTCCACAGGTCATCTAGGGTCTTCAGAATGTCGTCAGGAATCTGTTCAAGGGTCTGTACATTAAGCTGATACAGATGATCTGTTTGGCTGACTTTGAGCAGCAAGCGATGAGTTTCGAGATCTGCATCCTGCCATTTTTTCTGATTGAGTAAGGAATGCAAATGGCTGAAGTCTATTTCTGGAAGCTGCTCAGGTTCTAGAAGTTGCTCAGGTTTAAGATGGGTTTCGCAGTTCTTAACCTCAGAAATTTCAGGCTCAGTAGACAGGGAAGCGATAAAGTCTTCCTGCGGCGGGTCAAAATCATCTGGCGATGGCAGATTTTTTGAAGATGAGTTGATAATGGTGCGTCGAGGAGCGTATTTGATTTTGATGCGCTTTTTGGCTTTTTTGAGATGCAAAACTGGAGTCAAATGTTCTTCTAATAAGCCCTTTAACTGAATCTCAACACAGGCAAACTTGTAAGCATTTTCAAAGGACTGTCCGGCTCCAAGAGCTTTGTAGAAGCCAACGGCAAAGGCGATCGCCGCTTTATCTCCAATGTCTCGACTCATGCCAATCACACAGGGAATGTGTTTGGCGATCGCCTTTGCCTGAGCCTCAGAATAGCAAGTATTGAGAATTACACAGTTCACTTCAGGCACCAGCTCAAATAGGCTAGCGAGTGCATTGGGGCGCACAGATTGAGTGCTTCCTAAAACATCCTCAAAACAGAGTTCACCCGTGTTCTCGCCATGTCCAGAAAAGTGAACAATTTGAGGCTCAACATCAAAAATTGCTTGAGTAATATCTTCTGAGCGCACAGAGCCGCGAGACTCCAGGAAAATTTTTCTCGCCGTCTGGCAAGCTGTAGCTTTTCTCGAATATCTCGTAACTCTTGCCCTAGCCGCAATCGCGCCCGATCGCTAGGGTCGGCTGCAAGAAACAACACTTTGATGCGATCCATTCCAAAAGCAGTCCCAGTCACCGATGAGAATTTAGAATTACACTCTCACAACTCTCGTAAAATTGCTACATATCAGGATAAAGAGCCGAAGAATTTGAATCGCCTCGCGATGGCAGTGACACAATTTGGCGATCGCCGTACCGTAAGCTTAAACTCAAAAATCGTTCCCAACTGCCACCCGCCATTTGCCAAGCGATGATTTGGATTATCCAGTTCCGATCAAAATGCCCCTGATCAGGCAAGACGGAATATGCAGTACGGAATACAGCAGTCTCCCGCTGACACACCCTATTCTTAATCTGTACCAGCTTTGCCTAAAACTGTATGAGGCATCAAGGAGTCCATTTCAAAGGAAATCTGTTGTCAGGAAAAAAAGGATAAACTCTGCTGTAGTAAATAAGTGCAAAAGCAGAAAAGAGTTAATGCAATAAGACTTTTTTCTGAATAATCTAGAAATTCTGAAAATGCGTCATGATCGGAGTAAGAGATATCAAGGCTTAGGCACAGTTACTATTAACCTTTTACAAGTTAATGGTTGCTTTTGGATCTTCTCTCTCCAGTGAGAGAGACACTTTTAAGTCTTAGCTTGAGGGAGTTTGAACAACTTTTTAGCGTCAGTTTTATCTCTGCTGAACCGTTGATCCTATTTGGAAGTAGAGCATTACTCTAGATATTTCTATCGCAGGACAGGGATATATTTAACACAATACCTGGCTAGAATCACTTATAACCCAAATCTCGTCCCAGTTTATAAAAGGCGGGGGAGTCATGCAAAGTTTAACCATTCCTTCGACGATGATGTATGGCGAAGAGGTGGAGCAGTTTCGGCAGCTTCAGTTTCAGCTACGCGATCGCTGGCAGTCCGTTGAGCAGTTTAATCACAACGACTGTGACATTGTGGTGATTCCCTCGCTTAGTCTCGATCAGCGAGAGCTTCACAAAATTAAGGGAGTTCATCACTATGAAGAGCGCCTGCTGTTTTCCCTGATTCGGCTGCAAAATCCGCGCACTCGGCTGATTTACGTCACCTCACAGCCGATTCATCCCAGTGTGATTGAGTATTATCTTCAGCTTTTGCCGGGAGTGCCGTTCTCCCATGCCCGCGATCGCTCCTCCTGCTCTGCACCTACGATTCCTCCTACCGCTCTCTCACCGAAAAGATTCTAGAGCGTCCCCGTCTAGTTGAACGAATTCGGCAGGCAATCCGCGCAGAGCAGTCTTACATGACTTGCTTCAATGCCACAACGCTAGAGCGGGATCTGGCTCTACAGTTGAATGTGCCACTGCTGGGGCTTGACCCTAGCTTGCTCTACTGGGGTACCAAAAGCGGCAGTCGAGAAATTTTTACCGAAGCGGAAGTACCCCATCCTGATGGCAGTGATTTAGTCTGGAACTCAGTAGACCTGGCAAAAGTGGCGGTTGAACTTTGGGAACGCCAGCCTGATCTAAAGCGAATGGTGATCAAGCTAAATGAAGGCTTCTCAGGACAGGGAAATGCCCTACTCGACCTCAGACCGATTCAACACGTCGCACCTGGAAATGCCTCGACTGCGGAACGGCTTCAAACGATCCGCGATCGCTTTGAGTGGCTCAGCTTCCAATCGGATACCGAAACCTGGGCTAACTTTAGCAGCCGCATTCCAGAGTTGGGGGCGATCGTAGAGGCCTTTGTAGAAGGAGAGGAGAAGCGATCGCCCAGCGTGCAAGGACGCATCAACCCCGGTGGCGAAGTTGAAATTCTCTCTACCCACGACCAGATCTTGGGCGGCCCAGACGGACAAATCTTTCTGGGATGCAGTTTCCCAGCCGCTGAAGCTTATCGAGTGCGCCTGCAAGAATGGGGCTGGAAAGTTGGTAAAGCGCTGGCAGCACGGGGCGCTTTAGAACGCTACAGCGTAGACTTTATCGCCGTGCGACGGGCGGATGATGATGCTGCTCCTGGCGAACAGTGGGAATTTCAGGCGATCGAAATCAACCTGCGGAAGGGCGGCACGACCCATCCCTTCATGACGCTAAAACTGTTGACTGGTGGACGCTACGATCGCCCCACCGGACAGTTTTACAACCAGCAGGGCGTACCGAAATACTACATCGCCACCGATAACCTGCAAAAAGACCGCTATCAGGGGCTACTGCCCAGCGACCTGATGGATATCATCGCCCACCATCGCCTGCACTTTAACAGCATCACCGAAACGGGCACTGTCTTTCACCTGATGGGCTGCCTCTCTGAGTTTGGCAAAGTTGGGCTGACCAGCATCGGCAACTCACCCCAGCAGGCAGAAGACATCTACAATCGGGTGATTCAAGCCCTCGACTCAGAAACCACAGAACAACACAGCTATTCTGGTCATCACTCAACCCCGATGCTGCCAATCCAGTGGAAGTGGGCGGGGTGAGGGATAAGCGATCG
>JAAUQZ010000068.1 GCA_012033355.1 Leptolyngbyaceae cyanobacterium RM1_406_9 | reverse complement strand
GGAGAAGGGGAGCCGGATTGGAAGTCCCTCTCCCTCTCTGGGAGAGGGATTTAGGGTGAGGGCTGCAAAAGTGGGATGCACCCCTTCCGAATCGTGTGTGGCAGGAATTTCCAGTGGCTCAAGGTCATCTCCAGGTAGAACCTGGAGACGAGAATAAACTTCCCCTCTCCCCCCTCATCCCCTCTCCCTCATCCCTCATCCTTCATCCCTTTCTTCCCGTGTCCCAATCCGAAGCTCTCCAAAACCTGCTCAACGCCATCGCTCAGGGTGAAATCAGCCCAGAAAACGCCTTCAATAAACTGAAGCATTTTGACTTTGAGCCAGTCTCCGACTTTGCCAAAATTGACCACCACCGATCGCTGAGGACTGGCTTTCCAGAAGTGATTTGGGGCCCAGGCAAAACGCCGGAGCAGATTGCTCACATCATGACTGCCATACGGCAGCGCAACCCCGTTGTGATGGCAACCCGAATTCCGCCAGACGTTTATGAGCAGCTTCAGCCCCAGGTGCCTGGTTTGCGTTACTTTGAGCTAGCTAGAATTTGTGCCCTGGTGGAATCTGCTGCAAATGGCGCAATGCCAGAGGTTCAACATGAGGGGGCGATCGCCCTGCTCTCTGCCGGAACTGCTGACCTCGCCGTCGCCGAAGAGGCCGCCGTTACCGCCGAGCTATCTGGCTTTCAGGTAAATCGCCTGTGGGACGTTGGCGTTGCTGGAATTCATCGACTCCTGAGCAATCGTCAGGTAATTGAGCAAGCAGACGTTTTAATTGTCGTGGCAGGTATGGAAGGCGCACTGCCCAGCGTTGTTGCAGGACTGGCAGATTGTCCTGTGATTGCGGTGCCAACCAGCATCGGCTACGGGGCTAGCTTTGGCGGACTTTCCGCCCTTCTGACCATGCTCAACTCCTGTGCCGCTGGGATCGGAGTCGTCAACATCGACAACGGCTTTGGCGCAGCCGTTCTCGCTGGACAAATTCTCCGTACCGCGCAACGACTAAAGGATCGCTAAAAGTGGAGCTATAGTTGGATACAGAGCCGCTTTGTGGGGCGATCGCGTATGACCTTATCTGAATCGTCAACGGCTAAACTCTCTGCTCTGTATGATCAGGATTATTATCTCTGGCTCACTACAACGGCTAAACTGCTGCGAGAAAATCAGCTTTCTGCCCTTGATGTCACAAATTTGCTAGAAGAAGTGGAGGACATGGGCAGGAGCGAAAAACGAGCCGTTTACAGCAACCTCAAAGTGCTGCTGATGCATCTGCTTAAATGTCAGTGTCAACCAGAAAAACGGTCAAATAGTTGGATCGCCAGCATCGTTGAGCATCAACAGCGGCTCAAACAGTTGCTCAAGGAAAGCCCTAGTCTGCGATCGCACCTCACAGAAATCTTCGACGACTGCTATCAAGATGCAAGAGAACTGGCTGCCGCTGAAACAGGGCTTTCCGTTGATCAGTTTGCGATCGCATCTCCCTTTTCTGTTGAAGACATTCTCGATGCACAGTCTGATTTAGAAATCAAATCCCACCGAGAATCAGAATCTCCAGATTAAGCAACGCGCTAAACCTCGTCAGGGTCAATTCCCATTGCGCGTAGCCGCTCAGCAAGTTGTTCTGCCCGCTGTTGAGTAGAGGCTAACTGCTCTGCCTCGGTAGGAATCCAATTTCCTGCTGCATCGTACCAGCGAAGCCATTGACGGTTGATGCCGCGACATTCACCCTGCCATAGTCCGAGTCCAATGTTCAGCGTAGGCATCCAGATGCGAGGTTCTGTCAAATCAAGCTCTTGATACTCGTTAGCAACCAGGTTGAATGCGCGTAACTGGTCAGTATAGCGATCGAAGATCACATAATAGGGAACTCGTAAGATCTGCTCGTACACTTCCCATTTGGTCGGCGGCTGATTGCTGCCCCGTTGTGTTTTCCCTAAATCTTCGTTTTCAGTGCCTGGTGAAAGTAATTCCACAACAATAGAAGGACTGACTCCTTCTTGCCATATCACATAGCTAAGGCGCAAGTCATGTTTGTCATACAGACGCGGCACGCCCAAAACGGCAAACCAGTCAGGACGCTTATGCCAGAGCGGATGGCGAACGTCGTAGTAAATGTTTAGATCGCCAGCCGTAAAAACTTCCTCAGCCGCATAGTCTGAGAGGCGAAAGGTGGCGCTGAGCAGTTGGGGTTGGAGGTAGTGATATTCGTCAGGCAAGCCAGGTTCGTTCGGATCTTCACTGGGTAGATCATACATGGTCGGCAGCGTTTCTCTGGGCGATCGCGGCGGGTCGGTCTGCTCCACATGAGGTTTGCTTGAGAACATAGAGAATATTCCTACAACGTACCTGCTTGTTTTTAGTTTAAGGGCGATCGCGCTAAGCTACTGTACAAAAGAGCATCCAGTGCTATGAAAACTTCCACAATTGCCTCAAATCCATCAGCCGTTTTTCCTCTAGAGGAATGGATGCAGAATCCTCCTAAGGGGAAAGAATGGGTAGATGGAAAGTTAGTTGATAAACATCCTCTGGTTTGGGTGGACGGAGAACAGGTTGAGAGTGATGGCATGACCTTGAAACACAGCCGAATTCAAGCCAGACTCGCTACCTTTTGGAAAAACTATAAAGATGGTCATGAACCAGGAGAAGTTTATACTGAAGCTCCCTGTCGCACTAATAAACAGGGGCGATCGCCTGATGTTGCTTATCTCACGCCAGAGCTAGTTGCCCAATACGGCAATGCGAATGTGTTACCCCAGAGCTTTCCTCTAAGCGCTGAAATCGTTTCTCCTAACGATTTTGCCGAAGATGTGATCGCTAAAGCTAAGGAATATTTAGAGTCTGGTGGCAAGGAAGTTTGGCTAGCTTTTCCTGAGAATCAGTGGGTGATTGTCGTAACTGAAACATCCAGACAGGTTTTTACTTTAGGCGAAACGGTTAGCACTCAGAAGGTTCTGTCTGGCTTCAACGTTTCTGTAGACGAACTGTTGGCTTAGAATTGGAAATTAAATAAGCTGTATATTCTGTGGGATATTTTGTGGGATGGGCATCTTGCCCGTCTGGGCAGATGAGACACCCACCCCAGTTATTAAATCCGCAATCCTTACACAAGGCATTAACTCTCTAAACATTCCCTTGAACAGTTGGTAGGTCAAACAAAACTGTTGTCATATAGCGCTCTGCCCATTCATCACCAAAAGCCTTTTCTAAAACGCGACGAGTTTTATCATTTTTTGCTGTTTGGTGCAGTAATAGCGCTGTCCAGCAACAATTTCAGGCTGTTGATCGGGTGTAGCAGGAGTGGCGATCGCCACTTCACAGTGAACTTCCAAAAATGCGGCTACCCGTTCCAGAAACAGCGTTTCCTCTTCAGGATTGCCTGGACGGATAAATAGACAAAATTCAGAAAAAATATCGCCCCACTCCGGCAAATCACGCGGCTGAGAAAACGGGATGTAAGGTAAAGCTTCTAACTTAGACTGATAGCTTTCAGGTAAAGTGCGATCGCCACTGGTGGGGGAGAGGTCAGCGATCGCCGCGCTAATTTGCCCCCGCCCACCCACCAAATCTGTGCCAAACATCGGCAAAGCATAATCGGGACGCGGAAACATAACGCAATGCAGAATATCCAACGTCGTGCCGACTCGCGCCAGTTCCAAATGCATTTTGCGGAACTGGGGCGACTGATAGCAGCGGTTCTCAATCGTCAGCCGTTCCCCTTCTAGCCGTCCTTCCACATAGCCCAAATCTTCAGGAAGCTGGTAGGGAGCCAGATCCAGATGCTCTTGCCAGATGGCTTCAATGCGATCGGCAAGCCGCTGAATTAAAGGATGCTGTTGGAAACGAATAGAGGTTTTAGTAATTTCTGACATATGAAACAAAGTTTTAATAAGGAGTAAGGATATTTCCAGGAAAAAATTATCGTGCAATCACCAGGAGCGAACAGCCGTTCGCCCTACAAAGGTAGAACCTTTCTCAGAAATCTCCTAAGTGCTTCATCTAGCTTAGAGGAAACTGGGATCAAGGGCAGCAGAACCACCCTGCCAGGTGATTTTTCTCAGATGAGAAAATGAGCTATAAAGGACGCAGCGCATGACCTCTTCAAGCCACCTATGGGATGGGCATCTTGCCCGTCCAAGTTAGCAGAAAGCTCCAACTACCCCAAACTAGGCTTTCAAAGCTTTGTTGCCCACTGCTCGACTGATAAGTTTGTAATGAGGGAGCAGCTATCTATGTCCCAATCTCAGCAAAATGCTCCCGATGAAGTGTTGCATGATCGCTACCAAATCCAGCAGCAGCTCGGCAAAAATGCCGGACGGCGAACGCTATTAGCACACGACCTGCAAACTCAAGCGTTAGTCGTTGTTAAACTTTTGTCCTTTGACAACGATTTTGAGTGGGATGACCTGAAGCTATTCCAGCGGGAAGCCGAGACGCTAAAAGCGCTTTCCCATTCAGCAGTTCCTCAATATCTCGACTATTTTGAACTGGAATTGACCTACGGCAAAGGGTTTGCCTTTGTTCAAAGCTATGTAGAGGGGCGATCGCTCGAAGAACACATCCAGGCAGGACGCACCTTCAGCGAATCAGAAGTGAGACAGTTAGCCCAATCCCTCCTGGAAATTCTTACCTACTTACACGGACGACAACCACCCGTTATTCACCGAGACATTAAGCCCAGCAATATTCTGCTGACTGACCGATCGGGCAACAGTCCAGGACAGGTTTATCTCGTAGATTTTGGCTCCGTCCAAACGTTAGCAGCTAATCAGGGAAGCACGATTACCGTTGTGGGTACTTATGGCTATATGCCGCCCGAACAGTTTGGTGGACACGCTACGCCCGTCTCTGATTTATATAGTTTGGGTGCTAGCTTAATTTATTTATCAACTGGCAAACACCCAACAGATTTACCCCAAAAAGATCTTCGTATTCAGTTTGCATCAGAAGCTCAGCTTAGCTCCGCCTTCACCAGTTGGCTCACCTGGCTGACGGAACCGAATTTGGGCGATCGCCCACCTCTGCCCAGCAAGCCCTAGAAGCATTGCAGCAACCCGCTCAAATCAGCCCTCACGCACTACAGCCCAAAGAAGTTGTGCCGATGGGTGAACTGTTGTGGAACAGCATTTGGCGCAGTTGCAGTATGGGATTTGCAGCTGGAGGAGTAATTTCCATAATCGATATTCTGTCCAGAATGATCCTGGGCGGATTAATTTCCGACGCAAATATTTCCAGCAATTTCATTTTCAACATTTTTAGTATTCTTTATTACTCTACTCCGAGGGTCTTATTAGGCGCAGTTTTGTATGGCTTGCTTACAGGGATTCCGATTGGTTTTGTAATTAGCATCTGGACACATCGGCAATACTACCCCCTTCACCACCCACGAAAATACAGGCAAACGATCAAAGCGGTTAGTACTCTTACTGGCATCGCTGCGGCAGTAATAATTTTCGGTAGTGTCATTGCGAGGCTAGATATACCTACGAATTCCGACATGAATTCCTACACTGCAACGACCTTAGCTTTCGTTACTGTAAGAGCCTTTTCGTCAATTATTTTGTGGGGATTAACAGGAGGAGCAATTGGACAAAGTGTTGCCCAGTGGTATGAGCGCGATCGCGCATTGGAGATGCCGAAGAAGCAAAGCCTCGCCGAGCCTTGCCCAACCCCCGGATGTTCTTTATCAATCGGAGCTAATCCAGTTTTAATAAATCTTCTCAATGAGGCACTGTATGAGCGATATCAAATTCAGCAGCAGTTAGGCAAACGAGCCGGGCGGCGTACTTTCCTCGCTCTTGATTTAGAGAGCCAGGTGCAGGTCGTGCTAAAACTTCTGTCATTTGGCAATGACTTTGAGTGGCATGACCTGAAGCTATTTGAGCGAGAGGCAGAAGTTCTTAAGACGCTATCTCATCCAGCCATTCCGCAATATCTGGATTACTTTGAGCTAGATTTGCCTAGCTTGAGAGGATTCGTACTGGTGCAAACTTATGTGGCAGGTAAAACGCTAGAGGAACATCTGAAGGCAGGGCGATCGCTCAGCGAAGCGGAAGTCAAACAAATCGCCAAAGATTTGCTGGAAATCCTGGTTTATTTGCACGGACAGCAGCCTGCGGTAGTGCATCGAGATATTAAGCCGAGTAATGTGCTGCTGGGCGACCCTTGCGGTATCTGCGAAGCAGCACGCTCCGGCAACAGTCCGGGGCAGGTTTACCTGGTAGACTTCGGCTCCGTTCAAAATCTCGCTGCTAAAGAAGGGGGAACCATTACCGTTGTGGGCACCTACGGATATATGCCGCCTGAACAATTTGGCGGACGTACCGTTCCAGCCTCCGATCTCTATGGCTTGGGAGCAACCCTGATTTATCTGGTGACGGGCAAGCATCCCTCAGATTTACCTCAGCAAAATTTTCGGATTCAGTTTGAATCTGCGACCAACATTTCTCCAGGCTTTGCAAGCTGGCTTAAACATTTGACAGAGCCAAGTTTAGAGAAGCGGTTTGCCTCTGCCCAAAAAGCACTAGACGCACTGGGGCAGCCCAGTTCTATTCAACAAATGGGGTTGGGAGGATTCGCTCAACCTGCCGGAAGCCAAATTTCACTGACCAAACAGCCCGATTTTTTAGAAGTTGTAATTCCCGGAAGGTTTAGCCTCGGTCAAGTTGCACGGATTGCGCTCTATACCTTGCTTCCCGCTCAGCTTCTTACCTCCATTGCGCTACAAACGCCAGAGTTGACACTTCTCGGCTTGTTGCTGTTACTGCCTTTGCCCAAAGTCTTGTTTTCCGTGTTTGGGCGAATTCGACTACGCATTGATCAACAGCATATATCCACAACGCACGAGCTATTTGGCTTCAAGTTTAGGAGCAAATCTAGTCCCAGACAAAATATTCGGGCAGTCCACCTGATTCAACCCAAGCGATTTGGAGCTAGACCAAAGTTGGTCATCTGGACTAAAAATGCGGATTCAAAGCCTCAAAAACCCAAAAAATACGAGCTTTGCAAGAATGACTTGCTCGACCAATGGGAGTTGAAATGGCTAGCGCATGAAATTAGCGATTGGTTAGGCTTACCGTTGACCCGAAAGTAACAAGAACCGAAAGGCTTTTCCGTTCCTCATCAAATCGCCCTATAGTAAATGGGAGAAAGGGCTTAACGATAGGAGATTCGATATGGCATTAGGTTTAGGCTGGGCAGAAGTGAGCATCATTGGGGTTGTGGCACTGCTAATTTTTGGCCCCAAAAAAATTCCAGAACTGGGCAGCGCTCTGGGTAAAACTCTGAAGGGCTTTAAAGAAGAAATGAATCAGCCCTCAGAAGATGAGGAGCAGGAAGTTGATGAGGACAAATACTAGGGGCAAGGATGAGGGATGAAAGGGTATTTCATCCTTCACCCCCCATCCTTCATCTCTCATCCCTTCATTCACCCTCGATTAACGCCTAAGTTCAGCGTCGTCTCCTCTGCCTGCACCTCAACGGTTTGGAAGCCGTTCTGAGAATTTGCGGCAGTTTCGACCGTTACTGTGTGGTCGCCATTCGAGCTGTTTGCTCCGGAATTTTGATAAAGAGTTGGCTGCTGTAGCGGGTTGCGCGACTTGATCAAACTGATCGCCCGATTGACCGACTCGGGCAAGATGACAACCAGACTGCCAGAAGGGGCGCTGTTGAGGGCCGTATTGATTGCTTCGGTTTCATTCAAGATGGACTCGTAGGGGCGATCGCCTCCCACGGTTTGAAGTCCTTGAACAATCAGTGCAGCCGCTTCGCCTCGCGGACGACCTCTAGTATCATCATCCTCTTTGACAATAATTCGGTCAAAGATATCGGCAGCGAGTTTGCCTAGCGTGATAAAGTCTTCGTCGCGGCGATCGCCCGGCCCACCCACTACGCCAATGCATTCTCCGGGCCAGTTGCGGACAAAGCTGCCCAACGCCTCATAGCTAGCGGGATTGTGGGCATAGTCAATTAGCGCATGAAACTCTCCCAGGTCAAACAGGTTCATTCTGCCTGGGGTTTGGTCTACCGATGCCTGGAAGGTCATCAGCGCTGCTCGAATATTTTCGATACTGACTCCCTGAGCAAAGGCAGCAAGGCTAGCCGCCAGCGCATTGGCAATCATGAAGGGAGCACGGCCGCCCATCGTTAAGGGTACGTGTGTGGCTTGCTCGATTCTCAAAGTCCAGTCGCCTTTGAGAATGGAGAGGTAGCCGTTTTCGTAGACTGCTGCTAAACCGCCCTTTTGGGTGTGCGATCGCACCAATTCACTCTCCGGATTCATCGAGAAATAGGCAACCTGCGCCTTCACCCGCTGTGCCATTGCTGCCACCAGGGGATCATCGGCATTTAGAACCGCGTAGCCGTTGGGGCGAGCCGTTTCTACGACAACGCTCTTGAGGTGCGCCAGGTCTTCTACCGTCTCAATATCACCGATACCCAGGTGATCTGCCGCCACATTCAGCACCACGCCAATATCACATTGGCTAAAGCCCAAGCCCGATCGCAAAATTCCGCCTCGGGCCGTTTCTAGAACAGCGACTTCTACAGTTGGATCTTGCAAAATCACCTGAGCGCTTTGCGGGCCAGTCGTGTCGCCCTTTTCTACCAGATAATCCTGAATGTAAATGCCGTCAGTGGTGGTGTAGCCAACGACCTGCTGAGTTTGCTTGAAGATGTGGGCAATCAGCCGAGTAGTTGTAGTTTTACCGTTAGTGCCCGTGATTGCAATAATCGGGACGCGAGTTGGCGTTCCGGGCGGAAACAGCATATTGATCACGGGTTCTGCTACGTTGCGGGGAATGCCTTCGCTGGGGCAGACGTGCATCCGAAAGCCAGGAGCCGCATTGACTTCGACAATTACGCCATCGGTTTCCCGCAACGGGCGAGAAATATCTGACGTAACAATATCGATCCCAGTGATGTCTAATCCGATAATTCTGGAAACTCGCTGCGCTAGCCAGATATTTTCGGGGTGAATGTCATCGGTGCGATCGACGGCAATTCCGCCTGTGCTGAGGTTAGCGGTAGCTCTGAGATAGCAGATTTCTCCGGCGGGCAACACGGTATCCAGGTCATAGCCCTGGCGATCGAGCAGTTGCCAGGTGGTGCGATCGATTTCGATGCGGGTGAGAATGTTGTCGTGCCCTTCACCCCGCCTGGGGTCGCGGTTTGTCTCGTCTACCAGTTCAGAGATGGTGGATTCGCCATCTCCAACGACGTGTGCTGGAACCCGCTCTGCAACCGCAACAACCTTGTGATTGATCACAAGAACACGATGATCTCGTCCCACGTAATAGCGTTCAATGATGACCGCTTTAGAAACTTCTTTCGCCGCATCGTAGGCTTCTTCTGCCAGTTCCCAGGAGTCAATATTGATCGTGATCCCGCGACCGTGATTGCCGTCCAGGGGCTTGATGACGATGGGGTAGCCACCTACGTCGGCGATCGCCTGCTCCAGTTCATCCAGGTAATAAATCACGGCCCCACGCGGCACTGGAACGCCTGCATCCTGCAAAATTTTCTTTGTGCCCTCTTTATCAGAAGCTAGTTCAACGCCCAAAATTCCGGTGAAGTTGCTCAAGGTTGCCTGTACTCGCTTCTGGTAAGCACCGTGTCCTAGCTGGATCATGGCACGGGAGCTAAGCTGCATCCAGGGAATATCACGCGCTTCCGCTTCTTTAACAATACTTTCAGTGCTCGGTCCAAGAGCAGCTTGGGCACCGAGATCCTGCAAATCGCGCAGGTCTTGCTCCAGTTCCTCAATCGGGTAATGTCCGGTTTCAACAATGCTCTGGCAAAGACGAAAGGCAGCTCTGGTAGCGTAGCGTCCGGCTTGCTCATCCACATATTCCACGACCACCTGATACACTCCAGGGGTTGCGGTTTCGCGAGTGCGCCCAAAGCCAACGGGCATTCCCGCCAGGGTCTGCAATTCCAGCGCGACGTGTTCCATGATGTGCCCCATCATCGTGCCTTCTCGCACCCGACTGAGGAATCCACCGCGACAACCGGGTGAGCAAAAATGATCAATCAAGCTGGGTAGCGCTTCGGTTAATCCTTCATAGAAGCCAGGAATCTCATTGGAGGGACGTTCTGCCAGTTCTTCTAAATCCAGACGCACTATCACCAAATTTTGGTGTCGAATGCTCCAGTAGTTTGGACCGCGTAAAGTTTGGGTTTTTAGAATTCTCATAACAATGTTGGCGGATCACAAAGGGGGGCGAAAAAGGACGCTATGCAATACTCTCTAGTCTCAAGCTTGGGAAAACGGTTAGACCGTTCACTGTGAACAGTTCTCAGCTTAAGTCGGTTGATTTAGCCCGAAAATCAGCTCATTTCTCAGGCTTTAGTCGCCAGGGTCAATCGTTTGTTCATGTCATAGCGATCGCCATGACTGAGAATGTGGACTCTCAAGTTGTGGATGCTAAGCGGATCGGTTGTACCCACATCCGACTGATTTGTATAGGAAACGTTGCCCGGATCGATCACCGTGACCGTGCCTTTGCCGATTACCTGAAAAATACCACTGTCTTCAAACAAAGCACAGGTATCTTCGTCAATGCCGATCCCCAGCTTATCGGGGTAAGTGGCGATCGCGCTCATCAGCCGCGCCATTCGGTTTCGATTGTGGAAGTGCTGATCCACAATCACGTCAGGAATAATGTTTAGCCCAGTCGCCAAATCGACCAGAGAGCGATTGGGCGATTCACCACTGCCGCCGCCCGCAATCATGTGTTCCCCCATGACGGCAGCCCCCGCACTTGTGCCAGCCAGAGTAATTTCGCCCAACTGCGCCCGGACGCGAACTCTTTCCATAATAGGCGTATCTGCCAGCAAGCCGCAGAGCCGAAGCTGGTCGCCACCCGTCATGAAAACGCCCGTACACTGCTCCAGGTAATCTTTCCAGTCAGGGTTTTCGCTTTGTTCGCGATCGCGAATATCCAAAATCTCAATTGCCTTCGCCCCCATTTCCTCAAAAATGGTTCGATAGCGATTGCCAATCACGCTGGGTTCACGCGAGGCACAAGGAATAATGGCAATTTGAGCATCGATTGCCCCGGCTCGATGGAAAAAGGTATTGAGAATCTGCCGTCCGTGAACCTTGTCTTCAGCACCGCCAATGACTAATACGGCAGCTTTTGTCAAATAGGGCATCCTCTGCTCATGGAATTGGGGTTCTAATTGCAGCATGATATCGCTCCTGGGCATGAAGTTCATCAATCGCTCCAGCAGCCTACCAATGGAGATACTACCTCTGTTCATCCTTTTGCTCTACCCTTGCGGTTTTGCACAATTCAGGATGCGTTTAAGCTGAGAAACACAGAACCGTTGTCCATTCTACTCGTCGCCTCCGCTATGTGAACTTCAGCAGAACTGTTAAGGGAACAGGCTTTTACCTGGCTGTTCCAGGCTGAACTAGACCGACTCAAATTGCTTCCGTCTCTGGAGTGTACCAATAGGCACTATGACAAATATTTAAGCATAACTTAAGAGTTTCTTGAGTTTTTCTTATGCGGGGCTAGCACGGAGATCAGCGGTGCAATCAGATAGCCTTGAAAAAAACCTGCGGCAGTGGAGAGCAGCCAGAATAGACGTTTGTGCTGCTTCATCCGATACTTTAGGTCAGCCTCCTCGATATGCTTCTACCGTGTACACACAAGTCCTCTCAGCCCCCTAAATCCCCCATTCTAGGGGATTTAGGGGGTGAAATGCAGGATTTTGAGGTCGAGCATAACTTGTGTGTACACCGTAGTCGATATGCTTAGAGGTGATGAAATATTCAGACATGACGACATTAAATAACGATATTAAGTTATGAACCGCTGATACAGATTGATCGATACAGATTAATCACTCGACAAAGACCCGATGAATTGGGTCTCTACAAGTAGACTTGGTTCTGTACTTGGAAGGCGATCGCCCCAAGATTTGCAATCTCTGCTACCCAACGGCAGCATGAAATTCAAATGCAAAGCACAGCTAATCCCCTTACTCCCCTCTCCTCACTTCCTCCACCGTGCGCTTTGACATCATCACCCTCTTCCCTGATTTTTTCGCCTCTCCCCTGCAATCTGGTTTGCTGGGCAAGGCCCTGGCTAAGCAAATCGCAGACGTGCATTTAACCAATCCACGAGACTTCACTACCGATAAACATCGGCGGGTAGATGATGAACCCTACGGTGGGGGCGTGGGGATGCTGATGAAACCAGAACCAATTTTTGCGGCGGTTGAGTCGCTTCCAGTTTTGCCCCGGCGTGAGGTGATCTTGATGACTCCTCAAGGAAAAACGATGAGCCAGCCGATGTTTCAAGAGTTTGCAGGAAGCTATGACCAGCTAGTTGTCATTTGTGGACACTATGAAGGAGTGGATGAGCGCGTTTTGCATCTGGTGACTCGTGAGGTGTCGCTAGGAGATTTTGTTTTGACCTGTGGCGAAATTCCCGCTTTGACGCTGCTAAACGGCGTAATTCGACTCCTGCCTGGAACGGTTGGCAAGGTAGAATCGCTCAAGGCAGAAAGCTTTGAAGCCGGACTGTTGGACTACCCACAATACACTCGACCACTCCAGTTTCGTGGCTGGCAGGTGCCAGAGGTGCTGCGATCTGGCAACCATGCGGAGATCGATCGCTGGCGCAAGCAGCAGCAGATTCAGCGGACTCGCGATCGCCGCCCTGACCTCTACGAAACCTGGCTTAATCAGGCTAAAGACTGACGACATGGCAACCATCAAGCTTTTTATCATGGCTGGACAAAGCAACATGGTGGGGCGGGGAGACCTTCAGGAATTGCCCTACGAGTTGAAACAGCCAAATTATCAGGTTTTGTGGTATGGCTCCGATGGATGGCGACCGCTCAGCCCACCCACTGAGCCTCTACCCTGGAGCAGCGATGACCTCCAGCTTCGATTTGGCATGGAGGTTTCCCTGGGGCGATCGCTTTCCGAATCGCTCTATCAGTCTGTTGCCCTGGTTAAATATGCCGTCGATGGAACGAACCTGGGAGAACAGTGGCAGCCTAGAAACTGTGCGCTCTATTGCGCCATGCGCGATCGGGTAAAAATGGCGATCGCTGACCTGGAAGATCAGGGCTATGAGGTGGAAGTTGCAGGTTTTTTCTGGATGCAGGGGGAAAGCGATGCGCTCTATCGTCCCTGGGCTATTCGCTATGACAGAAACTTAACTCGGCTATTTGCCCAAACCCGCAGAGACTTTGGCTCTGACTTGCCGATGGTTTATGGAATGGTGTCTGGAGACCCTAAACAGATACCCTATCTGCAAACCGTGAGAACCGCTATGCAGGAGTTTGATCAGCGGAACCATCGAGCGATCGCAGTTGAAACGGAAGACTATACAAGACCAGATTCAATTCATTGGGATACAGCCAGTACACTCAAAGCTGGAGAAGAGTTTGCCTCTGCCTGGTTAAAACTGGGTGAACCTCAAACGCCTCTGCCTTTTACCCTTCAGCCTCAGTTCGTGATGGGGCTGATTGCCTTTATTTTGTTGCTCATGGGGGCAGCCATCTTTTCCTGGTCTGCTCGAAAGTCCCATCGAAAAGCTAAGACCTGATTTTAGGGACTAATTTGGTTTTTGTATAAATATAAATATGGGTATTTTGCACTGTATCTATACAAAAATCTGAACACGCTCATTTTAGGAATATTTTGTGTCAGTCAATCTTCGGATAGGAAATGGTTACGACATTCATCGCCTAGTTAGCGATCGCCCGCTGATTTTAGGCGGCATCAAAATTTCCCATGAATTGGGGCTGCTGGGTCACAGCGATGCAGATGTGCTGACTCACGCCATTATGGATGCAATGCTGGGAGCCTTGAGCCTGGGAGATATTGGGCACTACTTTCCCCCGACCGATCCGCAATGGGCAGGGGCCAATAGTTTGCTGCTGTTGGCTCAGGTCAACCAGTTGATCCACGAGCAGGGATGGCAGGTGAGCAATCTGGACTCGGTAATTGTGGCAGAACGTCCGAAACTCAAGCCCCACATTCAGGCAATGCGCGATCGCCTCGCCAGCGTACTGAACCTTGCCCCCAACCAAATCGGCATCAAAGCCACCACAAATGAAAAACTCGGCCCAGTCGGGCGAGAAGAGGGAATTGCCGCCTACACAGTCGCCCTCCTGGAAAGGCAAAGCAGTTAGAGTGGCAGTTTGGGTATAGTAGAAAGGTGTAAATTTTTAAGACATTATGGCTGCCAATCTTGCCCAGGCTTCCGCTCAGATAGCAGCGCAGGATGCATCAGCACTAAAGCGCGTCTTTGCCACCCTCACCCCAGAAAGCTGTCCCGGTTTTTACAACTTCCATATGCATACGGTCTGCTCAGATGGCAGGTTGCAACCCGACCGATTGATGGCACAGGCGATCGCCCTCGGCTTAAAAGGTTTAGCCATCACCGATCACCATACGGTCAAGGGCTACTATGCCGCCCAAGAGTGGCTCCAGTGGTACACGCCTGAATTGTCTCAGACCAATACCATCCCTCACCTGTGGACTGGCGTAGAAATTAACGCTGATATGTTAGGAACTGAGGTCCATATTCTGGGTTATGCCTTTGATCCCACTCATACAGCGCTTCAGCCTTACCTAAAAGGGGAATCTAGCAGGGGAGATGACTATCGCGCAGAGCAGGTCATTGATGCAATTCACACTGCCAGCGGAGTAGCTGTTTTAGCGCACCCCGCCCGCTATCGGCTTTCCCATGAGCAACTGATACCCGAAGCAGCCCACCTGGGGATTGATGGCGTGGAAACCTACTACGCCTACAATAACCCTCAGCCCTGGCAACCTAGCCCCAAGCAAACTCAAGAAGTAGAGCGACTGAGCAAGACTCACAGCCTGTTTAGCACCTGTGGCACCGACACTCACGGTTTGAGTTTATTGCAGCGGCTCTGAACCCAAAAGTATTCGCTCGAAATTGGCTCAAGACTGTCTCCAGAACGAGATTGCTTCTTAGAGTTAAGCAATTTTAACCAATTCTCATTTAACCCGCTGCGATGTGCCAGTGCTTCCGGTTTAGGCGGGCAAGATGCCTATCCCACAAGAGGTCTGAGAGAAATTGCACACCTGTTAAGGATCGTGGATCAAATAATCTGTAAAACCAGAGTCTCTGTAGGGACATGGCAATGCCATGCCCCTACACAGGAGAATTACACATTAATAAATCCGCAATCATAAGGGAATAGAGCCAGCAAAAAGGCACTTCCTGAGAGGTGCCTCAAATTGAATTGGGTAAGTTTAATTAGGTAAATTTGACGAAGGCGCAAGTTTATCTAGAAACACCTTTTCCTATTTACCTTGTCCTATTACAGTGCGCCGCTTTGCATGGCGATAATGCCAATGACTCCAGCGCTGGTTAGCGCCAGCAAAACAACCATTGAAAGGGATTGACCTAGATGATTTGAAGTTTTCATAAGTTTCTTGCCTCTTCCTTAAGTTTTTAAGAATGTTCTTTAGAATACCAAGACTTCTCAAGACGAAACGAAACATGATAAAAACTTAAATCAATTTAACCTTTCTTAAGATTTGCGATCGCCCGACTGACCATATGCTGAGCGAATTCGCTATAGTGCTGCAAACGGCTTGAGTTGGGCAAGTGTTGGAGCAACTGTGAAAAAGGTTGGACTTATTGTTTTCGCAATTCTTCTAGGGGTCAGTCTCGGCACACTCGCGGCGATTTCCCTGTCCTGGAAACGGGCAACGCAGCTACCGGAGTGGTATACCAGCCAAAAACAGGCAGCTAGTCTGGACGCGACTGAAAACGCGATCGCCAGAGATCGAATTATTCGAGAGCTAACTACAACGAGCGGTGGAACTACCCGCATTAATGGTGAACTGAGCGCCACTGAGGTAAACCAGTTGGTTGTGGGGGCGATCGCCACAAACCCCAGCTACGGCCCTGTCCTGGAAGGCACAAGAGACGTGAATACAACGATTCAAAATGGCCAGGTGCAGAGTGGGGTGGTGGTAAATCTGTCTGAAATTCCGACGGAGCAACTAAATCCTGCTGAGCAAGCTCTGTTGGAGCGGATTTCTCGTACCTTTCCAGCGCTAACAGACCGAGAAATATATGTTGGTCTTGAAGGAAGTCCCAGCTTTGAGCAGGGGCGCTTGCTGCTCAGTGAAGATACGGTGGTTCGCATAGGCGACCTTAGACTCACGCTCAATCAACTGCAAAACCTGTTCGGAATTTCTAGAGAGCAGATTGAGCAGCAAATCAACCAAAAACTTCAGCAGGAAGGATTGGATTTAAGCTCAGTTGAGTTTCAGGGCGATCGCGCAGTGATTCAGGGAGAAGTGCGATCGCCGTGAGTGTCTCAGCTCAATCACTCATGCACTACAACTGAAGTGCCCATCTCAGCCCAGCCAAATAGCCATTCGGCATGATCGACTGCAACATTGACGCAGCCGTGACTCATGGGCACGCCAAACTGGTTATGCCAGTAAGCACCGTGAATGCCGTAGTTGCCGGAATAGTACATCACAAAGGGCACGTCAGGAATGTCATAATCTTCTCCCCGCATTCGCGCCACGCGGTGCATAGACTGAATTTCAAAGGTGCCCGTCAGGGTTGGAGTTTCATCTTTTCCGGTTGAAATAACCATTGCCCGGACTGGGGTGTTGCCCTCCCAGGCGGTCAGCCGCTGCGTAGACAGATCAATCTGAATCCATCGCTGGCTCGACAACTGCAAATCAAACATCCGAGTGGCGATCGCCTCTGCATCTTCAGAGGGTGGCTCGATTGCCCAAACCACCCCTGTCACCCCAAACCCACACAACGCTAGCGTCAAAGTTACAGTCAGTGACCAGATTTTCGCCTTTAGCAATGGGAACAAGTCAGCACAGGTGAAGCTTTTCATATCGCAATTTGCACAATGCTAGAAACAGCGACCTGTTTCAAATGGCGAAATGTTCCTATACTCCTTTGTGGAGTAACATTGCTTTAACTTACAGCGTGTTTTAGATGAATAAACCACAGGCGGCACAGAACGGACATTCGCTTCTGTAGCGATTTATGTCTTATGCAAGTGAAAAATGCGGCAGGTAAAAATACTAAGGATCGCGGATCAAATAACCTGTAAAACCAGAATCTCTGTAGGGACATGGCATTGCCATGCCCCTACACAGGAGAATTACACATTAATAAATCCGCAATCCTAAGAAATTCTAAAGAATCTCCCATTGGTATGAGGTTAATTACTTACTCAAATGAGAGGATCTCCAAAAAAGGTCTTGACAGTTGGTCTTTCTACATATTGTTATTGAATGTTGGTTTACATGAACTACTCCCCCTTATTCAGTAAATCTTCCAAAATTGATCGCGTTCTAGTCGTAGATGACTCGCCCGACAACACGTTTCTAATTCAGGCAATTCTGGAAGAGGAGGGGTATAAGATCGATGTACTCAACAACGGCAGTGATGCCCTCGCTTACATTGATGCATCTCCGCCTGATCTGCTGCTGCTGGATGTGATGATGCCGGGAATGGATGGCTTTGAGGTAACTCAGCGAATTCGTAAGAACGCCAAGCTGCCATTTATTCCAATTTTGCTAATTACGGCTCATGACCAACCTCGCGTCTCACAAGGGCTGGATATTGGTGCGGATGACTTTATTCGTAAACCTGTTGAGTTTGACGAACTGCTGGCGCGGGTGCGATCGCTTCTGCGGCTCAAGCACAGCGTTGATGAGCGCGACCAGATTGCCCGTCAGCGCGAAGATTTTGTCTCGCGTCTTACCCATGACCTGCGTACTCCGCTGGTGGCGGCTGACCGAATGATGTCGCTGCTTCAGCAGGGAGTGTTGGGCGAGCTGTCTCCCGAAGTGGCAGAAGCACTGGCAACGATGGAGCGCAGCAATCAGAATTTGCTCGATATGGTCAACACCCTGCTCCAGGTTTACTGTTATGAAGCAGGACGTAAAACGTTAAGTCTGACCTCAATTGACCTGCGCCAGTTGCTTGAGGAAGTGGTGCAAGGACTAATGCCGATCGCCCTTGATAAAGGACTATCTCTACAAACTAATCTTAACGATGACGACAAGCTGATTGAGCTAAGGGGCGATCGCCTCGAATTGCACCGTGTTTTTACCAACTTAGTGGGCAATGCGGTTAAGTTTACTGACTCTGGCTCAGTCATCGTTCGGCTCAGCAGAGCCATTCGCCCTGAACCTGATAAAGCAGATCAGCCCTGGGTCAGGGTAGAAGTTGAAGACACTGGCCCCGGAATTTCACCGGAATACCATAGCTCTTTATTTGAGCCGTTTCGACATGGCAACCACAAGCGGTCGGGCAGTGGCTTGGGGCTACATCTTTCCTGTCAAATTATCAAAGCGCATCATGGCTCAATCGAAGTTCAATCTGAGGTAGGCAAAGGCAGTCTGTTTGTGGTGGAGTTGCCTACTTACCTCTAGAGCAAGTTCTTACCCGTCTACCAAAATTTTGATGGAACCTGTCACAATGAAGGCGATTGCCCTTTGAAGCAGGCGGAGGCAGCATGGTGCAGTTAGCGCCCAGTCAGGTTCATGAAATTGTGCAGCGGCAGCGGCAGTTCTTTAATAGCGGCAAGACGAAGCCCGTCGATTTTCGGGTTGCTCAACTTCAGGCGCTGAAACAGGCAATTATTAACCATCAGGATGCTATTCTCGCAGCCCTAACAGCGGATCTTAAGAAGCCAGAGTTTGAAACCTTCGCGACCGAAATTGGCGTAACTCAAGAAATTGACTATGCCCTCAAGCATATTCGCACCTGGGTTAAGCCTAAAAGAGTTGCAGCACCATTCACTCAGTTTCCGGCGATGGCAAAGATTTTGCCGGAACCGCTAGGAGTTGTGTTGATTATCGGCCCCTGGAACTATCCGTTTCAACTGATGATTTCGCCGTTGGTGGGGGCGATCGCCGCTGGCAACTGTGCCCTGCTTAAGCCTTCTGAAATTGCCCCAAGCACTTCTAGTGTTGTGGCAGAAATAATTCAGAAAACCTTTGACCCCAACTATGTCAGCGTTGTAGAAGGAGGGGTAGAGGTCAGCAAGGCGGTTTTGGCAGAAAAGTTTGACCATATCTTCTTTACGGGCGGTACAGCGATCGGCAAGATTGTCATGGCCGCCGCCGCCCAGCATTTGACTCCTGTAACGCTGGAGCTAGGTGGCAAAAGTCCCTGTGTGGTCGATCGCAACATTTCTGTAGAGGATGCTGCCAGACGCATTACCTGGGGCAAGTTTATCAACGCGGGGCAAACCTGCATTGCGCCCGATTACCTGCTGGTCGATCGCCAGGTCAAGCCCGCTCTGCTCAGCGCGATTCAAGCCTGCATCCAGGAATTCTACGGAGACGATCCGGCGAAAAGTCCAGACTTCGCTAGAATTGTCAGCCCTAAACAGTTTTCGCGACTAGCAAACCTGTTGCAGAGCGGCAAAATTTTGGTGGGCGGCGCAACGAATGAGCAAGATCGCTACATCGCGCCAACGGTGATAGACCAGGTTTCGCCTGACGATCCGGTGATGCAAGAAGAGATTTTTGGGCCAATTCTGCCCGTGATCGAGTATGAAGACGTGGGAGAGGCGATCGCCCTAATCAACAGTAAACCTAAGCCCCTGGCGCTCTACCTGTTCTCTCGCGACAAGCAGCTACAGCAGCGAGTTTTGCAAGAAACTTCCTCTGGCGGGGTTTGCATCAACGATACGATTCTGCACATTGGCGTTCCAGAGCTTCCCTTTGGCGGGGTTGGTGACAGCGGCATCGGCAGCTATCACGGCAAAGCTAGCTTTGATACTTTCTCTCACCCAAAAAGCATCCTGCAAAAGTCCTTCTGGTTTGGGCTAAAAATCCTGTACCCACCCTATGCAGGCAAGCTGGATTTACTTAAAAAAGTCTTCGGTTAAACGCTACTGTTCTGGACGGAGTTAGCAACATCAGCCGAGAAAACCAAGACTGATTTGATTTTTGTGTAAATGCGGGCATTCTGCCCGCATTCACACAAGAATCTGAACACACTCAGAAAAACAGATATGGCTCAAGAACTGACGCTGATTGTTGAAATGGTTACGGTTCTTGGATCTGCCACCCTTGCGGGGTATATCGCAAATCGCCTAAATCAGCCTGTGCTGTTGGGCTATTTGTTGGCGGAGTTGTTGTGGGCCCGGCAGGACTTGGGCTAGTCAGGCTAGAAGGCGACATTGCGGTTTTATCTGAAGTCGGCGTAGCGTTGCTGCTCTTTACCCTGGGGGTCGAATTTTCTTTAGCAGATTTGCTTCGGTTTCGGCGCATTGCCCTGGGCGGCGGCTCGATTCAAATCCTGTTGACTACGCTTTTGGGCGGCGGATTAGCCTACGCCACAGGTTGGGTCGATACGGTGCCGACTGCCATTTTCCTGGGAGCGGTGCTTTCTCTCTCCTCAACGGCGGTCGTGCTAAAAAGCCTGATTGAGCGAAACGAGGTACAGACTGCCTATGGACAAGTTATGTTGGCCATTTTGATTGCTCAGGACTTGGGGCTGGGGCTAATGCTGGCCGTTTTGCCTGCCCTGACTCAGCCGCCAGAGGCGATTGGCGGCGCACTGATCAGCGCCCTGTTGAAATCCTTACTGTTTATTGCCGTAGCGCTAGTGGTGGGAATCTGGCTGATTCCACTGATCATGCGGCGTGTAGTCAGGACGGGTTCACAGGAGGTGTTCATTCTCACGATCTTTACCCTTTGCCTGGGCGTAGCGCTGTTGACTTCGGTGTTGGGCTTGGGAATCGCGATGGGCGCTTTTGTGGCGGGGCTGATGATTTCAGCGGTTGAATATGCAGATCAGGCGCTAGATAAGGTCTTGCCCATGCGCGATGTGTTTTCGACGCTATTTTTTGCCTCGATTGGTTTGCTGATTGACCCCCTGTTTTTGCTGGAGAATATCTGGATGCTGCTGGGGTTGGTGGCGATCGCCATGATCGGCAAGGCCCTAATCGTCACAGGCGTTGTTCGGCTATTTGGCTATTCTCTCAAAACCTCACTCACCGTTGGACTGGGGATCAATCAGATTGGCGAGTTCTCCTTCGTTCTAGCGGGAGTCGCCCAAAGCCTGGATTTGTTCTCTCCTCGGCTCTACGGACTGACCGTTGGAACGACAGCGGTAACGCTACTGGTGACACCATTCCTGCTCAAAGCGTCTCCCTACTTGTTTAGTACGCTGGAAAGGTTGCCCCTGGCGGGAGCAATGCTGCGGGGCACTCAGGCTCCTCGCGCAATGGCAGTTGAGGAGGGCATTGCTGATCATGTAGTCGTGGCGGGCTACGGCAGGGTTGGACAAACCCTTGTGCGGCTTCTGCATTCGCAGGGGCATCAAGTTCTGGTGATTGATAACAATGAGGCGACGGCTCAAGCTTTACGCGACCAGAATATTCCTTATCTTTATGGAGATGCATCCAGTGAGTTGCTGCTGCAAAAGGCGCGTCTGCCCAAAGCAAGAGCGTTGGCGATCGCCTTGCCTGACCCCCTGGCCACTCGACTGACGCTCAAGCGGGTGTTAAGTCTGGCTCCCGACCTAGATACAATCGTTAGAGCGCACATCAACCAGGAAATTTGACGTAGCTCTAT
>JAAUQZ010000375.1 GCA_012033355.1 Leptolyngbyaceae cyanobacterium RM1_406_9 | reverse complement strand
AGATATTCTGGCGCTGACCCAATACCTCTGGTTTGAAAGTTGGCAGCACCTGCTGGATTTTATGCTCTGCGGCCCTCCACCTGCTCAAACGGCTAATTCCCCTTAGTTTTGAATTTAGAATTGCTGGGTATTAACTCAAGCAGCAACCGCAACATCTGGCATTGTGGCTGAACCCTCTCCTTTTGTCTTGCAAACTGCACTCAATGATTTCAACGTCAGCTATGAGTTGAATGCCTACAGCGATCGTCCTCAGTTGATGCCCAAAATTTATTCCGAACTACATCAAAACATTCAGGATTATTGCAATCAAGCCAGTATTGAAATTCTATCTCCGGGTTATTCTTCCATTCGAGATGGCAATCATTCGACGATTCCCGGTGATTACTTACCTGATGACTACACGCCACCCATGTTTCAAGTTCATCGCCCTGACAATCAGTCCTCAAAGAAATGAGCATTATTGATCAATCGTTGTGATCTGATTATTCTCACATTCACAAACTAGACCTGCTAAAAATTCTTGAATCGCCACAACAATCGAATCAACATCGTCTACAAAGTTTCTGACATTACTGGCTATCTGCGCCAGCTTAACACCATCTACATAAATTCCTTGAGTGGGATACTTTTCTAGAAATTCCAATAGTGAGAGTCGATTATTGTCACTGACTGACAGGATTAACGCCGATCGCAACGCCTGAATATTAGCCCGTCGCGATCGTGTGTGGATAACCTGACCAACCTCAAACAATGCAAACTCACCCGGCAAAGAATAGGTGATTTGATCAACTGTTTTCAGTTCTACAGAAACTTCCCTGATTAAAATTTCGCGGAGCAGTTCGGGTTCTACGTTAGCCCAATTGAGATACCAGCGGATTTGGCGGGATGGTTCTCCCGTATCTGCAAACTCTCTCAGGTCAGCGATCGGCAATGAACGCCCTAATGGGCCGTAGGTGAGATAGATGCGTTCAGCGCTGCGGGCAGGTTGACTAAAAGAGAGCGTGATGGCGATCGTTCCTGCAATCAGACTGCTCGCAGTGACGAACCGGGAAACGAACCGATACCGATTCGACCGAAGCGATCGTAGAGAAAAAATCATTGTAGGGATTACCGGGGGCTACTGTTGAGAGGAGAGTGATGAAACCGATGCAGGCAGCGAATCACCAGAAGCAGGCTGAGCCGTCGTTACTGGGTTGCAGGGCGCAGTGGAGCCTGCCGCAACGGGAATGACATTCATTGATCGACTTTGGGGATCAACAGGTTGCTCATCGGGTGACTCGATTGGTTCCTCAGTTGGCTGGTTAGTTGGCTGGTCAGTAGATTGAGCCGTCTCACAATCACAAACCACATCCTGAAGGTACTCTCTGGCCACTTCCAGGGCGGGAATTACCCGCTCTACAAAGGCTTTAACATCGGTATAGGTTTGTCGCAGTCCAACGAGATCGACAGACACTTGATTGGTGCTCGTGTAGTTTTCCAACAGTTCAAGAATTGAGATCTTGCGATCCTCTACCGATTGATCGATCGCCGCTTTGAGTGTGGTTAAATCTCCTGATCCCTGAATAATTTTGTCAATTTCATAGAGGATGAACTGACCGACTGAACTCTCTTCCAGGTCTGCCCGTATCCGTTCCCGCAAGGTTCCCGATAGAGTGATTTCCTCAGTCAACAGCCGCGCAATAATCTCTGCGGGTTGACCGTTGTCCAGTAAGAATTGTTCGACCTCTGCGGGCGGTTGTCCCGTTTCTGCAAATGCCCTGATGTCACTCAGCGGCACGACAACACTGTCTGTTTCATAAATTAGCTTAACGGTCTCAACGGCACTAGCGCGAGTACACCAAGCGATCGTTGCCCCACTAATGCCCAATATCAAAGCCAGACTCACCCTCGTTTAGCCATATCAACATCCAGGGACGACTAAAGTAGACTTGCTTGAAAGCATAAAGGAATAAAGGTAGAAAAATCAACTACGAAAGATAAAGATAATTTTTAGTAATTTTTTATCGTCACACTCAGGAAACAGAAATTTCCATCAATCGCGAATTTTGATCTACGGCAGTTTTACCTTGTGAGGAATCCGATCGCGATGACCTGAGCCACAAGAATTTTATATAGCGCTACGCGCTCACGTTAGGAAGGGGTGCAGGGGTTTCACCCTACTGTGGGGGCATCGCCCCACTCTCCCTTTCCATCATCAGCACTAGTAGTGTCATAATCCTGGTTTTATTTTTTTCAGGGGCATCATGCCAGTTGAATTCCCTGTGCATCGAATATATCCTTAAGCTGTCGGAGAAATTCTTGCTCTACTCTGATTTGCTGCGATCGTTTGGTTTTGATCTGAATTAAAAGCTCTACACCCGATGCGTTAAGATTCTGCACACTCACAATTGAATGGGCAGGTTCTAAAATATCATCCTGCCATTCTGAATATTGGCACATTGACTCTATTACTTCTTTCACTACCTGTATCGCCAGATTAATATTTGTTTCATAAGCGACCTTAATTACAAAATCAATCCGCGACCAGTCCTTGGTGAAGTTCCGCACGATACCTGCCTGATTATGAGGAATAGTCACCACGCTGCCATTCTCGCTTCGTAGTAGCGTTGATCGCAGACTCATATGCTCAACTGTTCCTTTCGCGTTTCCTACCTCCACTACATCCCCCACTGCATACTGATCCTCAAAGATAATCAGTAACCCATTCACCCAATCCTTGAGCAGATTTTGAAAAACAAAACTCAGTGCTACTCCTACCAATCCGGCACTGGTCAGCGCTTCAAATGACACCTGATGCCATGCCAGGAACCAAACAATACCGATCAGGCAGGCAAATAGATTGATCAGCCCACCCAGAACTTCTTCCAGTGTGGGTGCGCGCAACACAATGCGCTGCGACTCTCGATTCATCAGTGACGCACGGTTAACCCAGGCTTGTAGATTTCTGTTGATAACAAATCGAACCACCTGAGCTACACAAAACATCACAATCAAAATGATTAAAATCTGAATCGGAAAACCAACGAGCCAGAAACTGCGATCGCGGGTCTCAGGAAACTGATATAAAATCCAGGAAACTCCTCCCAGCCAGATCCCGCCTTGCGCCAATTGCAACAGACGACGCAGGGTAAGATATAGCCCCCGCTGCTGCTGCCAGTGTAACTGTGCCTTCGATCGTCGCTGGTGGTGTTCCACATCCTGATTCAAATCCTCTTCTGAAGTAGATGCTGTTGCCAGCGCCAGATCAGAGAGATGATCAAACTGCACTAATTTGCGTTGCAGGCGCTTTTGCAGAAGAAATAACCCCAGGCTCAGGAGTGGGAGGAGGATCGCTACTCGGATTGCCTGATGACGCTGGGCAACTCTGGCGGTGGGCTGACGTTCTTGCTGAGCTTCGGCTAAAGCCGTTTGTAAGGTCTCTACCCACTGCTGCGCTAACTCGGGAATCGATTGCTGGGACAGTTGAGCATCCAATTCGGTCACAGTAAGGATGACCTGCTTGAGGGATTGGGTGCGATCGGTAGCTAAAATCACGGTTTGACTGTTAAGTTCAGCAGCAGTAACTTCAGGGGTCGTGGAATGAATGTCCTCGTTAAAAAACTGACTGAGCTTGCGTTCAACTGTTTGCACTCGTTGCTGTGCCAGTGATTCTGACGAATCATCACCAGATGGTGCTGCCAGTGGAAACAGCCGCACCCCATCCAGTTCAACATAGGCATATTCCAGGGAGCCACTGCGGAAAATCCTGGCATTGGGTGTATGGCAGTACTGCCTAAGGTTAGGACGGGGTGTAGGGGTGGAACCCCTAGCTGGGGCGTAGCCCCACACCCCTACTCGTCCTAAGCTCAATGCGTAACGACTGATAATGGGCAAGATA
>JAAUQZ010000067.1 GCA_012033355.1 Leptolyngbyaceae cyanobacterium RM1_406_9 | reverse complement strand
AGCTTCAGATTCACGGGCTTTGTTTGCCTGGTTGAGGAAGGAGGGCAAAGCAATAGCAGCCAAAATACCAATAATGATGATGACAACGAGCAGCTCAATCAGGGTAAAACCTTCGTCACCCTTTTTCTTCTGGAGCAGGTGCTGCAAAACTTTGCTTTAAGTTCGGTCTTCATGAAATGTTTCTCCTTGAGTTGCGGGATACTGGATTTCTAACTCCTGCGTATAACTTGCCCATTCCAATCCCGTTTCATATCACCTTCCGCAATCTTTTTTCTGTCTACTGCACTCGCTCTAAAAGTACGTAGAGAAAGACTTCGAGCCTCCCCATAAACTCTTTGATCTGCTCAAAGCTCTCTGCTTCGCTAATAGGCTTTAGAGTAATTGGGTCATAGGGTCGAACCCGAAGCCAGCGACTGACCAACTCCACTATTGGCTGTGATCCTTCCCACAGCGGCAGCAAGCAGCAAGCAGCAAAGTAACTGTCTATATAGATAGGCTTAGCAACCGGAACAGAGATGTACTCACTGATCTCAAATGGCTGCTGCTTCCTTAAACAGTCATTGATTTTTTCCCTGACTTCAGAGCGCTTTAACTGTGGATGTAAGTGAACCCGTGCATTCTGCCAGTCTTCATCTTCCCATTCAGCTACTGGTTGAAATGAAGCTGCCTGACCAGGATGTCCACACCAGAAATCAATTAAACGATGGATAGGGTGTAGCAGATTGAATAGGTGAAGTTGCTCTTCAACAGACACTCCGGGCAGACTGAATGCCAAAAAAGCAGGTAAGTCATTCGGATCTTTAAACAAATCGGTCAACTCCCAGTGCCGCCAATTTGTCATGCTGAGAAATTCCAGGTCAGCAGACTTGAGAGCTTCAAATAAGTCAGGAACCCCATAACCTTTGTCACTCTGAAGCAGGAAATTCATCAGGATGGTTTCTATATGCTTCTCTTCTGCATAAACCGGATTCCATGTTTTTGTTCTAAGCTCAACTACATCGTGTAAAGCTTTCATGGTTTCCACAACCAGCCCAACTTCTAGCTCACCGGGGTTTTCCTCTGTTAACCCCATTAATTGGAAAGCTTCTTGCGCTCGAAAGTAACTTTGACGTTGTAGTTTGTTGTGTAAGTTGGAACGAATGATACCTGTAGGTTTGAGTACAGACTTTAAGCTGTTTAAGCCTGCTGCTATGTCAGGCAATAGGTAGAGAACTTCATCACAATTTATGTAGTCAAATTTCAAACCTAGCTTGGGTAGATCTTCAATCAAAAGCGCATGGAATTCGACGTTATCCCCAAATCCATGATGGCGCAGACGTTTCTCAGCTAGCTTGACCGATTGTTCTGACAGATCAATTCCAACAATTCTTGCACCCGGATTTGCTTCTGCCAAAACCAAGCTTTTGTAACCACTGCCACAGCCCGCATCCAAGATCAATTTTTCTTTAGATTCAATCACCTGCTGATTCCGCAAATAAAAAGGAGTCACCAAGCTGTGAAGATAGAGTTGATTGAAGTTCTTGTCGTCTTTGGGCGACTTCTCCAGTGGGATTCTAGGGTAGGGGGAGCTTTCAAACTGCTGGCGGATTTTTTCGAGAGATTCTGAGTTTTGGGTGTTCATAACAGCTATTTCTGAGCTTTGGGTGAAAGGGAGGCGGCTAGACCAAAAAGTCTGTTTCTAACGTGCCCATGTCTAGGAGCAATCATTAACACCTTTTACTCTAAAAGGGATGAGAGAAAACGCTAGGATAGGTCAAATACTAAAACTTTAGTCAGGATTTGAGTCAAGAGGACTGGTCTGCACGATTGGCAACTAACAGCGTTCCGCCGCATTTTCCAGCGCATCTCTCCAGGTTGGACAATGGCTTGACGGTGATTCATCAGAATATTCCCACAACATCGGTGGTTGCGGTGGATGTGTGGGTGAGGGCAGGGGCGATCGCCGAGCCAGAACCCTGGGCTGGGATGGCGCATTTCCTCGAACACATGGTGTTTAAGGGCACCGATCGCCTGCTGCCGGGGCAGTTTGACCAGGTGATTGAAGATCGCGGCGGGATGACCAATGCTGCCACTAGTCACGATTACGCCCACTATTTCATTAACACAACTGCGCCCCATTTAGCAGAAACGCTGCCCTGCTTGGCAGACCTGCTGCTGAATGCGGCAATTCCTGATGACGAGTTCGAGCGAGAGCGGGACGTTGTTTTAGAAGAAATTCGTCAGGCAAATGATGACCCAGACTGGCTGGCGTTTCAAGCGCTGATTGAGAGTGTCTATCAGTCTCATCCCTATGGTCGTCCGGTGCTGGGAGATGAGGTGGGGTTGATGCAGCGATCGCCCCAAGAGATGCGCTGTTTTCACCGTGCCCACTACCAGCCCGAAAATATGACAGTAGTGGTGATAGGTAACGTCACCCAATCGCAAACGCTGGATTTGGTAAATCAGGCGTTTAGCCAGTTTCCGGTGCGTCCGACTTGTCCTGCGGCGATCGCCGATGCAGAGCCACCCATTACTGAAATTCGGCGGCAAGAACTGCATCTGCCTCGGTTAGAGCAAGCAAGGCTAATGATGGCGTGGATTGGCCCCGGCGTAGACCAGTTGCGAAATGCCTATGGGCTGGATTTGCTCTCGGTGCTGCTGGCAGGAAGCAGGTCTTCTCGATTAGTCAGGGAACTGCGTGAAGACCGACAGTTGGTGCAGGCGATCGGTAGCGAGTTTTCGCTTCAGCGGGATTCGAGCCTATTTACGATTAGCGCCTGGTTAGCGCCAGAGAATGTTGATCGAGTGGAGGCTCTGATTGGCGATCGCCTCTCCGAGTTAACCACAACCCCTATTTCTGACGCAGAATTGACCCGCTACAAACGGCTGCTGTGCAACGACTATGCCTTTTCCACCGAAACTGCAATTCAGCTAGCAGGTCTGTACGGCTATTACAACACCATCGCTCAAGCAGAAACCGCAGTGGACTATCCCAACCAAATTCAAACCTTCAAGGCAGAAGAGCTACAGCACCTTGCCAGCCAATATCTCTCGCCCTACCACTACGCCGCCACCATCCTCAAACCCCTCTAGCGGCCACCAGCACCCTCCACCGTAGAGTAAGCTATTGCTCGTGCATCAAGCTGCCCTCCCCCACCCCCCACTCCCCACTCCCCCACTTATTCGAGGATCTCCATGTCTGTAAATCTCACTACTGCCCAACTGCTAGAAAATCGTCAGGTTCACCGTGCTGTACTTGACAACGGAATGGTGGTGCTGGCAGTAGAAAACTCGGCAGCCGATATCGTCTCTGCCCGAATTTTTGTCCGGGCTGGCGGCCGCTATGAGCCACCAGAGCAGGCAGGGCTGTCTCACCTGCTGGCATCAGTTTTAACTAAGGGGACGGGCAACCTTTCCTCATTAGAAATTGCCGAACGGGTCGAGTCAGTCGGGGCTGGGCTGGGAGCAGATGCCGCTGCGGACTACTGCATTCTCAGCCTCAAAACCGTTTCAGCCGACTTTGCCGAAATGCTGGAATTAGCCGCGCAGCTATTGCGATCGCCCAGCCTGCCCGAAGCCGAAGTCGAGCTAGAGCGCCGCCTCACCCTTCAGGGCATTCGCTCCATGCAGGAGCAACCCTTCTCAATTGCCCAAAAGCAACTGCGGCAGGCCATGTATCAGCAGCATCCCTACGCGCTGCCCAGCCTGGGAACCGAGGAAACCGTCGCCCAGATCAGCCGAGAAGATTTGCAGCAGTATCACCAAACCTATTTCCGTCCCGATAATTTTGTGGTCAGCATCGTCGGACGAATCGCGCCAGAGGAAGCGATCGCCCTGGTAGACCAAATCTTTGGCGACTGGCAGGTGCCCCTAACCGCTGAGGGAGAAGTTCCGCTTCCATCCCTGACCTTGCCTACAATTACTTCCCATCCTAAACGGGTTATTTCTACTCAAGATACGCAGCAGGCGATCGTCATGCTGGGCTACCTTGCCGCTGCGGTACACAACCCGGACTATGCAGCGTTGAAATTGCTCAACACCTACTTAGGAAATGGGCTTTCCAGCCGACTGTTTGTAGAACTGCGTGAAAAGCGTGGACTAGCCTATGAAGTTTCTGCCTTTTACCCAACGCGCCTAGACGCATCTCAATTTGTTGTCTACATGGGCACGGCTCCTAGCAATACGGCGATCGCCCTGGACGGTCTGCGTCAGGAAGTTGAGCGGCTTTGCACCACCCCACTGACTCAAGAAGAATTGCAGTCCGCTAAGAACAAACTGCTCGGCCAGTACGCCCTAGGGAAACAAACTAACGCTCAAATTGCTCAGATCTTTGGCTGGTACGAAATTCTGGGTTTGGGCATCGAGTTTGACCAGCAGTTTCAGGTCGAAATCGCTAACGTCACGGCTGAAACATTACAAACGACAGCTCATCAGTATTTTGCTGAGCCTTATGTCTCACTGGTGGGGCCAGCGATCGCCATCGACCAAATCGCCACACCCGCCATTTCCTGAGACGGTCAGCAGTCTCTAAATCAAGACGCGATTCATCACGGCTATACGGGCACATAGAGAATGAGGGGGTGTCAATCTCCAGGCAGCTTTAAGAGATTCCTTTGAACTCGCAAGTCAGCTTTATTTCGCCTTCACGGTTCACGCTTTAAACTAGTGTGGGCCTCAGAGGATATTTGAGAAGTCTAATCTGTAACCCAGAAAGCCCGTAGGGGCGCAGCATTCAGGCAAAGATCTTCTTGGATTGTCCCAGAGTCTACCTGCCGAATGCCACGCCCTTACAGGGGACGTGAGCTACTTTTCAAATATCTTCTCAATTTGAGCTATAAACGGAGTAGCAAAAAGGCACTGAACGTACTTTTAAGGCGTTATTTATCGCTTGCTTACTCGCATAGCTGTGAACCTGACACCCCGAAAGCTGAGGAAGGAATGACATCTTTCAACTGTTCACTATCAATTATGGTTGCGCGGACTGACATTCCTTTCATGATGCACACCATTCCGCATCAGGTTAGAGTCTGCAATTTTCCTTTTAGCCAAAGGCTATTAGCAGTTGACACCGCTCCTTTAACAGGCGACAAAGTTAATCGCCCCGGCATTGGCACAATGGAGCAATTGCGCGATTATTGCAGTCAGCTTTTAGATTCAAATGTTGTTGATAAGGTCGTTGATATTGATTATTCAGAAACCTTTCATCGGCAGGTTTATCAAAAGCATTTTGGTCGGCAAATCAAGCGAACTCACAACTACAAAGGGTATCCAATTTTAGGCTCTCTTTTTGCCATCGAAGCCGTCCAAAGTGATTATTTGCTTCGTCTAGACAGCGATATGCTGTTTTACCAGGAGACAGATTACAACTGGATCAAAGAAGGCATCAAGCTGCTTCAAGAAAATCCACAGGTTATAGCCGTCAGACCGTTGACCGGGCCACCCGCAAAAGATGGCTCTCTTCACCAGAAAGTTCCCTTTGAGCGCGATCCTAACGGCTTTTATCGATTCAAATTTTTCAGCAGCCGAGCCTATTTAATCGATCGTAAACGCTTTGACCAGCTACTTCCACTAAAAGTTTTATGGCGAACCTACAAGCAAAAGTTTATGAACGGTTTGCCGACAGACCTTCAAACCTGGGCAAACTATACCTTTAACAAAGGCGCACTAGATTCGTGGGAAGTCATGGTGTCGCGTCGTTTAGAAGAGACAGACTACGTTCGTGCTGTGATCGAGTCTCCTCAATCATGGACACTCCACCCTATCGACCGAAAGCCCGAATTCATCCAAGCCTTGCCCGACATTATTCAGAAAATTGAGTCAGGTTGGTATCCTCCAGAACAAGGTGGACACTATGACTTGATTCTCAAATACTGGCTCTAACCAGGTTAATTTGGAATGATTCCATCTGAAGGATTTTCAACCCTATGCTCGTCCGAGGCAGAGGGCTTAGACTCAGCAAACGCTAGCTCAAGATATTGGCTGTCCATCAAAAACATTCCTTGAGAAAAGCGAACGCTCCAAAACCCTCCGGGACGGCGATTGACAACAATTCCTTCTTCGCCCAGGCTGATGACATTGGGAGGACGCAACATCGGCATCGGCTCAGCGGTCTTGACGTAAGGAGGAAGGGCAATCACTCGGACGCGATCGCCCACGACAATGGTGATTCAGACATAGTTGTTTAGACGCGATTTTAAGGGGCTTGCCAGATCCTTTGATGATACTGTTTTGGATCGGCATAGGGATCTACATCAGGGTGGCTATGTCCATGCCCATGCCCATCATCGTGCCCATGACCGTGACCGTGCCCATGACCGTGACCGTACCCATCATCGTGCCCATGCTCGTGACCGTGACCGTGACCATGCGGGTGTTGGTGAGATGGTTCATCTACTCCGTTTGGGGCGATCGCCGCCAGTCGAAACTTGCACATCTCACAGTTCATCTGCACCTGCCCTAGCTGGGTTTCAATTTCCCGCTCTCGCAAAACTGCAAATAGCTGAGGATGCAGCCCCATCTCCGGGAGGCAAACCATCGAAATGTCAGGATGCTGCTCTTGCTGTTGCGCCGTGAGGTCAAAGATTTTTTTGACTAACAGACCCGTAAACAGAAAATAGGGCAGCACAATAATTCGCTTGGGTTGATAGAGTCGAGCGCGACGAAAGCCTTCTTCTAAGCGAGGGTGAGTAATGCCAATAAAGCAGGTTTCAACCGTTTGATAGCCGCTTCCTTCCCAGACGATTCGCGCCAGTTTTGCAACGTCGCCATTTGCATCCGGATCGCTGGAGCCACGTCCAACAAATAGCAGCACCGTATCAGCGCGGGAGATCGCCTTAGGATTTTGACCAGGTTGGTCGAGTTGCTCCAGGCGCGATCGCCACAGCTCTAAAATTCCAGGGGTGATGCCAAAATGACGACCGTAGTGAAAGTTGAGTTGGGGGTGCCGCCGTCGAGCGCGATCGAGTTCATTGGTAACGTCAAATTTGTTGTGACGCGCTGCAAACAGCAGCACAGGCAGCACGGAGAGATCGGTATAGCCCTGCTCTACACACCAATCTAAACTTTGCTGAATTGACGGTTCAGTTAATTCCAAAAAACAAGGAATGACCGATCGAGAAACATCAAGCTCTTGGTAAGCGGCAGCAAAATCTAGCAGGCTTTGCCGTCCGTCGGCATCGCGGCTACCGTGCCCAACCAGCAGTAATGGACGATTGAGGGGCAAGGGGCGCAGCAAACTTGGTGAAGTTACTGCTGCATCATCATGGGAGGCGGACGTTTCAAGACTTGAAACACCCGAAGTAGACAGATTACCCTCTGTCGAAATCGTCATAATCTAAACTCCCTTTCCTGTGCAACGCAGGAAATAGAGTGAATAAGCAGCAGATCGGCGTTCTGGCTTCCAAAGAATCAGAGCAATTCTATCCTTTGATTTACAGTTGCGGCACAGCGCCGGACTCGCACCGGACTTTCCCTATCAGACTGCTGTTTCACATTTGCCTAGCTATCTTATCCCAACTGTTGACACTTATTTGCACTGATCAGGCAACTTCAAGCTCTTCTGGGCTTTGAATTCCCGTTTCAAAGGTCTCTAAGCTCTTCAAAAGGTTAATGGCTGAGTAATACGCTTCTTCGGTTAATTCGGTTTCTTCTTCAGGAGTGTCCAACATACCATCAACGAGTAGCCTCAGCGAACCAATCATCGTGTTCAACCGCGTCCGAATTTCATAGGACGTTTTGGCAATCGCTTTTCGATCAGAAAGCTTTTGCATCTGCGATTTCTCAGTGAACTGCATGGCGCAGAGCCGCGCATAGTAGCCGCTTTTTTGCATCAGTTCTTCGTGGTTGCCCAATTCTATAACGCGCCCCTTTTCCATCACCGCAATTTGATCTGCCTTGCGAACAGTAGATAGACGGTGAGCAATGACTAAGGTGGTGCGATCGCGGCTCAAGTCATCAATTGCCTCTTGAACTAAGCGCTCTGAAACTGAATCCAATGCACTTGTCGCTTCATCCAGGATCAAAATCTCTGGGTTTTGAAGTAAAGCTCTGGCGATCGCCAGCCTTTGGCGTTGTCCGCCAGAGAGGAGTACACCGCGATCGCCAAGTTGAGTATCGAAGCCATTAGGCAAACGCAAAATGAACTCATAGGCATTCGCCCGCTTTGCAGCCTCAATAATTTCGTCATCTGTTACGTTTGCGCGAGAATATGCAATGTTGTTACGAACAGAATCATTAAACAGAAAAGTATCCTGGCTAACAATACCCATTGCTTTTCTTAGTGTTCGGATATCGTAATCCTTAATATCTACACCGTCTATCTTGATGGAGCCTTCAGTCAAATCATGGAACCTGGGTAATAGATCTACTACAGTAGATTTACCAGCACCTGACGCGCCAACTAAAGCAAGAGTTGTTCCTCTGGGAATCCAAAGATTGACATCACTAAGGACTAAATTTTCGTGTCCGGGATACTTAAACGAAACATTTTCAAAGCGTATGCCCTGGGTCAGGTGAGAATAGGGGAGGAGTCCGTTGATCAGGAAGTTTTTATTATCGCGTCGCAGAAAATCATCGACAACATCCACGCTGCGATCGCATTAGCGTAAGAGTTACGTGCGCCGTTCAACTGTCCAATGATTGGCATCAGCCGAAATAAAACGAACAGATAAGTTGACATTGTATAAACGGAAAAAGAACCAACTTGTTCTGCTAGGAAAACGCGACTTAGCAGAACAATAGAGAGGACAGCTACGATTCCACTCATTTCATTAACGGGTGAAACAGCAGCATTATTAGCCTGGGATTTAAATTCCGCCCTCTCTCTTTCGAGAATCAAATGTTCTACTCTGCGATACTCTTGCTCCTCATTTGAAGTTGCTTTGATTAACCTAATTCCAGTCAAAACATCGAGCAACGCATTAGAATAATCTCGCGAATTTTGCGCTAGTAACTTCCCAAAAAACTTAGCACGAACTATAGAAACTTGATTTGCTAAAGCAACGAGAAGCAAGAGAACAGTTGAGGCTAATGTAAGTTGCCAAGATATCCGGACTAGAAGTCCAATGAAAACTAAAATCGTTAATGCGATCGTCATAATATTAATTGAAATTCTGATAGATTGGGCTGTTCGATTAATTTCCTGCCCTATCCGGTTAACTAGATCGCCGATTCTGGTCTGAGCATAAAAATCTAGATTGACCTCTAGTAATATCCGCAAACCTTCCCTTCTTAAGCTGTTAGTTAAAAGTCTTGATAAATGCCCGTTTGACAAAGTACTCAAATAACTCGATAGATTCTTCAAAAGAAGGGTTAGCAGAATAACCCCAGTCATAACATATATACGAGACTCTTCTGGAATGCTATTGAATGGTGATAGGAGTCTATCAACAAGTCCAGGCGTATTTCCGGTTGTCACTTCCTCGTTGGGGAGTTCTAGACCCAGAAAATTTAGCAAAATTGGCACAATTAGGACGGTACTAATTCCGTTGAAGAGGGCGCCAGAAAAACCTAAAGCTATGCTTGTGAGAATCCAACCAGGGTGCCGCTTTGCAAATTTCAGAAGTAACTTATGAGAGGACATATACACACTTCCTGTCGAACAAAAACTAACTTCTAACCTGATTGCTGTAGTTCCAAGAATTGACGCTCTCTAGTTCACCGCTTTCTATATCTTTTTCATATTCACCAGGCATATATTTTACAAAGAAACTATCTAGTGCTACTTTTTAATGATCTATAGACTTGAAATAACATCTGAAAGTATGGTTGCCATCGAATCAATACTATAACGCTCTACACATCTTGCTCTTGCTTGTAGACCTCGCTTATCTGCTTCCTCTATATTCTGAAAGATATGCTGGATTTGCTCAGCAATTTGCTTAGGAGAATCAGGTTCAACTAGGTAGCCAGTACCTCCTAAAATTTCAGGAATGTCTCCTACCCGGGTAGCTAGCACAGGCTTTGCCATTGCCATTCCATCCGTTAACTTCAATGGAAATTGCGCCTGAGCAGCGGGTGTATCTCGTTGAGGGACAACCACAATGTGAGCAGCAGCAATCACTTCAGGCATTGCTTGATGAGTGAACTTAGGTAGTTTAACAATCCAACGTCCCCATTTTTGGATCAGCTTATCATCGTAGTCATCATAGGGACTACCGCCCACAATGACCAGCCTTAGGTCTGGCTCATCTAAATAGTCAAGTGCTATCAAGACATCTTCAAGTCCCTTATAAGGACGAGGTGCTCCAGGAAACATCAAAACTCGATAGTCTGCAAGGTTAAGACGAACTCTGCTGACATCAGGGCTGTACCGCTCTGGATTAAATAGAGAGACATCTTTCCCATTGGGAACATATGTGCCGCCGAACCGTTTTTGAAGAAACTGAGTGTGGATTGTTACTACATCCGCATATTTGACAAAGTTCTCTATCCACCTGAGGTAAAGGGGATGATCAGGCTGCCTTAGCGCACCATCAGGTTTGAAAACATCTCTGAAGAACTGTTTTGGCTGTGGACGATATTTCCACTGTTCACCACCATACCAACTCAACTCCCAGTCATCAATGTCAAGAATAACTGGACATCGAGAGCGTAACTTTTTTAAGAGGGCTGTACCAAAACTAGTTGGCTTTGGCTTGATAGCGTAAATAATATCTCCACTAATTTTTGTCAGGACTTGATTAATCGAACTGATAAATCCAGGGTAATTTCTACCAGAGACTGTAGCGATTGAAAATTCAGTCGAAACGATAGGAGAAGAGGTATCTCCAAAAGTAAAGCCTACAATTTCGACTTCGTGTCCAAGTCTTTGGAGGGCTTGCCCTAGTAAGAAAGTTCGAACAGCCCCGCCCCATCTACCAGCTCCACTTTGAGACAAGTCACTAACAACCAGTGAAACTTTCGACTGCTTCATTACGTTGAGGATTTACTACTTCTGGATTCAGATTGAATGAGACTGTTGGTTGAGTAGAGAGCAGACTGGAGCAAATCTTTAAAGTCGAAATATAAATAATCAAAATGCTCGCTTTTTCCAATGTTGAACTAAATATTAATAAAACTATGTCTAACCAAGTTCGCTGCTACCAGTGTAGGAACTTCTCACTCCTTAACAATTGCTAGCCGATTGCAGTTTGCGTAGCGTTTAACATTGAATTTTCCTACTCTGACTTCTTCTTTATCTCTCTATTGATCCTAACCCTGATGAAACCTATCTCCAACAAGAGCAACGGATTTAAATCGAGTCAGTGCAAACTCTAATGAAGACGGTTGTAACGCTTTAAGAAGCGTATCTAGCCGGAAGGCACTTTACCAAACTCTTTGAACACTCACCGGATCATAGTCTTGCAGGTATTGTTAGTCAACCAATTTCAAGCGACCTGTCTGAATGTGATCAAAGGTTCGGTTGATTTGGCGACGCTCTTCCTCTGTAATTTGACAGTCTGAAAGAATGGCAGAGGTAAGATGAAGATAATCTTGGCGGCTCATCTTGCCAGATGTAGTAATGCTGTCAACAATCTGTTTGATGGTCAAGTTTGATTTGGCTTGAACTGTCCACACCATGTGTTTGTGCCTTAGTTTAGTTTGGTAGATGATTTAGCCTTTCCCTGGCTAGACTTCGTAAATGAGTCTAAAATCATTCTCTTTTCAAACAGTTATGAGTTGGGCGAAGCTCTGATGAGAAATTAATGAAGAATTGATGAAAACTGATCTGACTCATCCACACTTTTCTCTCTAGTCAGGGATTTCTAGCTAAATTTCGCTTATTTCTGCTTCAGAGTCTTTTCTTTCCGAGAAGAAGCTCTAAATCTAGGGATGACGACTCACAGCCTTCGATTTCAAGGAGATAGTTGGTGGATATCCATCGGTTGCCCATGTTGCGTGATAATTACACGTTTTTGCTGCATGACTTTAGCAGCAATATTGCTGCTGTAGTAGACCCAGCGGAAGCTCAGTCAGTACTCCACTGTTTGAGTCATTTGAAGTCTGAGCTAGTGGCGATTTTGAACACCCATCATCATGGGGATCACGTTGGTGGAAATGCTCAACTGCTTAGCCAATTCCCCAATGCTGTAGTCTATGGAGGAGCGGATGATCGGGGCAGGATTCCGGGACAGCAGGTGTTTTTGCAGGAGGGCGATCGCCTCTCCTTTGCAGGAAGGCAAGCCGAAGTCTTCTTTGTTCCGGGACACACCAGAGCGCACATTGCCTACTACTTTCCACCAAACACCCCAGAAGCCGCTGGCGAGCTGTTTTGTGGAGACACGCTGTTTGCTGGGGGATGCGGTCGATTATTTGAGGGAACGCCCAGTCAAATGCTAAATTCTTTGGCGAAGTTGCGATCGCTCCCCGACAATACTCGCGTCTGGTGCGCTCACGAATACACCTTGAAAAATCTGCAATTTGCCCTAACTGTAGACGGACAAAACCCAGACCTGCAGCAGCGCATTGAGCAGGTTAAAAAGATGCGAAGTCAGTCGGAGGCAACGATCCCCTCTGAGCTAGGAGTAGAAAAATTGACCAATCCGTTTTTACGTTGGGATCAGCCTGCCCTACAGTTAATAACGAAAAGTCAAGATGCGGTCAAGACCTTCGCTCGATTGAGAGGCATGAAGGATCAGTTCTAAAGACTCGACTGTATGAGGATGTTTGAAAAGATTAATCTATCAGCCACAAGTTTGTAGGAGCGTGGCATTCGGGCAGGAATTTTCGGTCTATTCCAGAATCTACCTGCCAAATGCTACGCCCTTACAGGGAACATTTGCTGCTTTTCCGCTACCCTTTTTAGACATCCTTTAGGGGGTGATTGGCGCTATTGCAGAGCGACTTGAGAGAGCCATCACAGGTTTTCGTGGAATTTAGTAGAACGGGTAGCTTGCGATCGCTCAACCCATTTCGCTACCATGATATGTCTGGCTAGAATCGATTGCAGGCTTGTCTTTTTAAAGTAGCTCCGTCAGGGGATCTTGAAGGAAACTCCAGGGAGTGAGCCGCAGGCTACTGTTGAATGCATTTGAGCAGTTTGCTCAGGCAGTCCGCTACAGTAGCATTCTGGCTTCTGGTTGCTAGCCAACTTGCTAACCAACGAATTTCTTGGCCGGGTACGCACAAGTTAAAATTAAACAACGATCATGGCGAAACGTATTCAACTAGTCCTAAATCAGGATGTCAGTAAACTCGGTAAGGCTGGCGACCTCGTTGAGGTGGCACCTGGGTATGCTCGGAACTACCTGATCCCCACTGGAGCGGCGGCTCGCACGACTCCTGGCATTCTCAAGCAGGTAGAGCGGCGACGTGCGGCAGAGCGGCAAAGGCTTTTGGAACTCAAGCAAGAGGCTGAAACCCAGAAAACAGCGCTGGAAACTGTTGGGCGCTTCACCATTCTTAAGCAGGTTGGTGAAAAGGATGCTATCTTCGGCACCGTGACCGATCGGGAAGTGGCAGAAGTCATTCAGGAGACGACGGGTCAAGAGGTCGATCGGCGCGGCATTACCGTTCCAGAAGTTCACAAAATTGGCTCTTACAAAGTAGATATCAAGCTGCATCCTGAAGTCACAGCCGTTGTTGAAATTCAGGTTTCGCCGCAATAATTTGCTAAAACTGGCTAACTTGCTCCTCTTCCCAGGTTCGTTATCGTTATGGTTCAAGAGCTTAATTTTCAGGCTTATAGCGATCGCCTACCGCCTCAAAACATTGATGCAGAGGAGGCAATCCTGGGAGGGGTGCTGTTAGATCCAGAAGCAATCAGCCGAGTTTCAGAGCTTCTGCGCCCGGAAGCCTTCTACATTAGCGCTCACCAGGAAATTTATCGGGCAGCTCTGGCTCTTCAAGGGCAGGGGAGACCCACTGACCTAATGAGCGTTACAAGCTGGCTGTACGATCACGGGTTGCTAGATAAAATTGGCGGACAAAGCAGACTGGCCCAGCTTGTAGATCGAACCATTAGTGCCATCAACATCGATCAATATGCTCAACTCGTTACTGATAAGTATCTGAGACGTAAGCTGATTCAGGCTGGGGGCGAAGTCGCCCAATTGGGCTATGAAACTGACACGCCGCTAGAAAAAGTTTTAGATCAGTCAGAGCAAAAGATCTTTGGCATCACTCAGTCGCGTCCGCAGCAAAGCCTGGTCGCAACTGCCGATATTCTGACTTCCACCTTTTCAGATATCGAGAGCCGTTCTCTTGGCATGGTGCTGCCTGGGATTCCCTGTGGCTTCTATGACCTGGATGCAATGACTCAAGGGTTTCAGCGCTCTGACTTGATTATTGCGGCAGGTCGCCCTTCGATGGGAAAAACTTCTTTTGTTCTGAATATTGCGCGGAATATTGCTGCTTTTCACAAATTGCCCGTAGCTGTCTTCAGTTTGGAGATGTCAAAAGAGCAGCTAGTCTACCGTTTGCTCTCCAGTGAGGTAGAAATCGAAAGCGGCAGGCTGCGAGCAGGACGGATTAGTCAAAACGAATGGGAGCCTTTGGGACACGCCATCAGCGCTTTGTCTCAACTGCCTGTATTTATTGACGACACGCCGAATATCTCAGTCACCGAAATGCGCTCAAAAGCCCGACGGCTTCAGGCAGAGCAGGGTGGAGCGTTGGGCTTGGTTCTCATCGACTACTTGCAGCTGATGGAAGGTAGCGGTAGCGAAAACCGGGTGCAGGAATTGTCTAGAGTTACACGGGCGTTGAAAGGGCTAGCTCGTGAGCTAAGTGTGCCCGTGATTGCGCTGTCTCAGCTTAGTCGGGGTGTTGAATCTCGAACCAACAAGCGCCCGATGATGTCAGACCTGCGGGAAAGCGGCTCAATTGAGCAGGATGCTGACCTGATCATCATGCTTTACCGCGACGAGTACTACAATCCTGATACACCCGACCGGGGAATTGCTGAAATTATTATTACCAAACATCGGAACGGGCCAGTTGGCACAGTCAAACTGCTGTTTGAGCCTCAGTTTACCCGATTTCGTAACTTGGCAGCACCTAACCGTGCTTAAATAAAGCCTGCAAAAGTTGAAGTTTTCGAGTAGACTAATTGTTTGGGTGGTTTGTAGCGAACTGCGGCATCCGTTTTGAGATGTTTCGCAGACTTTGCTTGGCTGCTTCAACTCGCACCAAGAGGAAATCAGGACTGTGGCAAAAAAAGACGAGACAGAGGCACAGGAGACATCTGCTGGCTTTAGTGTCAATAGTTTTTTACAGGGGACTAAAGAGGAGCTAGACAAAGTTGTTTGGCCTAGCCGTCAGCAGCTAATTAGCGAATCTTTAGCGGTCATTCTTATGGTGACGCTCTCTGCCAGCCTCATTTACTTGGTTGACAATTTCTTCAGTTGGGCTGCTGGAAAGGTATTTTAATGACTTTTGCCTCAGACGAATCAGACAACGTGTTTTCACCGGACGAAGAGGAAGGTGCCATTGAGCTTGAGCGATCGGCTCGTTGGTATGCCGTTCAGGTTGCTTCTGGCTGCGAAAAGCGGGTCAAGATGAACCTGGAACAGCGGATTGAAACGTTGGACGTAGCAAACCGCATCGTCCAGATCGAAATTCCTCAAACGCCGATTCTGAAGCCGCAGAAGGGCGGTAAGCCCAAGGAAGCGGCAGAAAAGGTGTTTCCGGGCTATGTCTTGATCCGTATGGTGATGGATGACGATACCTGGCAGGTGGTTAAAAACACACCCAATGTGATTAATTTTGTCGGGGCTGAACAAAAGCGCCGCTATGGAAGAGGAAGAGGGCACGTCAAGCCCATGCCTTTGGGCGCTTCTGAAGTAGAGCGAATCTTTAAGCAGGCTCAAGAGCAAAAGCCAGTTGTCAAGATTGACATGGCGGCAGGAGACAAGATATTGGTGCTGTCTGGGCCATTCAAAGATTTTGAAGGGGAAGTAATTGAAGTCAGCCCAGAGCGTAGTAAGCTCAAAGCTTTGCTTTCAATCTTTGGTCGAGATACGCCCGTTGAGTTGGAATTTAATCAGGTTCAAAAACAGAGTTAGCAGGTCAATGGCAAAAAAGGTTGTTGCGGTCATTAAGTTAGCGATTACGGCAGGGAAGGCAAACCCTGCTCCTCCGATTGGTCCCGCGCTGGGTCAGCATGGAGTCAACATTATGATGTTTTGTAAGGAATATAATGCTCGCACTGCTGACCAGGTGGGCTTGGTTGTTCCGGTAGAGATCTCGGTCTTTGAAGATCGCAGTTTTACGTTCATTCTCAAGACTCCTCCGGCTTCGGTATTGATCCAGAAGGCAGCAGGAATTGAGCGGGGTTCGGGTGAACCTAACAAGAAAAAAGTTGGTTCTTTAACCCGCGCACAACTGCAAGAGATTGCTCAAACTAAAATGCCTGACCTGAATGCGAACGATATTGAGGCGGCAATGAAGATTGTTGAAGGCACTGCTCGGAATATGGGCGTAACTATTAAGGATTAAAGATAGGGGCGAATGGACATTCACCCCTACAGCGTCAAAACCTATCAGATGTAAACATTAGTGGGGGAGAGCTTCGACTCGTCAGCACCCCAAGGATAAACAAGATGGCAAAGAAGTTATCGCGTCGGTTGCAGGAACTGCAAAAAAAGGTTGAGGATCGCCCCTACGAACCGTTAGCGGCTTTGAGTTTGCTCAAAGAGACGGCGACAGCTAAGTTTCCTGAGTCGGCTGAGGCGCACATTCGTTTGGGGATTGACCCGAAGTACACTGACCAGCAATTGCGGACTACCGTAGCGCTGCCTAAAGGAACCGGACAAACGATTCGGGTGGCGGTGATTGCTAGAGGCGAAAAGGTGACAGAGGCAACAAACTCTGGTGCTGATTTGTCGGGTTCTGAGGAACTGATTGACGAAATCCAGAAGGGCATGATGGATTTTGATGTGCTGGTGGCAACGCCAGACATGATGCCTCAGGTTGCAAAGCTGGGTCGATTGCTAGGGCCTCGCGGTCTGATGCCTTCCCCTAAGGGCGGTACGGTGACGTTTGATGTGACGCAGGCGATCGCCGAATTCAAAGCCGGAAAATTAGAATTTCGCGCCGATCGCACCGGAATCGTCCACGTTCTGTTTGGTAAAGCCTCTTTTACCCCCGAAGACCTGCTGACTAATCTAAAAGCGCTGCAAGAGACAATCGACCGCAACCGACCCTCTGGCGCTAAAGGCCGCTACTGGCGAACTGTGTATATCTCTGCCACAATGGGGCCATCCATTCAAGTAGATATTAACGCCCTGCGTGATCTAAAATTGACGGATGTTGCCTAGTCAATTCACGCTATTCTAGAAAAGCTTTACCTTTTAGAACTGCGCTCTTTACAAAAGCAGAAGTCTCTATGCCCAAGTCTTCAACTGAATAGTTAAAGCCACAGACAGCAGGTGCTAGAAGCTTAATTATCCTGCCGAGGTTTTTCACTTTTTCGGAATTGCTGCCCTTTTGAACGAGGGTGTTGCAGAACGCGAAAAACTGCGAGAACCCCGGCTAGATGTCCGGGGTTTTTGGTTGCAGGGTCTTATTTGAAAAGGCTTTATCTAAGAAGTTGAAAGAAGGGAAAAGGTTTGGTCGTTTGTACCCGATTCAGGAGGTGAGAGATGTATGGGTAGAACACTGGAAAATAAGCAGGCCATTGTAGCCGAGCTTAAGGATGACTTGAGCCAATCTCAATTGGCGCTGGTAATCGACTACAAAGGGCTATCTGTTTCTGAAATCACAGATTTGCGGAACCGACTGCGCCCGACGGGGACATCCTGCACCGTCACTAAAAACACGCTGATGCGAATTGCGGTAGACGGGGATGCAAACTGGCAGCCGATGACAGAGTTCTGTAAAGAGTCTTCTGCGTTCTTGCTGGTTAAGGATGATATTGGTGGAGCTATCAAGGCTTACCAGGATTTCCAAAAAGCCTCCAAGAAGACTGCCATTCGCGGTGGGGTGATGGAGGGGCGTGCCCTCAGCGAAGCAGACGTGAAGGCGATCGGAGACCTGCCCTCTAAGGAGCAATTGATGGGTCAGGTGGCCGGTGCAATCAACGCGGTAGCGACCAAGATTGCTACTGGCATCAACGAAGTTCCTGCGTCTTTGGCTCGTGTTTTGCAAGCGGTTGCGGATAAAGACAAAGACCAAGAAGCGGCTTAGTCAAGCTCTGAGTTTTAGACAGCTCAAAACTCAAATTCTTAAAGGCTCAAGCCAAACCAAACCAAGACAGAAACTAAACATTGGAGTAATTTTATGTCTGCTACGACTGATGAAATTCTTGAGAAGCTAAAGTCGCTGACCTTGCTGGAAGCGGCTGATCTGGTGAAGCAAATTGAAGAAGCCTTTGGTGTCACGGCTGCGGCCCCGATGGGTGGTTTTGCGATGGCGGCTCCAGCGGCGGCGGCTCCTGCTGAAGAGGTCGAAGAAAAGACCGAATTTGATGTGGTTTTGGAAGAAGTTCCTGCGGACAAGAAGATCGCAATCCTCAAGGTGGTACGGACTTTGACTGGTCTGGGCTTGAAAGAAGCCAAGGATCTGGTCGAGTCTGCACCCAAGCCTGTGAAGGAAGCGATCGCCAAAGAAGCAGCGGAAGAAGCCAAGAAGCAGATCGAAGAAGCAGGCGGCAAAGTTTCTATCAAGTAAGGGACTTGCAATCCAATAATGTCCTAGTTGTAGGATGGGTTAGGCGTTAGCCGTAACCCATCGCAGGGATTTTTATTTTCGCGCACAGCCCCAATCCAACTAAACATGAAGCGACGTGAACAAGGAGCTTAAGACCCTTGTTCACGTCGCTTCATCTAGCGCAAACTCACATAAATTATCTAACTTTTACTTCAAATCGAGTAATCCACTTTCTTTAAGTTTGGGGTTAAACCGGATTTGCATCTGTACCCCACGAGCCTCAAGTGCGGTTAGAAGCTGCTCTTCGACTCGCCGCGCTGCCTGCTTGAGTAATTTGATCTGAGTTAACCCATCTCCTGCTGCATAGCTAGTTTGCTCATCGGCTGTCATGGCAGGCTTGGCATCAATCGGTTGATTCCACAGGGCTTCGTTTGCGCCGTTGCCCAAAGGTAAGGTGCCGTTTTCAGCAATCCAGGCATCTCGAATTTCTGCCAAAACAGTACGGCTAGGGCGCTCTATGGTCTGTGCTTTTAACCAGTAGCAGTGCTGCGGCTGTCGGACTAAATGCTGTTTGAGGCTGAGGTAAACATCACGGGAGTAGCCGATGAATTGCAGCGTCTTTTCCTGATCAAAGATGGCATAAACGCCGACCTTGCCTTCAAACTGATCGGTCAATTGCCCGTTTTGGTCAATGTAGGGAATGTAATCCAGGCTAGCCAGGGATGGAACGTTGGGAGTGGAAGTCATCTTTTTCGATAAATTGCACAAAGGCGGCTGGGCTGAAAGATTTTTGCCTTAAACATAAAGTTGGGTGGCACGTTAATGATGGCGTAGTCTGGAGACTCGTGATACTGCTCATATTCAACGGGCATCCCCTTGGGTGCGGCTTCGGTATAGGGGACGGGTTGAAACAGCAGTTGGGTAAATTCGAGGCGATCGCCCCCCACAGCCTGCCCCACCTGTGCCAGAAAAACTTCCTGAGTCAGCAGTTCAAATAAAGCTGCTTTCGCTTGTGGATCGAGCGTAAAGCTGCCGTCAAACTGATTTACTATTTTGAGTCGAGCCATAACCTAGCCAGCGTCATTACTATGATTTCAGCCTATGGGATTCTGCAACGTCTGTCATTATGCAAAGATGGCTCTGCAAGTTAAGAATTGTACGGGGGAGGGAGTGCGGTGCCAATCGAGTTTGCTACTGCTGACGCTGATATTGCCAAGTGCTTTCCGGTTGTGGTTCAGCTTCGCCCTCATCTGACGGAAGCGGCTTTTGTAGAGCAGGTCAAACGCCAGCAAGAGGGCGGCTATCGTCTGGTGTATTTGGAAGAGAATGGGGTGAAGGCGATCGCCGGATTCAGGATTTTAGAAATGCTGGGTCATGGACGATTTCTGTATGTCGATGATTTGGTTTCAGACGATTTAGAACGCTCTAAAGGGCACGGCAAATCCTTAATGGATTGGCTCGCTGTCTACGCCCGATCGCAACACTGCACTTCCCTCCAGCTTGACAGTGCCACCCACCGAGCCAGGGCACATCGGTTTTATTTTCGACAGGGAATGGCGATCGCCTCCTTTCACTTCAGCCTAAAATTAAACGATTAGTTCTATTTCAAATTTGATATTAAACTGAATGGCGTAGCGCGTATGAGACATAAGACCCTTGTTAGACGAACAGGCTAAAAAACAATATTGCGTAAAATTCCTCATGGACTCTATGTCTGTGGCGTAAAGGAAGGCGAAGAGGTCAACGGCTACACGGCGAGCTGGGTGATGCAGGCTTCCTTTCAGCCGCCGCTTGTGGTGAACTGCGTAAAGCAAGACTCTAAGTCTCACGCCATGATCAAATCGAGTCAGGTTTTTGCGCTGAGCGTTCTGGAAGCAGGGCAAAAAGAGGTTGCTCAGAAGTTTTTCAAACCTCAGCGTCGAGTCGGCAACAAGTTTGAGGATATTGAGTTTTACCTGGGTGAAGCAACAGGCTGTCCGATTATTTCTGACTCGCTCGGCTACGTTGAGTGCAGAGTAATTAGTGCCGTTGAGCATGGCGACCACACGGTTTTTGTGGGTGAGGTGATTGCTGCTGGCGTTCATCGAGAAGGTGAACCACTTCTCCTGGAAAGCACAGGCTGGAATTATGGTGGGTAAAGTCTTATGCCGTTGATCAAAGTTCAAACTTCTGTTTCGGCTCCAGAAAAGTCTGAGGTTGAATCGCTGCTAAAAAGTCTTTCCAAGAGCTTGTCAAAACATTTAGGGAAGCCAGAATCCTATGTGATGACGGCATTTGAACCCAATGTAGCGATGACTTTTGCAGGCACTACCGATCCGATTTGCTACATCGAAGTGAAAAGCGTCGGTTCGATGAGTCCAGAACTGACTCAAGTAATGAGCCGCGATTTTTGCCAGCAGATTAATCAGGCGTTAGGAATTGCTGGCGATCGCACCTACATCGAGTTTACCGATGCCAAAGGCTATATGTGGGGCTGGAACGAATCCACATTTGGCTAATTAATCTAACTACCGCAGGAGTAAACCATGCTCACGGCACTTTTGTTTGACCTGGATGGGACAATGGTTGACTCCGACCCTATTCACTTTCAGACCTGGCAAGCAGTTCTAAGGGAGTATGGCATCGCAATCGATCACGAGTTCTACAGAACCCGCTTTAGCGGTAGGCTCAACCTTCAAATCATCCAGGATTTGCTGCCCCAGCTTTCTCTAGAAGAGGGAGAAGAATTGGGCGATCGCAAAGAAGCCGAATTCCGCAAACGTGCTGAAACCCTATTGACTCCCCTGCCTGGTTTGCTAGAACTCATCGCTTGGGCAAAGGCGCAAGGGCTAAAACAAGCGGTCGTGACCAATGCGCCGCAGGAAAATGCCGAATTCATGCTGCAAGTTCTAGGAATTAAAGATTCCTTCATGGCAGTGGTTCTAGGAGAGGAGCTACCAAAAGGAAAACCTGACCCCATGCCCTATCAGGTTGCAATGGATCTCCTGGAAACATCACCACAAACAACCCTAGTCTTTGAAGATTCTCCTTCAGGGGTAAGTTCTGCCGTCAGTGCCGGAATCCCAACGGTCGGACTTGCCTCCACCCAACCTCCCCAAAAACTTTACGACCTGGGTGCAATGCTCGTAATTCCCGATTTTGTAGACTCACGCCTACAAGAGCTATTGCAATTAGCGCAACGCGCAACTCTGAAGAAACCACCCCTCCTTTCTGCAAACTAACCTTCTCTCGTTTCCAGGCTCTGCCTGGAAATGCTGCTTCAGAGGCTCTGCCTCCTCTAGCTGCGGTCTAGCTGCGGGCGGAGGCAGAGCTCCAGAAGGCATTCCTGGCTAAAAGCCAGGAACGAGAGAGAAACGAGAGAGTTGGAGCTTGATATAGCGGTAGCCATATTG
>JAAUQZ010000374.1 GCA_012033355.1 Leptolyngbyaceae cyanobacterium RM1_406_9 | reverse complement strand
GGAGTGCGGAAAGAAGATAGAAAATTCGCAGAACCGCCGCCGGATCAGCTAGCGGCGACAGCCAGAAGGCCCATTTCCCCTCTGGGGTATGGGCATAGGAAGGGGCGATCGCCCAGAGTAGAGCAATTCGCAAGATTACCAGGAATGTATTTAGCGCCAGCGCCAGCAAGACGGGCAGTGAGGTGTAGCCTGCTGCCACCAGTGCCGCCAGCCCTAGCATAGCGATCAGCGGCAAACCCTGAACGACCACCAAAAACGCTAAATCTCCCCACTTTTGAGCAACGGAAGAAGCGTCTTTAAGGTCGAGCGATCGCCCCCACTCGCGCCAGGTTTCCCCCATTCCTTCATACATTCTCACCTGCAACAGCTTTGCGCCGTCAAGAAAGCCAACTTTTGCCCCCTGACTGGCGGCATATCGAGCCAGGGTGACATCATCGCAAAATGAACTGCGGGCGCTGGTGTAGCCACTCAAAGCAGAGAGGAGCGATCGCCGACAGAGAAAACATTGCCCATTTGCCATTACCCGTTCTGCGCTTTCTGTCGCTGCCCCCGCTGGGCCAAATCGGTAAACCAGCGTTACCAACAAAGCAGGCTGGAGCCAAAACTCACCCGCACTTTTGAGAATAAATTGAGGCGAAAGCGAAACCAGGTCATAGCTTTGCTCAATCGCCGTTGAAATCAGACTGGCTGCCAGCCCCCTCCTGGGGCGAGTATCTGCATCGATGCCCAAAATCCACTCGCTGCCTTCTGAGCTATTCAAAAAACCGTTGTGCAGCGCCCAGGGACGACCCACCCAACCCGACGGCAGCGGGTCATCCGTGATCAGCCGAAAACGAGGATCGCGCTGCTGTGCCGCCTTCACCAGATCAACGGTGCCGTCTTGAGAGCAGCTATCGACGATAATAATTTCCCGCACCTCATATCCTTGATGGCTGAGTCCGTCAAGACAGGGGCTGATGCGCTCAGCTTCGTTCAGAGTTGGCACAACGACACTGACTTTGCCGAGCAGGTCAGGCGTGGCTTGACGAGGAGGAAGGGGCGGTTGTCTACTCGGACCCTGAAGCAGCCGAGAAAGCAGGATGGCGATCGCCGGAAGCTGCACCAGGATTAAAAAACAGGCTAGTCCTCCAATCCAAAGATCGGCAGCACTAGCCCACTGATTTACCACAGCCATCACTTAGCGACGACTCCAACGGCAGCGGGAGGCTGCTTTGGCTTTAGCGACTCGGTTTCGCTTACAAGCCCGCTGACAGACATCGCCTCCAGGTCAATGGATTTTGCTGTACGCCAGCAGATGACAGCCGGGACGACTCCCAGAACGATTCCCAGAACCACCGGAATCCAGATTCCAGCCGCCAAGCTCATTACGGTTGCGAAGGCGAAGTTACCCAGGTAAATGGCGATCGGCAAGTTCAGTTGAGAACGCTGCAACACGGGCTGCTGGGTGCGCCAGAACAGCGCTGCTACCGTCATGAACACCGCACCTGTGCCCATCCATCCGGCAAAGTTTTGGTAGGGCATTCCAAAGAAAGCTCCCGGCTGATGCCAGTACCAGAAGGGCATCGCGGTTTGGCTCATCGCCGGATCAAGCACAAAGTCCCAGGAGGTGAGCAGCAGAGCGCCGAGGGCGATCGCCGCAATTTGCCTCAGCCAGCCAAACTTGAACGGTTTACCCGCCGCATTCACCTGACCAATCCCCAAACCTGCGCGAGCCAGCAGATAGGATGCAAGACCGAGATAAAACCAGGATAGGGGAATGGTGAATGGCACCAGCCCGGCAATTTTGTAGCCCAAGCCGCTCAAGTAGCTGTAGTCGCCAAAAGGAAAGCCAATGCTGGTTCCCAGTAGCTCACTAGCTAGAGAAATCAAGACCGCTGGCAGCATAAAGACCAGCCAGTTTCGCAAGCCCAGAACACGAAAGGCGTAGACCGCAACAGCGATCGCCCCCAGCAAAATGTAGACCACACCGCCACCAGCCATACTCCACTGAAAGAGAGTTTGTCCCGCAGGCAGCAGTGAGAGAAATTCAGGATGCGGCATTACCAGCAGCAACCCTGCCAACCCGAAAGCCATTGCTACCAGGTGACCAATTAGACAGAAGCGTTCAGCAGTAACCAGTTGCTTCATTACAAACTCTCCAGAGTAGGATGCTTAACGTGCGCTTCCTATTAGTTTACAAATGTTTAAGAAAAATCTGGTGACAGAATAGTATCGCAAAATCGTCAGGTTTGTAAATTTAGTCAGACCACTGAGCCGGACGACCTGTCGAATTACTGGATCAGATCACGATATTTCACGATTTTTACAGAATGATCTTTTAAGATATTTTCTCAGCTTTGAACTCAAGTATCACCGGATTCTATAGACTTGCTAGAGAATGATGTGCAATTTGGTACATCTTTGCAAGTGCAGCGTCTTTTTATTGCATTGAGCTAGAGATCACGGTGTTTGTAGAAACTATTTTGATTGGGTTAGGGATCGTCGCGCTACTGTTGGCGCTGGGTGCGCTGGCGCTAGAAATCCGGTATCGCCTTCATCCTGGAAACGATCTGGTGATGACTTCGGGCGACTGGAACCTGGAGATATACGAACCCCACCGATATCTGCTGGTGGGTGAACCAGAACTGCCCAGCCGCAGCCCCAGAGTCGAAATTATGGTGCTAGAAGTTGGGGCAGATGTGACGCTGCTCTCAAAAGGTAGCCTGGATGAAATTACCCACACGATCAAAGTCACACCTCGCCATCCCGATGCTCCAGCCCGGCCCGATGGCTACTGGTTTGGCTACATCATCAAGCGTCACAAGACAACTCGCCTGGAAGTCTCACTGGACATTCGCGGCAAGGAGCTAAATCAGCTTCAGGCAGCCTGGGTGCGAATTCGCTATCTCACCTATGGCCCGCGCGGCAGAATTCCTAAAGTTTGTCACGTCATCGTGCCGCTGAAGTTTCCTACAACGGAAGATTCGCAGCGCTGGCGACCGACGCTTCATGCGGATGTGCTGCCGATTAAAACTCACTTGCTGACTCACTTAGACAATCCGGTGGCGATTGTGAAGCGGTATGTTATGCCCCATGCTCAGCCTGGAGACATTGTAACGATTGGCGAAACGCCTGTAGCCGTGATGCAGGGTCGGTTTCGGCATCCCAGCGAAGTGCATCCGGGCTGGGTAGCAAAGCGACTGTGCTTTTACTTTATGACGACTTCTACGCTGTCTTCTGCCTGCGGAATGCAGTCATTGGTAGACATCGTTGGCCCGGCGCGGGTGCTGTTTGCTTTTGTGGTGGGGGCGATCGCCAAAAAATTCCTCAACCAGCCTGGTCTGTTCTACCAGCTTGCCGGGGAACAGGCTCGGCTAATTGATGACGTAACCGGAACGCTGCCCCCCTACGACCAGTTCATTGTGTTGGGGCCCACAAACCCGCAGCAGGTGGTGGAGCACATTAAAACAGAAACAGGGCTGCTAGCGGCAATTGTCGATGTGAACGATCTGAAGGCGGTTAATGTAGTGGCATCTACGCCAGGCATTCCTAAGGGATTACTGGAGCAGGCTTTGGTCAGCAACCCAGCGGGTAACGACGATCAGCAAACCCCTGTGGTGCTGATTCGCCCGACTGAGACAGCCGTTAATCCAAAATCTGCCCAGCGCTGAGAGGGTTCATTCTGTGTAAGCTCAAATTAAATTGGTACAAAGGCAATTAGAAATTCAAAACACCTGAAGCTTCAAGATTACGCTTTGAGGCTGATAGATTTAGGAATTGCTGTCAAGATAGTAGTGATGATTGAATTATGTCCAAGTGCGATCGGTTGAGATGCGATCGCTGATGGCACTCATTCAGTGACTTAGATTAGGTACAGACGAAAGCTGGAAACCCCATACCCATGACCTCAGCGATCCCTCAAACTACCA
>JAAUQZ010000066.1 GCA_012033355.1 Leptolyngbyaceae cyanobacterium RM1_406_9 | reverse complement strand
ACTCCGGTTAAGCCAGAGAAGCAACCTGATTCTAAAAGTCTGAGTCTAAGAAAGCTTCTAAAGGGGTGGGGGCGATCGCCCAGTCAAAACGCCGCAACCAGCATGGCAATTCCTGAGGCGGTCAGTCGGCGAATGGTGCGGCGAATGGCTTTACTTTGCGGCATTCCATCTGCGTTGGGGATTTCAACCTTTTTTGTCAGCTACTTCGTCGTAACTCACGATTTAGTTGCGCTGCCCAATGTCGCAGTTGTACTGGTAAGCATGGGCTTCTTTGGGTTGGGCGTGTTGGGGTTAAGCTATGGCGTACTTTCCGCATCCTGGGACGAAAATGCAGCAGGTAGCGCTTTAGGTTGGTCAGAATTTACAACCAACCTGGGGCGAATGACGGAGGCTTGGCGATCGACGGGAAGAAAATCCTAATTTCTGCCTATAGAGAGGCAGTGAGTCACATTTCGGTACTTTCCCATCCTGTCCTCCTCAGTTCAGGCAAAGCTTGGAAATAGGTAAACAGATGTAAGCTTTAATACTTCTCGGGTAAAGGGCGAGGGGGAATGGAGAAAAGGAAAGGGGAAATAGCCTTGTTTGCATCCCTTTTTTTCACCTTTTCCCTTAATCCAGGGGGGCATTGCCCTGAAGTAATTTGTTCTAATTCGTTGAGATTCATCAATGGATTAGGACATACGCAGTCGGGGAGACGCTCGGGCGTAGAATATCTAAGGCTGAGCTAACCATTTAGCCACAAGATTTCTACAAGCTTTTTTGTAAGCTGTCAACCAATAACTCACATTAAGGACTTTTGACATGATTGTGGTCATGAAAATCGGCACTCCTGAAGCCGAGATTTCCCGATTGGCTGAAGAGCTACAGACCTGGGGACTATTGCCCGAAAAGATTGTTGGCAAGCACAAAACCGTGATCGGGCTGGTGGGTGACACGGTTGATTTAGACCCGCTGCAACTTCAGGAAATGAGTGGCTGGATTGAGCAAGTTTTGAGGGTAGAAAAGCCGTTTAAGCGAGTTAGCCGCGAATATCGTCACGGTGAAGCCAGCACGGTTGTTGTGCCTACGCCTAATGGCCCTGTGTCTTTTGGAGAGCATTGCCCGATCGCCATTGTGGCTGGCCCTTGCTCCGTCGAAAACGAGACGATGATCATCGAAACAGCCCGGAGAGTTAAAGCGGCAGGGGCGCAATTTTTACGAGGAGGTGCTTACAAGCCTCGTACTTCTCCCTATGCTTTTCAAGGACATGGTGAAAGTGCGCTGGGTCTGTTGGCGGCCGCCCGCGATGCAAGCGGATTGGGCATCATCACTGAGGTAATGGATACGGCCGACTTAGAGAAGGTGGCTGATGTGGCTGATGTGGTGCAGGTGGGTGCCCGAAATATGCAAAATTTCTCATTGCTTAAGAAAGTCGGCGCACAGGACAAGCCTGTACTGCTGAAACGGGGGATGTCTGCCACGATTGAAGAGTGGCTGATGGCGGCAGAATACATTTTGGCAGCAGGCAATCCCAATGTGATTTTGTGTGAGCGAGGAATTCGTTCGTTCGATCGCCAGTATGCCCGCAATACGCTAGATTTGGCGGTGATCCCGGTGCTGCGATCGCTCACCCACCTGCCGATTATGATTGATCCCAGTCACGGTACTGGCAAGGCTGAATATGTGCCTTCGATGGCAATGGCGGCTGTCGCGGCGGGCACCGATTCTTTGATGATTGAAGTGCACCCTAACCCCGCAAAGGCGCTCTCAGATGGTCCTCAGTCCTTAACTCCAGAACGATTCGATCGCCTGGTTGAGGAACTGTCTGTAATTGGCAAAGCCGTTCATCGCTGGCCCTTGTCCCTTGCGGTAGCATAATCCGGAGTTCGGGTTTTCTCACGCTTTAGAATCGTCCGCTCCTTGCTCAACCTGTAACTGCTCTAGTTCTTCTTCGATGTAGCGCAGCAGTTGATTGAGGGCGGGCAATGCTTCTAGTCTTTCTGCTGAGAAACTAGAGCTAGTGCGGGCGCGATCGCGAATTTCATTCACCTTAAGCTGAAGCTGTTTGGCGATGCTCAACGCATCTCGTCCTAAATTTGCTAGCTGTTGCTGCTGGTAAAACTTGAGTGCTGCTCCACGCAATACCTGTAGCGTTGCTTCTTCGCCATGAGCCGTTGGCATCACCCGAAACCGCAGCAGCAGGCGTGTCTGCTGGTAAAGTCGCTCGATCTCGGACTGTCTTGGCTTTTCAACAGCAATCAAAGGCATCTGCGTCATCCGCTTCAGTTCATTAATCACGCCTTGCAAAGAGGTTGTATCTAGCTTATCAATTACCGACTGCAAGACTCCATCTTGGCTCCAGAGAATTCGCCCATACTGCTGCTGACGTTCAAAATAAAGCCGCCCAATCCCACCAAATAGGATGCGCCCCAGCAACTCTTGTAGCAATTCTTTAGGCTGCAAGGTCGCTAAGATCTCTATCGGGCTTGATAGGTATTTTGCCTGTACATCCAGAACAGGTAGTGGGTTGAACAAAGGTGTTGAAGCTAAAGCCTGTGCCTCAGCCAGTTCCGGTTCCGGTAGCGCCAGGAGCGTATCTTGGGGGTTGGGCTGGGCGGGTTCGGGTTGGGCAGGTTCGGGTTGAAGAGGGGGTTGCGCCGCAGTATCTTGGGGGGGCACAAAAGGGATTCTGGGCGGGGGCGAGGAGTCAATTTGAGGTCTTGCCCGATCGTGCATTTCCGTTGAGCTAAGTCTCTCCGGACTGTCTACTACCAGTGTGGGCTGCGTGTTTCGGTCTATCGGCTGTTTTGAGCGAGAGCGAGAACCCCGGTTAGATCGATGAGACGGAGTGCGTCCGGATTGAGGGCGATGGCTACCCGCATGGTTTAGGTGAGCAGATAGGACTGCCTGAAGCGCTTCGGAGGAAATGCGTCGGGGCACCAGGGTATAGTTCAGGTAGGAGATGATGCGCCGCACATAGTCAGAAGCAGCAGTATCTTCAGGACTGACCATGCCCAAATTCAGATGGCTTCCTTCTAAAAATAGAGGAAGAACCTGATAGTAAAGGCAAGCTTCAAACGGCAGAACGCCATCAATTAAAATGAACATTTGCTCGACGTTCAACTGTTCTACCCAGTCTTCTTTAAACTGATCTAGAACGGATTGGTAGACAGAGTTGACGCGCTTTGGCTCGATGCGATCGCTCAGGGGAAACGCCATAGGAACAGGTTCCGCAACGGTTTGGATTGTAATTGTGAGCTAATCCTGAAATGCACCCTGGCAACGGAGATTAGGAGGCGCTCCGCAACGCCTGAGCAGCTAAGTAAAGTTTAATCCATTCGCCCATGATTTGATTGGTTTTCTGGTCAAGGTCTTGGGCGATCGCTTCAACTGTTTTACCTGCTTTTAAGGCATTTAACAACTCTTGCTGATCGAGGGTGAGGCTATGCCAAAACTGCTGCCACTGGTCAGGAGTCAGCCCCAAGCTGTGTTCTTGTAGAGAGGTTCCTAACCAGGTTGTCACCAGGTCAGGGTGCTTTTTCAGGGCAAAAACTCGAATCGCGTGATAGCTAATCTTTTCGCGCAGGCGATAGACCTGCTTAATCGGCAGGTTGAGATCTTTGGCGATCGCCTCCTGCGACCGTCCCTGCAAGTGTAGATGCAGCCAGCGTGCCGCAACCGGATCGACCTGCTCCTCTAGATACGCGGCAAACTCTTTGTGAACCGCAGACCGCAACATCTGCTGTTCTTCCCATGCCTGACTATCCTGGTGTTGGGCAACTGCCTCAGAGTCAAGTAGACTCACCGGATTGTCGGTCTCGTCGGGCGTGATTTCCTCAGACACCAGCCGCACCAGGTCGCCTGCCGGAACCTGAGTCATACCGCCGCGCTGCGATCGCCGCAGATAGTTAACAAATCGATAAACTAGCAACGGCTGATTGCGAATCGGACGCAGGCAATATTCCTCAATGCTGGTCAGCATCAGGGCATTTCTCAGGCGAGAATTGTGGGTGCATTGACCAATCCAGACCATCTGCTGCCGCATATAGCGATCATTCTGAATTAGCTCTTGAATCACTTCTTGCAGCACATCCATAACGCTGCGGTGGCGATCGCGCGACAGAGACACCCAGGTGCGAATTTTGCTGCGAATCAGGAACAGACTGCCCAACCGCTGAATCAACTTCCGGTAGGCTTGTTCTGGATGAGTCCCTAAATATCGCTGCTGTAAAATTCGATAGCGGTAATCAATCGCTTGTTGGGCGATCGCCAGTTGCTCTAAAGAAAACTCGTTCAACCGATCGGGGTCTTCGCCCAACAGCCAGTTGAGGATACTCTCCTGAGCTACGGATGGCTGATCTGGAGAGTCTGTTTTGAGGCGCGATCGCCACTCTTGCCGAAGATCCTCAACCACTGTCATGGAACAATAATCCTTCAATTCGTCATTTGATTACTTGAAGTAGCCTGACATCACCATCGCCAAAGTATCGCCAAAGTTTAGAGTCCCCTGATTTACTCAACGCATCGCTGCGATGGGGCTTTAATTTTATACCCAAATACAATCCAGCTACTGATCGAAAATTACGTCAGGCAAGGTCTGCCATTGCCTGAATGTGTCTCACAATCTTAGTCTGAAGCCGAGCCTCAAAGCACTCACCCGCTTGGGGCATCCCCTTCGCTCACGATTCAGAATCTGTTTCATCCGTTTCTTGAATGGCAGACACAAGCTGCTGCAACGCTTCTGTCAATCGATCCAGTCTTTCCAAAGCCGTGTCTTGGTTTTCGGCCAAAGTTTGCACCGCATCACTCAACGCAAAAATTTGATAGCCCTGCTGCTGCACCTGAGTTGCCAGAGCGTCTACGCGATCAGACAGACGATCTACCGTCTCAGTGGTGGCTAAAACAGCTTCCCCAATTTGCTGCACAATCGATTCCAGGCGACTTAGCTTGACTTCCACTCCACAACAACCTTCTCGTCCAAATTGATTTACGTCTAAGCCTACTCTATTGCGCCCAAATCTGGTCAAAGTTGCAGGATTATGCCAGCTCATTCTCAGTCAATGACACCAATCCTGCGGTAGATTGTCTATATCTTCAGGAAAAGATTACATTGAGTTCACTAAATTTTATAGAGCGCTAGGGGTGAATGGATGTGCTGCGAAATTTTTCAGGGTCGGACCAGCGCTTTGAGTCTCAGCTAAAGTCTCAGTCGGGCGGCGCTGCTAGAGATCAATCCAAATCGACTTCTTGCTTTACAACGTTTAAGAACATTCCGCCAGAACGGGTCGGGCTGAATGGGGAATATGACCACAGCGGTTTAGCCAAGCGGGTCACTTTAGCATTTCGTCAAAACTTCGACTCGGCTGAGGTTGAAAGCCTGCGAATTATCCAGCGTGGGGCGGTCGTTGTGGTGCTAGGGAAGCTTCCTAGCCTTCCTTTGCTGACGCGAATGGTCAACGTTGCGCTGGCAACCAGTGGCGCAGTAGATGTAGAAATTAATGGTGTTAGCGTAATTCAGTCCTATAGATCCAACCGGACTAGCTCTAGGTCAGGAGGGGCTGAGTCAACCTATGGGCAAACGGCGGGAAGAAGGGGCGATCGCCACAGTAGCCGTGCCTTTGCCTGTTAGCGCCCCTATCTCTCAACTGGGTATTGCTTAATAGAAGTATGTTTTGGAGCGTGAAACCGAGGTTTCGCGCTTCAAAACATACCCAGGTCTAGCAACGACCTCAAACGCCTACAGCCCTAACCAGCACCCGTACAGCTATATAGCGGTAGCCATATCGATTAGGACATTTTGGTGGTGCAGCTCCGCCGCGCTACCAAAATGTCCATGTCCTAACCTGGCTGACTACGGCTATACAATTTCAAACTCTAAACCGTAGCGGTTCAGCAAATTGCAGGTTTGGTGGTCAGTCACGTTTGTGTCACTTAGCTCTAGATTATAAAAATCTACCCAATCATGCTCAAAGTAGGGTCCAGCGTGCCAAGTTCCCACCTCTAGCTTGATGAAGCAGTTACCTGGAATTCGGAAAGCTGCAAGCTTGTCTAGCGATGGTTCTGCTTCAGCGGGTGGGGCAACTGCAATTAGCCAATCTTTGCCCTCCAGGGAGCCTAAACATTGAGTACAGCGAAGGTGTCTGGTAACTCGAGAAAATCTGCGTCCCTTTCGCTGAAGCCGCATGATGTAAAAGCGCGGCGTACCTTGCTCAAGGCTAAGATGAGCATCTTCCTGGTCGTAAGGTTTGCCGTCCTTGCTAGCAAAGATCACCTGTCCGTATGCCTGAAAGCTCTCGGAGGTAATCTGCTGGGCAGGAAGCCGTTGGATGGAGGTAGATTGCATGAGGGGGATGGGGGGTTAGGAAGCTGGAGGAGCTAGAGAGACCAGTCACGCGACTCCAAGCCCCAGTAGGATAAAGCGCAGCACGAAGACGGCTGCCAAGATCCAAATGGCGATGCTGATTTCGTGAGCCTTACCCTGGAGGGCTTTGATTAGCGGGTAGGTGATGAAGCCGACAGCTAAGCCTTCAGCGATCGAGTAGCTCAGCGGCATGACCAGGATGGTTAGAAACGAGGGAATTGACTCGGCTGGATCTGACCACCGGATTCCCGATACGTTGCCGACCATTAGCACCCCAACAATGACCAGAGCAGCGGTTGTTGCAAAGCCTGGAATGGCAGAAAATAGCGGGATAAAGAAGATTGAAAGAACAAAAAATCCGGCGGTGATGACAGCGGTAAAGCCAGATTTACCGCCTTCGGAAACGCCAGATGCCGATTCGATGAAGGTGGTGACGGTGGAGGTGCCGAGAATTGCGCCGACTGTGGTGCCAACTGCATCTGCCATGAATGCGGCTCCTGCTTTAGGTAGTTCTCCCCGTTCATTAATTATACCTGCCTGGATGCCAACGCCGGAGAGCGTGCCAACGGTGTCAAACAGGTCTACAAACAGAAAAACGAAGGTGACTGCCAGGAAGTTTGTCAGGTTGGCACCGTTGATTTGTCCGAGTCCAACAAAGGCTTGACCGACTAAATCTACAGGCAATTGGGGCAAGGCGACGATGCCGCTGGGAGGAGGTGAAATCTGAAGAATCCAACCCAGCACCGCAGTAGCAAGAATGCCCCAGAGTAAAGCGCCTTTGATGCGGCGGGCGATAAAAGCTGAAGTGATTAAGATGCCGAAGATAGCCATTAACGTTTGGGGTTGTCCCAAATCGCCCAATGAAGTTTTTGTGGCTTCGTTGGCGACGATGATTCCGGCTCCGCCAACAGCCGGATCGCCCGACAGCCCAATGTAGGCAATGAATAGCCCAATACCTACGGCGGTGGCGCGTTTGAGGCATTCGGGAATAGCGGTAATGATTTGGCTGCGGACGTTGGAAACGGTTAGCGCAATAAAAATTAGCCCTTCTATCAGGACGGCTGCCAGGGCAAGCTGCCAACTGATGCCTAAGCCAATTACTACTGAGAAGGCGAAGAAGGCGTTTAGCCCCATTCCTGGTGCCAGGGCGAAGGGGTAGTTTGCCAGGAAGCCCATGACCAGGGTGGCGATCGCCGATGAGATGGCAGTGGCAATTACCAGTTCTCCAAATAAGTCACCAGACTCCTGTAAAAAGATGGCGTTAGAAAGAATCCCAGGATTGACGACGAGAATATAAGCCATCGTTACAAAGGTGGTAATCCCGGCGATGACTTCGGTCCGTAGCGTAGTTCCCAGTTCGGCAAATTTGAAGAAGCGGCGATCGCCCCGCTTTGCTCAGGTGGCTGTGGTCCAGGAGGGGAGTTTGGCTCAAGTTCAGTAGATCCACTACTCATATGCAATTTTGGATGTTAGAGGGCACTTCTGAGGGGCGATCGCACTTAATCATCGACTGCCGCCAGAGACGACCATGATATTACGGCAGGTCTAGCTACAAAATGTGCAGTTGGTTACACAAGCACCTGAAATCCCCGAAGTCCCTCTGGCGTTTCGTAGTTCACTTCAACCTGATCGACAACCGCAGCAGGCGGCCCTTGATGGCACCAGCGCAACATTTCTGCAACCGTCGCACGATCCCCTTCAAACACCGCCTCGACCCGGCGATCGCGCAGATTGCGAACCCAGCCGTTCAGCTTTAATAATTTGGCAGTATCGGCCGTCGCAGCCCGATAGCCCACTCCCTGCACCCGTCCAGAAATGAAGGCATGGACACGAGTAATTTCTTTTGAAAATGAACCAGCCATAGGTCAATGCGTTTGACACTTTGACTCATTCTAAATTTTGTTGTGGCGATCGCATTCAATTCATTCAGCGTAGGCTTAGGAATTGGGGTATAGCCAGTGCTTGAATAGTTTGGTAAGGCGGGGCATCACCAGATAGGTAAGGCAGGCAACGACCAAGCCTGTAGTCACCAGTTGATTGAGCAATATTGGCAACCTGGACAAGAGTGGTGCTAGCAGACGACTCAAAATTGCAAGCGTGACAAATACGCTTAGCCATGTCACCAGCGCCATTTTGTAGCGCGGGGGTGGAGCTTTGAGCGGCTGTCTGGGCAATGTAAACCAGGTCTCTAGTCCGGTGAGGGTTTGGATAGACTCTGGCTTTTCAATCAACGGCTGTAAGCGCTCAATCCACTGCCGTCGGATATCTGATTCTAACCAGGTTTTGAGGTTGTCATAGCGATCGAATTTAAGGATGACAACATATTCAGGATGAGCATGATCTTGGGGTCGAATTGTACTCACACCCAAGTGTCCTTTGAACTTTCGTGCATCTGCGGCGATGCCATGAAACCACTCTTCATAGCCCTGTTCTCGCCCTGGACGAACCACATGAGAAATAATGGCGGTGACTTGAGTATCTTCGTTTGTGCCGACGGTGAGTGAGTCTTCTAACATTGGATGATGTTCCATATCTTGTGGAAGGCTACCGTGTACACACAAGTTATACTCCGACCTCAAAATTCTGCATTTCGCCCCCCAACCCCCCATTCTGGTGGAGTTGATGCCGCCATCATTATCGCTGGCAAACCAGTAACCCTGCTCAGTTACGGCGAGGCTTTCAATCTTTTCCTCGATCCAGTCATAGTCCGAAAGCAAATCTAGCACCAGGGTTTTCTCTAGCGTTGCACCCGGTTCTGCGTCGGCTAGAGAAACTCGGTAGATGCGCGCGGATTCGCAGGATCGGTGATGTTAACAAAGCCAATTTGCTGATCACCGGAATTCGTGAAAACCAGCGTATTTCCATCGGGGCTAGCATCAATGATCTCGGCAACTGCGCCACCGACTACATACCAATTTAAGGGAGCAAAACTCCGAACTTGCGCCTGAGCAACTCTAGTGCCGCCTACCAGAACCGTTGAAACTAAAGACGCAGAAATAAGAGAATGAATAGGGAACTTCACCATAAACTCAGCACTCCTCACCGAAATGTCAAATGCGACCGTTAATTCCAATCGATGGGAGTATAAAACGACGCAGATCGCGACTGGTTTATGAGAAGGTTAAGCTCTCGTTGAGTGCAACTTTGAAGTCGCAAATCTAAGCGCTGCACTGGAGAGTGAATTGCTTCTGACTCAAAGGCTGCGATCGCCCTCTCAAAAATCCTCTTTACAGTTGGTACGCTAGAAAAGCTGTGGTGCGCTGCATCTAGCGATAACCGTTGTGTTGGGTGAGGAGAATCTGTGTTTTTCAGTATCGTAATTCCGACGTACAACCGTAGGCCAATTTTGGAGAAATGCCTGAAGGCGCTGGAAAAGCAGCAGTTGGCAAAACACACTGCAATTGAAGGCTACGAAGTGGTGCTGGTCGATGATGGTTCGACGGATGGCACAGTAGACTGGCTGCGATCGCCCACTACCCATTTCCCCCATGTGCGCCTCTTTCAGCAAAACCACCAGGGACCAGCAGCAGCGCGGAATCTCGGCGTAGAAAAGGCGATCGGCGACACAATTATCTTTATTGATAGTGATCTCGTCGTGACGGAGAACTTCTTGCAGGCTCATGCCGATGCGCTAGTGGAAGGAGAGAAGAAACTGGGGAGCGATCGCCTCTTCACTTACGGAGCCGTAATCAACACCAGCAATTTTGACCAGCCTACCTCTGAGCCATATAAGCTAACGGACTTTTCGGCGGCTTACTTTGCGACGGGGAATGTGGCGATCGCCCGCAAATGGCTCGATCAGGCTGGTCTATTTGACACGCGCTTTCAGCTTTACGGCTGGGAAGATCTGGAGTTGGGTGTACGGCTCAAGCAGCTTGGGTTAAAGCTAATCAAATGTCCTGAAGCCCCAGGCTATCACTGGCATCCTCCTTTCTCGCTCGATCAGATTCCACATATGATCGAGCGGGAATTTCAGCGGGGGCGCATGGGCGTGTTGTTTTACCAAAAACATCCCACCTGGAATGTGCGAATGATGATCCAGATGACCTGGCTGCATCGCGTTCTTTGGGGATCGCTTTCCCTGGGCGGTAAGCTCAACGAGCGCACGATGGCTCCTTTCCTGCAATGGTTAATCGACAGCGGCAAACCGCAACTGGCCCTTGAAGCCGCCCGCATTTTTCTCAACTGGTATAACGTACAGGGAGTGTATGCGGCGTATGCAGATGCTTTGAGGGATGAGGGATGAGGGATGAAGAGTGCTTTGTTCCCCTAGCCTCTAGCTCCCAGATCCTCTCAAAGCTCGTCCGGAGCAATGCCGTCTTCAGGGAAAACCCACTGGGGCGTTTGCATTGCTTTCTTGCGAATAGCTTCTTCGGCGATCGCAATCATGTCGTCCAAAGATGTTTCCTGAACAAACTTTGATGCTTGTTCTTTATATTCCAGGTTGGGGCACTGGTCGCCCAGTACGCAGCCATTAACGCAAGACACGGCACAGTCAATTTGAGCAGGCTCCATAGATACCTCTCTTCGGTTCTCATTCAAAGGCGATCGGCAGACCTTTAGCTAAAGCTAGCCATTTGTCGGCGTTTGGTGTCTAGCTTTACAAAGTCTAGAAAGATGGTAGCGCAATTCGACAGAAGGGATTCAGCAAAAACATCTCTAGAACTTAGGCAGATAGAATGTAAATTAAGCGATCGCCAAACTAAAAGGGACTTACAGCCATTTTTGAATGGGTAAGCCGCAGCGTAGGGGCGGTTCGTGAACCGCCCCTATCAGGTTTTGTGGTGTATCCAAGTGGAAATTGCTGTAAGCCCCTTTTACAGACAACAATTGCAATTGCACGCCCTACAAAATCTTTTACATTTCTTGCTGCAAATCCAAGCGTTTAGCCTTGTAATCCAATTTCTTGCTCGATCAGTTGCTTCCAGAGCAAATAGCCTTTTCCATTGAGGTGGGAGCCATCTAGAGTATAGCGATCGCTTAATTGACTCTTGGAATCTGCGAAATGAGAAAATAGATCGATGTAAGGATAGGAAAACTCTCCAGCTAAGGTCTGTAAATAAGAATTCAAACTAACAACATTTCTGTTCTTAACATACTTCTTTTTGTTCTCACGAAAGTTATGGTTGACAGGCAAAACACTATGAATAAAAACAGTCGTATCTGGCAAAGAATTTTTAATTCGCGTTAGTATCTCACTGTAGTTCCGAATGATTTCAGGGATAGGTCTCTTTTCATGTAAATCATTGACTCCGATCATGAGAAAAATTTTTTGAGGTTTCGACTCCAAAATATCGTCTAGCCTGCCTCGTAAACGAACAGTCGTGTCGCCTGAAATTCCTCGATTCTTGATCTTTAGGCTACCGAAGTTACTAGATGGATCATCAAATAGTTCAGACCACTCACATTCATGAACAATACTGTCTCCTAGAAATATTGCATGGGGACTATCTAGTGGAAGAACATCAAGTAGACTTTTGCGCTGGAGATAAAAAATAGGTAAAGTTGGCTGCTTCTGATTTGGTTTGATCCTTCCCAACGAAATCTTCTGAAGCAAAAATGCTATCCCTCCTCTTTTAGCAACATATATGCTTGCTAAAGCCAGGAATAGAATGTTGACCGTAACTGAAGTAAAGCAAACAACTGCAAGAATAGTGTTCATAGATATAGCAAGACTTGAATTGAGAAATTAGTGGATTGTGATTGACATACTCACAGGCTACGAGAATTTAAGTAGGGTCTGGGTACATTGTGAACCTGCTTAATGGGTTGAGTTTTTGTACTCTTTGACCTCTGTGAGTAACTTTTCGTCAAAAATAACCTTAAAAGGAATCTTAGCTCATCCTGGAAATAGCAAGATTCTTGGATAATTTATAATTTGCTAGCCTAACTTCACTGTCTCATTAAAAACAAAGAAAAAGCGGAATGAAGTTTAAGATCGCTGTATCATTTACTACCTACAGCGGTTTGCCTGCATAAAAATATCAGTGGGGATAGGGGTGAGCAGACTTCACCCCACCTTTGACTGCTCCTTTATGGTTCTACGCGCCTTGATTAAGACGCTTTGTGTGAAGTCCTCCGTGCATCACACAAAACGTGCCGTAAGGTATGCACCTAGCGCTATAGCAATCCTCTGATTTGTGAAAAAGATAATTCGTGAAAGTGCCCGCCCAGAGGCGGGCACTTTCACGAATCATTTAGGATCGCTATGTAAGAGATGCTGTGAGTTAAAAAAGGAAAGGCAAAGCCTTTCCTCATTTCTCGTCATGACCCACGCTGTACTCTTACAAGGAAAATTCGCTATTTTCCGGCTTTCCTTTAAGCGTCTGCTAACACCAGGTCAACTTCATCTGTGCCGCTGGTTTCACCTTTGCCAGATTTAATCTGTTTATTGTTTACCTCAATTGCAAAAGGAGTTCCTTCTAGCTCCAGGTTATAGTCGGTCTTGCTGGAGGTATATCCCACGCTAGCAATCATCTCGCGTCCCTGCCCAGTGTAGACAAATGCTAACATCTGGTCTTTGTTTTGCTCGTTATCATGGGCCCAAATCACCATGTACTGTTTGTTTTGGTAATCAAACACTTTGGGTGGACGAGACGGCACATAGCGTCCAGCTTTACCAAAGCTAGTGTCTAGAAATTGTTGAACTGAATTTTGCTCTACGTTGACATAACTTACTTCCTGGGGAGATTGCGCCTCAACATCGCCCTCTTTATCGTTGCGTGTTTCTTCCTTACCTCGGTTTCGTAAATAGTCTGTGGCGACCTTAGTGCCGATCGCACCTACGGCTACAACCCCTGCACCAATCAGCAGATTCCGAAGATTTTGGTTACTCATTATTTTCTAGTTCCTAAACAGATCAACACTTCAGCAAATTCAACTGAATACCAACTCTTTTTAAGGCTGTATCTTTTGGAGCGTAGCCCACATACGCGATTCACGCTCCAAAAGATACAGCTTCTTGTAGAAACGGTATGAGTCGTTCCAAACATTAATGGCTCAGAGCGGCTTTTGTCCATGCAGGTTTGCTTTAAACCTGCATCGATCAACTTCTACTACGTGTAGGTTAAGGTTACGTGTAGGCAAATTGCAATCCATTTATTATTTCCTTCCTGGTTAAAGATGAGGGACTAATACTAATTCAATTTGAGCTTGCACAGAATGAATCCTATTGGAACAAGGGGCTTAAGTCCCTTGTTCCGTGCAACTTCATAAAGAATTGGCATAAAAGATCAGAGATTGTTTGCGAGTTTTACGTGCCCAATTGCTCCTGTACCGTCAACGTCCCAATACAGTTCACCTGTGGTGTTTTTGTAGATGAAGCGATCGCTAGCATCTCCAGCGGAGGAACCGAGCGTAAACTGAGATGCAGCAAGTACGGTGTTTGCGACCCATGTTGCTTAAGGGTTCTCTCTGTAGAAGACTTGTTCGTTGGGTTGGTTTAACCCATGAGCACATGGTTAGGGCACTGTTTCAATTTGATCAGCATGAGAAAGTCAGAAAAGGTCAGATGCTTTTTGAGCAAATAGGTCAGAAAAATGCAAAAGGTAATATCTTGCGCCAGTAATCAGTGATAAGGTGTGGTCAACTTGTAGAACCCTTGCGTAACTCGTTGCTCTATTTTTCTGAGCGATATCTTGAGGAATACATGGTGCAAGACAATGAAAGCAAATCGACTTTCTTTAGCTCACTCACAAGTTGCTGTTTTGTGGCTGCCAATGGCTGCACTAGCTGCTGTGTATGGTTCGATCACATTAAGCTGGGTTGTGTATCGGGTACATTTAGCTGAGGTCGTAACACAGTTGGGATTCGCGCCTACTTTTGCACCTCAGTTGTTGTTGATTGAAACGTTGCTGGCGATCGCCCTGGAGCCACTCGCAGGTCAGCTCTCTGACCGACTTCAACAACAGCGACGCAATCGTTTTCCGCTGATTTGGGTAGGGGTTATCCTGACCGCAGCACTGTTTGTGATTATTCCTTTGATTGCAATGGAAATCCAGGCAGTCCCATCGGTGCAGTCCATCCGTTGGGTGCTGGTAGGGCTGTTAATTTTGTGGGCGATCGCCATTGGCATCCTTCGCAGTCCAGCATTGGCGCTATTGAGACACTACGCTGCTACGGTGCGTTTGCCTCAGGCTGCAAGTTTACTCACTTTGGCGGCAGGTTTGGCTGGAGCCACAACGCCGCTGGGAACCCCAGCACTCAAGGAGTTGGGCTATGGCATAACCTTTGTCGTGGCAGCCATTCTACTGGTAGTCACGGTGGGGCTTTTGAAGCTTTTCAATCGCTCTGTAGTGACCCCAGCAGAGACTTTAGAGGATGCGGTTGCTTTGACCTCTCCTTCGCTTGCCTCGCTGGGATTGATTTTTGGCATTGGTGCAACGGTGACACTGGTGTTTCGATTGGCGATCGAGATTTTTCCTAAAGTTCTCAAAACACAACTGCCCGATGTCAACCCACCGTTGATCATGGGCTTAATGTTTTTGACGATCGCCGCCTTTGCAGTTCCAGCAGGTTTAATCGCCGTTCGGGTTGGCAACTCTAGAGCCATGCTGGTGGGGTTAGGGGCGATCGCCGCCCTGCTGGTGTTGCTCAAACTCACCGTTAGTCTACCTGTGGCGATGGGTTTGGCGATGGGTTTAGGAATTGCCTACAGTCTGGTGTCTAACGGCACCTTTCCGCTGGTGTTATCGGTGCTTTCTCCGCGCCATGCAGGGTTGGCGATCGGTCTATTCTTCGGCGGAGCCGCCGCCGCTGTCAGTGCATTTAGCATAGTCTTTGGTACACCAGAAGCATTGACCGTCACTACTGGAATCTGGCTTGGATTAGTCTCTCTGTTAGGCGCAGCAATCTGTGTGATTGCGCTGAAGCCTAAACACACTACAGCAGCAAACTATTGAGCTTAATTTGACCTCAATAGTCCTGCATTTTGCCCCTCAACCTGAGGGGTTAAGATCTGCGACTTCTTGAAGAAGTCGCAGATCTGAGCGTTTGTATTCCTGTTCCATAGGGAATGTGCATAAATTCTAAAAACATTTCAATGAAGGGAAAAAGTATGTTTATCTGCCTAATTGCAGACTATGGAACGGGCGATCCGGCTTTTACCGAAGTGACTCAACGGTTGCTTCAGGCACTACCGCAGGCTCAAATTCATCCGCTTTCCGTTCCTCCCTTTAACACGCTATCTACCGGATTTTGGATTGCCCAACTCGGACTTAACCCCGGTCCGGCAGAGCGGTTAATTTATCATAACTGTGCGCCTCGTCAAGATGACCCAGAAGCACGGCAAGACAATGAAGGAGAAGGGCTAACCTATGCCCTGTTGCCTAACGGGGTAAAAGTGGTGGGGGTGAATGCAGGCTATACCCTGTCCTTCATCAAAGACCATGCCAAAGTGCTGCATACGGTGAATGTATCGCGAGGTGGCTCCCAGTTTCGGTCGCGGGATGTGTTTCCCCCAGCGGCAGCGGCGATCGCCCAGGAAGACTTTGACCTGCTAGGTGATTCACTGAACCCAGCTCAACTGCCCGATGCCCCCCTCGATCGCATTGCTTGGGTAGATGGCTATGGCAATATCAAAACCACCATTCCTGACTACAGCATGGATCTGGAGCCTGAAACAAAAGTTGTGGTTCGGATTGGAGATGTAGTGAGTGATGCAATCTATTCTGATGGCAGCTTTAAAGTACCAGAAGGGACATTGGCCTTTGCGCCGGGAAGCTCTGGCTGGTCAAGGAGCGACGGCAAACCAGCCCGCTGGATGGAGCTATTTTTGCGAGGTGGCAGCGCCTGGAGACGTTTTGGCAAGCCCCGGCTGAGTGAACGTGTTACTTTACTTAAAAGTTAAATCAGTAAATACTCCCCCGGATCAGTGTGTAAAGCCTGTCATCCCTCTTAAGGTAAGCAAAGCTGTATCCGTAGTTTGAGGACTAGGCAGTCTGTCGCTATGCTCAACGTTAACCGTTCCCAACTTCAGCGCTATGGTGTGGCTGTTTTATCGGTTGGGCTGGCTTTGCTGCTGACAATATTGCTGGGAGGGCTGATTCAGCCCAAGATTTTGATCTTATTTTTTGCGGCGGTGACTGTGAGCGCCTGGTTTGGCGAACTGACGGGCGGACTGGCGGCAACGGGGCTGTCTATTGTGGCGATCGCCTATTTCTTCTCACCGCCGCTTTATTCCCTCGCCATTAATAGCAATGCCGACCGATTTCAACTGATTACCTTTGGGCTGGTGGGTCTGTTGATCAGCAGCTTAAATTCAGATTTGCGAAACTCCAAACGGAGAACCAGGACTACTTTCGCTCGGTTGCAGACGAGTGAGGAACGGTATCGGCAGATTTTAGATACCTCCTATGAAGGAATTTGGCTACTCAACACCGAGTTACGCACCGAGTACGCCAATCAGCGACTAGCTGAAATGCTGGGCTATAGCCTAGAGGAAATGCAAAACCGCTCTTTGTTTGACTTCATGAACCAAGCGGGGCGGCTAGAAGCTGAATACCGAATTGAACGCCGCAAGCAGGGAATTAAAGAGCAGTTTGACTTTCGCTTTCGTCGCAAGGATGGCTCAGACCTGTGGGTGCTGGTTTCAGCTAGCCCCATTCTGAATCAGCAGGGCGAGTTTACTGGGACGCTGACCATGTTGACGGATATTGGCGATCGCAAACAGTCTGAAGATGCCCTCCGAGCCAGTGAGTCTCGCTTTCGGCGGCTATTTGAGTCCAACATTATTGGCATCAACTTCGGCGACCTGCAAGGCAACATCCTCGATGCAAACGATGCGTTTCTCAATCTGATTGGCTACACTCAAGCAGACTTGAAAGCGGGACGGCTCCAGCTTGAAGCTATTACTCCACCCGAATATCACCATCTAGATGAAGAAGCGGGTTGTCAAAGCCTTTCTTCCGATGCCTGCTCGCCCTATGAGAAAGAGTACATTCGTAAAGATGGCAGTCGTGTCTCCGTGTTAGTAGCGGGCGCTCGGCTAGAAGACTCTAACACCGGAATTGGGTTTGTTCTAGACCTGACGGAGCGCAAGCGAATCGAGCAAACCCTACGCTATCTTGCCGAAACGAGCATCGACCTGGCTACCTCGCTGGACTATCAAACCACGCTCGATCGGGTTGCCCAGATTGCCGTTCCAGAAGTGGCAGACTGGTGTACGGTAGATTTGCTCAACCGCGATGGCACCATTTCTCGTCTGCCCATTGCCCACGCCGATCCAGCAATGGCTGCACGGGCGCGGCAGCTTCAGCACTATTACCCTGACCCGCAGGGGGAAACCCCGATCGCCCAGGTGTTGAAAACGGGGCAGTCTATCCTGGTGGCAAAACTATCGGATGAGTTGCTCCAGAAGGCAACCCGCGATGCTGAGCATCTTGAAATCGTGCGATCGCTGAACCTAGAGTCTGCAATGGTTGTGCCTCTAATCGCCCGTCAGCAGATTTTAGGTACCCTTTCACTCGCCACTGCTGAATCAGGGCGACGCTACAGCACAGCCGACCTGTCTCTAGCAGAAGATTTGGCCCGTCGTGCAGCTCTGGCGATTGACAATGCCAGACTCTACCGCGCCATTCAGGAAGCTCAGCGGATTACAGAACAGACCGCTAACCGCACTGCTCGACTGCAAAAGATTACTGCGGCTTTCTCAGAAGCGTTAACCCCCTATGAAGTCGCTGAGGTGGTCGTGAATCAGGGAATTGCCGCACTGGAAGCAAACGCTGGCTCTGTGTCGCTGTTGACTGAGCAGGGCATGACGCTGCGGGTGGTAAATGCGATTGGCTATCCGCCGGAGGTGATACAGCACTGGCGGAGCTTTTCCGTCACCGCTCCCACGCCGCTAGCAAAAACCGTGCGAACGGGAACGGCCATTTTCTAGAAACGCCGAAGCACTGCTGGCAGACTATCCCCATCTGGGTGAGGCGATCGCCACAACTGAAAACCAAGCCTTTGTCTGCATTCCACTCAACATAGAAGGGCGTACACTGGGCGCGATGGGTTTGAGCTTTAGCACGCCACAGTCTTTTAGTGAAGAAGATCGAGCCTTTATGCTGACCCTGGGGCAACAGTGCGCCCAGGCGATCGCCCGGGCCCAGCTTTATGCCGCAGAGCAAGCCGCTCGCAGCGCCGCAGAGTCAGCAAACCGGGTAAAAGATGAATTTTTGGCGGTGCTTTCCCACGAATTACGCACGCCGCTCAACCCGATTTTGGGCTGGACTCAACTGCTCAAAAAACGCCAGCTCGATGCTCAAACGATTAACCGTGCCCTGGACACCATTGAGCGTAATGCCAAACTTCAAACTCAACTGATTGAGGATTTGCTCGACGTTTCGCGGATTCTGCAAGGCAAGCTCAAGCTCAACTTTTGTCCGGTTAATTTGATTCCTACCATTGAAGCGGCGATCGAAACCGTGCGCTTGGCCGCTGAGGCAAAATCAATCAGTCTCAGCTTTCAGGTCGTCGATGCAGGCTTTGGGCAAGCGGGGGCAAACCCCTCCAGCCCAACCGCCCTAAACAAATCGCTGCAACACTTCCACTTTCAAGTCTCAGGCAATCCGGCTCGGCTCCAGCAAATTGTTTGGAATTTGCTCTCCAACGCCATCAAATTTACCCCTAACGGTGGCACAGTTGAGGTGATGCTGTCAGCCGTCACGGGTCATGGGACACGGGTGGAAGATGAGCAGTCCAGCACAAGTAATCAGGGACAAATGACTCGTGAACCAGGACAGACAATCAGCTATGCTCAAATCACCGTCAGCGACACGGGCATTGGCATCAATCCTGAATTTGCTCCCTACATCTTCGACTACTTTCGGCAGGCAGACAGCGCCACCACGCGAAAATTTGGTGGGCTAGGGCTGGGGCTGGCGATCGTGCGGCATCTGGTTGAGCTACACGGCGGCACCGTTCAGGCTCACAGTCTGGGAGAAGGGCAGGGTGCGACCTTCACCGTCATGCTACCGCTATGGCAAGAAAACTATTCCAGTGAAGTGCCAACGTCGGAAAGCAAAATGGAACGCGATCGCACCACCCACCCAATGACGGAACCTGTTCCCACTTTCGCTGCTGCTCTGGCAGGCATTCGGGTTCTTGTGGTCGATGATGAGCCAGACACACGGGAACTGCTGAGTTTTTTGCTGAGGCAAACTGGGGCAACGGCGATCGCCACTGCTTCTGCCCAGGCTGCCCTGGAAGCGCTAGACCAGCTATCACCTGAAGCCTTACCCCATGTTCTACTGAGTGACATTGGAATGCCTGAAGTGGACGGCTATATGCTCATCGAGCAAATTCGGGCGCGATCGCCTGAACGAGGCGGAAACATTTCAGCGATCGCCCTCACGGCCTACGCCGCAGAATATGATCAGCGACGGGCGATCGCCGCCGGATTTCGGATGCACCTGACAAAACCCATTGAACCGCAGCGCTTGATTGAAGCGATCGTTCAGTTGTTGGAGTGATGGGAATTGGGGATTAGGAGTTGGGTAGAAATGTCGATTTTGACTGAAACTGAGCGTTTAATGATTCGATCCTGGATGCCTCAGGATGATGCAGAGCAAGCCTTTGAGATTTATGGCGATCCAGAAGTGGTGCGCTTTATCGGCGGCAAAACGGAGGAGAGCATTGAAGCTCAGCGGCGATCGCTGCAACGAAGAATCAACCGGGATGCTGCCTCGAACAATGGAACTGGGTTTTGGGCGATCGCCGACAAACATACAGGCGAAATTTTCGGCACCGTCATCCTCAAACAACTGCCCGACAACGACAGCAACCCCACACCAGAGATCGAAGTCGGCTGGCATCTCAAAAAAGCTGCCTGGGGCAAAGGCTATGCCACCGAAGCAGGGCAAGCCGTTCTAGATTACGGATTCAATGTACTGAAACTGCCCATCATCTACGCTGTGGTAAACCCCAAAAACGCTGCCTCCATCCGAGTCACCCAACGGCTAGGAATGATTTCCCTCGGACGCATTCAAAAGTATTACGGAAAGGAGCTAGAACTCTTTAAACTGGAGTCACCTCTTGCATAAGCAATTGGTTCTTCTTCTCAGTTTGCCTCTCACAGAAGCATGATAAATTCCGCAGGTTGGTACCATAACTAGATGCAGGCGAACAACCAAAACTTAAGTCAATATCGTTACTCATAACCGCAAAACCACCATGACTGCTCAAACCACGTCGCGTTATGTTACCCGAAAGCCAGACGTTTTACAGGGAGAGCCAATCATCGCAGACACTCGCACAACCGTTCGTGCGATCGTGGGACTATGGCGATTAGGAACCTCTCCAGAAGAAATCCCAACCCATTTACCTCACCTGACGCTGGCTCAGGTCTTTGACGCTCTCAGCTTTTACCTCGACAATCAAGCTGAAATTAATGACTACATCGAACGGAATCGGATTCCTGAAGAAAAAATTCATCCCTCGGTGAAAGCTGCGTTGGGCTAGCCGTGAGAATTTTTGCTGCTCTTTACATCGATGAAGATATGTTAGCCCTTGTTGCGACTCTTCTACGGTCTAGGGGTTTAGACGTGTTAACAACTCAAGCATCTGGCTTCATGGGTAGAGCCGATTTCAAGCAATTAGTCTATGCTGCTTCCCTGGAACGCTGCTTGCTCACCCATAACCGAGTCGATTTTGAAAGGCTGCATCTACAATTCACAGAAAATAACCAATCGCACTCCAGTATCATTGTTATCCCTCAGAAAAATGCTTATGAAATCGATCAGCGGGTTGGCATTTTGTTAGATTCTTTAACAGCCGATGAGATTGCTAATCAATTGCTCTATGTGTAGCCAAAAGAAATGGAGCCAACATGACGCTTCAAGGAGTGATTGGTTTTATCCTTATCCAACTCTTTATCCAGGAGTTCTAATTAAGCGCTACAAGCGGTTTTTTGCTGACATTGAGCTAGATTCGGGTGAAACCATTACGGCTCATTGTCCCAACACGGGACCCATGACAGGCGTTTGCAAGGTTGGCAGCCGGGTTCAGGTGTCTCGCAGCGATCGCCCAACGCGCAAGCTCCCTTACACCTGGGAATTGATTCAGGTTGAAGATACAGAGCTAACCTGGGCAGGAGTCAATACAGCCTTGCCCAATCGCGCAATCAAGTCGGCACTCGCAGCAAGACTTTTCCCGCTGGGGGATTACAGCCAGATTCTTCCAGAAGTGCGCTATGGGTCTGACCAAAAGAGTCGAGTCGATTTTTTGCTGATGGGCGATGAGTCCACTTCACCCATTTATGTGGAAGTGAAAAACACCACCTGGGCACAGGAAAAACTGGCGCTGTTTCCCGATACCGTCACCACACGCGGTCAAAAACACCTGATCGAGCTAACTGCTTTGCTGCCCCAAGCCAAAACGGTAATGCTCTATTTCATTAATCGCGGCGACTGCACTCACTTTGCTCCTGGTGACAGCGCCGACCCAACCTATGGAAAACTGCTGAGAGAGGCGATCGCCCTCGGTCTACAGGTTCTCCCCTGCCGCTTTGACATCAGCCCAGCCGGAATTCGCTATTTAGGATTAGCAGAGCTAGTTTTGGCAGATTAAAGCGTGCCTCATCTTTTAATACCTAATCTCAACCGGGAAGGGAGGCAATACCT
>JAAUQZ010000065.1 GCA_012033355.1 Leptolyngbyaceae cyanobacterium RM1_406_9 | reverse complement strand
ATCCCCAACCCCTTCTCCCAAAAAGGGAGAAGGGGAGCCGGATTGAAGTCCCTCTCCCGCTTTGGGAGAGGGATTTAGGGTGAGGGCTACAAAAGTGGGATGCACCCCTTCAAATCAGCAGCGCCGTTCTAAACGAGACTGTTCTAAACTAAGTGAGAACAGGGTAGCCGCAGTTAATCTGAGGTTATCTATGTCCCTTCTTCTTGTATTTGTTCATGCCTCAAAACTTGCTTGTGTCGGTGATGCTCGCTAACAATGCGCCGCTTCCCAAAATTGCCCGTAGCGCCACCACCGCCGAAGCTAGAGGCACCTACACAGAACATTTAGGACATCCAGAGTGGGTTGAGGTTTTGGTAGATTGTCCGGGCGCACAGGGGCTGTTTACCTACCGGACTGGTGGGGCGCAAGTGCAGCCAGGAGATATTTTAAGCGTGCCGTTTGGCGCACAGCAGATTGGAGCGATCGCCATTCGCCTCATCGCTCAGCCATCCTCTGATCTGGACTTATCTACCATTCGGGCGGTCGAAGAAGTCATCAGTCCGGGTTTTTTCCCGCCCACCTACTGGACCCTGCTGCATCAGGTGGCGGACTATTACTGTGCGTCTCTGATGCAGGTGATTAAGGTAGCGCTGCCGCCGGGGTTATTAGGGCGATCGCAGCGCCGCGTCCGGATGACGGAAGCAGCTAAGTCCTTATCTGCATCGAATGCGGATGACACGACTGCGATGGGTCAGCTTGATCCTGCTGCGATACTGATGCTCAATCGGCTTCAGGCTCAAAAAGACGGAGACTACACCTGGCAATATTTGCAGCGCCAGGTGCGCGGAGCAAACCGGGGGCTGCGGCAACTGTTGCAGCTAGGCTGGGTAGAGAGCTATCTGGAACCCCCCGCCCCTCTGCGTCCGAAACGGCAGCAAGCAGTTGTGCTGACTGCCAACCCACCAGACCTTCCCCTCAGCCCCAAGCAGCAGGAAATTGTAGACGTACTGAAGCGGCGCGGCGGCGACCTGTGGCTCCAAGAACTCTTGCAGCTTTGTCACACCAGTTCCTCGGTACTGAAAGCGCTAGCCCAAAAAGGGGTTGTAGTCATTCAACCGCGAGAAGTGCTGCGAACTGAGTCCGGATTGCCGCTGCAATTAGACTCTCCTAAACCGTTAACAGCCGCCCAGGAGGAAGCTCTCACGGCGATCGCCGCTCTCCAGGGCTATGCTCAGGTGCTACTGCATGGTGTAACCGGGTCGGGAAAGACGGAGGTCTATTTGCAAGCGATCGCCCCTCTCTTGCAGCAGGGAAAGTCTGCCCTGGTGCTGGTTCCTGAAATTGGGCTAACGCCGCAACTGACCGATCGCTTCCGGGCCCGCTTTGGCGCAAAGGTAAGGGTCTACCACAGCGCCCTGTCCGAAGGCGAACGCTATGACACCTGGCGGCAGATGCTCAGCGGCACTCCCCAGGTCGTAATCGGCACCCGCTCCGCCGTCTTCGCGCCCCTGCCTCGTCTAGGTCTAATCCTGCTCGACGAAGAACATGATGGCAGCTTCAAGCAAGATCAGCCTACCCCCTGCTACCACGCCCGCACCGTCGCCCAGTGGCGAGCCGAATTGGAAAACTGCCCACTGATTCTGGGGTCTGCTACACCGTCGCTAGAAACGTGGGAAAAGATCAAGAACGAGGGCGGAAGGATAAAGGGTCAAGACACTCCTCATCCCTCATCCCTCATCCCTCATCCCTCCCTCTCCCTCTCCCTCCCCGAGCGCATCCAGTCTCGCCCTATGCCGCCAATTCAGGTGGTAGATATGCGGCGGGAGCTTCAGCAGGGAAATCGCTCGATTTTTAGTCAATCGCTCCAGGAAGCGCTGCAACAGTTACAGCCTCAGGGACGGCAGGGGTTGCTGTTTATCCATCGGCGGGGGCACAGCACTTTTGTCTCTTGCCGTAGCTGTGGATATGTGCTGGAGTGTCCTCACTGTGATGTGTCGCTGGCCTATCACCAAACCCAGGCAGATGCAGCTTCCTGGCTGCGCTGTCACTATTGCGGGTATGGGCGATCGCAACCTTCCCACTGTCCCGAATGTAACTCCCCTTACCTGAAGCATTTTGGTAGCGGCACCCAACGGGTGATGCAAGAATTGTCCCGGCAGTTTCCTCAACTTCGCTGCATCCGCTTTGATAGCGACACGACCCGCACCAAAGGGGCACACCGGACGCTGCTAAATCAGTTTGCTCAGGGTGAAGCCGATCTGTTAGTCGGGACGCAGATGTTGACTAAAGGGATTGATTTACCGCAGGTAACGCTCGTAGGCGTAATTGCGGCAGATGGGCTGCTGCATTTAGCAGACTATCGGGCAGGCGAACGGGCCTTTCAGACGTTAATTCAAGTGGCAGGACGAGCAGGGCGAGGCACTGAACCAGGGCAGGTCATTCTGCAAACCTACTCGCCGCAACATCCGGTAATTGAGGCGGTGCGACAGCATGACTATGAGCCATTTGTGGCAACTGAGCTAGAGCAGCGGCGATCGCTCAACTATCCACCCTTTGGGCGACTGCTGCTGTTGCGGTTGAGTAGCCCCGATGCGACAGCGGTACGCCAAACCGCCGAAAAACTGGCAGCGCACCTACGCCCTGTTTGCGATCGCATCTCCTGCGAACTGTTAGGACCTGCACCCGCCGCTATTCCCCGGATTGCCCGCCGCTATCGCTGGCAAATTCTGTTGAAATGTCCGCCTGATGCTGATCTAGATCGCACCGCGCTGATCGAGCTGCGATCGCGCTGTCCCGCTCAGGTTAGCCTGACGATTGATGTAGACCCGCTGAGTCTGCTTTAATCGCCCTGCCGCTTTTGCTTTGCCTGCTGTTGCCGCCGATGAGAAGCAACGATCGCCTTATCGACTGGGAAGCCTGCCACTGGAATCACCTGAAATTTGCGTTCTGTTTCGAGTCTCTTCAACTCGGCGTACTCTACCCAGTGAATGCAGTCAACCGGGCAAGTATCAATCGCTTCTTGAATTACTTCTTCTGAGTCGCCGTCTTGCCGAACTACCCGCGATCGCCCATAGTCTGCCTCAATGTAAAACGTGTTTCGGGCGACATGGGCACAGTGTTTACAGCCGATGCAGGTGATTTCATCAACATAAACCCCCTTTTGACGCACCGCGCCGCCCAGTTCAGGCTCCAACCCAGTGCGCTCAGCCTGGTTTCGCAGGTGCCCCCCAAGCTCAGGTTCAAACCCAGTTGGAGCAGAGCTTTTAGGCTGATCGGCTGAGGCTAAGAAAAAATCGCTCATTGGACTAGCATCCTAACAATTCATGCAATCCACCAGAGTATGGCTAATGCGAGACAAGGGGCTTCAGCCCCTTGTTCCACAAAGCCTGTACGCTTAGTTGTAGTCTAGGCACTCCAGCGCTGAAGCACCAGGCGAATCGAGCCGTCTTTGTTCTGCTCTTGTTCAGCGACCTGAAAACCTTGACGGGTCGTTTCCTCAAGAACGCTGTGGTAAGCGTAGCGCTGAGTGACACGATTCAAGAAGCCTTCAACAGTAAGCGGCTGCTGCCAATATTGGAGGTCAGCAATCAGTTCATATTCCTGACCATTCCAGGTAAATCCGATATCGTAGCCGTTGTCTTGCTCAATGACAACCGTTGCGGTCCGGGTTTGCCCCCGATAGCCTCTCACATCCTGAGGGCCAGCCTGCCACTCAACCCCAATATCAGTTAATGCAGCTTGCAGGGAGGAAAGGTCACGAATTTGAGTTTTGATTTGGCTAAAGTGTGACATGGGAATTTTGAATAAATTTAAGAAATGGACTTGGAAACGAACAACTCGAACGGAGAGCAAAACTAGAGAAAAATTACCACTCGCTAAAACTAGCCCTCGTTTCAACAGACGCAGACGGTTGCAGAGGTTGGGTAAAATATTCGGAAGTTTGCTCCTGGGTCAACACGACACCGAGACGGACCTCGATTGCAGCAGTGACTTCAGCACAAGATGAACCGACAATTCCAGTTACTTTTTCCTGTACTCGACCGTCAGGATAAATTACAAACTCAAGTGTTTCCATTGGCCCGCACTGCCTTTAACAAACTTTGAACTTTCCGAACCTTAATCAACAGCGTAACCACTCTACATAGCTTAACAATGTAGCTTCAGACAGAGATCCAACTACTGCATCACGAGATGATTCTATTAAATTAATCAGAGGAATTTGAATCAGTCTGAGTCAAAACGTAAAGAAGCTTAATATAGCTAGCGGTTTTTGCTATTGCTAGTAGTCAGTTTCGCTTAACTTATCAGCGCAGTCAAGAAAAGTATGAAAGCAGCCCCCAAAGCCAGATAATAGAGTGTGTTCAGATTTTTGTGTAACGGCGGGCACTCTACCCGCCGTTGCACAAAAATCAAATCAGTCTCGATAATGAGAGCCTGTTCGAGTTGAGTGAGATTTATGAGTCTACAAGTCGCAAGTCAGACGAGTCGGTTTGGTGCAGTTGTGCAGTCTCCTCTGCGCGTTGGGGTACTGGGTTTTGGTGGACTGGGGCAGTCCGCTGCCCGAATGCTTGCCCAGAAACAGGAAATGTCTTGGATTGCTGCTGCTGATCAAAAAGGATATGCCTATGCACTTGCAGGCTTGAAGCTGGAAGACTGCGTTGCAGCCTATCAGAAAGGCTCGTTGGGATACCTGGAAGCCACAGGGCAACTGAGCAATTCCAGTATTCAGGATTTGATTGGGCGGGCCGGCAGCGTAGAAGGCTATTTCTTAGCCCTGCCAAATCTGCCAAATACCTTTATGGCAGAGGTTGCGCGTCAGTTTATTCAGTCGGGCTGGCGAGGGGTTCTAGTCGATGCCATCAAGCGTACCAGTGCGGTTGAGCAACTGCTGAACCTGAGTGACGATCTGCAAGCTGCCGGAATTACCTATCTGACTGGGTGTGGGGCAACACCAGGACTGTTGACCGCTGCCGCTGCGATCGCCGCCCAAAGCTATGCTGAAATCCACCAGGTCAAGATCACCTTTGGCGTAGGTATCGCCAACTGGGAAGCTTACCGAGCCACCATCCGCGAAGATATTGCTCATCTGCCCGGTTATGATACCGAATCGGCTCGTCGAATGACGGATGCTGAAGTTGAAGCCCTGCTCGACCAGACCAACGGGCTGCTTACCCTGGAAGACATGGAACACGCCGACGACATCATGCTAGAGCTAGCCGGAATTTGTAGTCGCGATCGCGTCACGGTTGGCGGCGTAGTCGATACGCGCAATCCGAAAAAGCCGCTCAGCACGAATGTCAAAATCACTGGGCGCACCTTTGAAGGCAAAATTTCAACCCACACGTTTACACTGGGCGACGAAACCAGTATGGCTGCGAATGTCTGCGGACCCGCCTTCGGCTACCTCAAAGCCGGAATCGGACTGCATCGGCGCGGCATTCACGGGTTGTTCACCGCCGCAGAGGTAATGCCTCAGTTTGTCCGTTAGCGGGTAGGGTTAATTTGTATCGGGAAGGGATGGACTTGTAGGGTTTAGCACCTTGAGGGTCAAACACCTTTTGAACTTGGGACAAGACAGGTAAGAATGATCTCGTTTACATTTCCTAACATTTTGGTTGGGCTGCTGTAAGCGTAGTTTCTTTTGAACCCAAAATGTTCGACTTATCCAAAGGCAACCTCCCATCGCTGTTGGCTGAGGCTTCTCAGGACACGTCCGCAAAGCAAAATTTGTGGGAACCACTCACCCACAGCAGCGTTGGCAGGCTAGCGTCCCGGCTCAATCGCCATCGGGCTAAGGTCGGGCTGGGCTGTGGGGCGATCGCCCTTCTAGGACTCACAGCGGCAACGTTCTGGCGCTTTGCTCAATCAAAAGAGCCTCCCAGCGTTTGGATTTCTGGAATCAAGGTATCTCAGTTAGAGGCATCAAAAATCATTGCATCACCGCGTCCAATCCTAAATTCAATAGTCACCCCCAATTCGCCTACAGACAGTCAGGCTAAACCCAAGACTAATTCAACGGTCTCTAAAGTTTTTCCGCGACAGATTGACCTGATGCTCGGTGCAACTGCATCGATTCAAGGTGCTTTAGAAACCAGCACCCAACCCTATATGCTGCAAGCCAAACAGGGGCAAATTCTCACAGTAAGGCTACAAGGGGCAAACGCAAAAATGCAGGTGCTGCAATCTAACCAGCAGCCCGTCGCCACGAATGCCAGTCAAGCTGTGACCTGGAGCGGTCAGCTACCCGCTGACGGTTATTACTTCATTCAGGTTTCTGGCTCCGGCTCCTATGCGCTCAGCATTACCTTGCTACCGTCACCTTGAATCCGATTCACAGCGCCACGCTGACAAGGGGCTTAAGCCCCTTGTTTCACAGGGAATGCGTAAGTCCTGAAGATATTTTGAGTGAAGCGCAACGTGCAACTTTTTCTAGCCTCTTGTGGGATGGGCATCTTGCCCGCCCAAATCAAGCCGTCCAAATCAAGCAGGCAAGATGCCCGCTCCACAGGAAGAGGTTCCCAGAACTTTGGTTGCACATCGCGTTAAGGAGCAATGCGGAATGGCTCAGCAGCATGAAGGAACGACCCAGCAGCATGGAGGAACGACCCAGCAGCATGGAGGAACGACTCAGCAGGAGCCTGTAAACTCTCCTGTGCCCTGAACTAAAGTTTGGGCTAAAAGCTCAAGTCAGTTTTAACTGACTAACCTACGTAACGCAATGTGCAACTTCTTCTAACCGCTTGTGGGATGGGCATCTTGCCCGTCCAAATTAAGCAGGCAAGATGCCTGCTCCACAGGAAACCCTGGTTTCCAGAACTTTAGCTGCACATCGAATTATATAGAATGAAAACTTTAACCCGGTTTAACGGATTTGAGCTTTAAGCCTGAATTTTAATTCAAGGCTGACTTGACCCAGAACTTCTAATTCAAAGCTAATTTGACACAGAACTTTGGACAGATCCTTCAGTAGCGATGCTCTAACTTGTTTGCATCATTCTCACACCACCAGAGCTTCCGCATCAGCAAGACTTGTGCCTTTGAAACTTAGAATCTTGCTCCTCCCCTACCCCTTTAAAGAGTCCGCTGTGTAATGAAGCAAAAGAGTAGTAACGGTTTAATCCTTCAGGAAGAAAGCATCCTCCTGGATTTCACCGATCTGAAGTAATAAATTTGGCAAACAAATCCGGAGAATTGGCGCGTCAAGTCGTAGCCTTGTTAGATCAAATAGGAGAATTTCTAAGGAAGGTTTTACCTCCTGTAGGGGCGAACAGCCGTTCGCCCCTGCCAAGCGTTGCTGCTCATACGGTAATTTCTTTCCCGGAAATCTCCTGATCAGATCAATTAAGGTGGGGCTGGTCGGATTGGTGCAACGACCACACTGTGAGCCATCCTCAGCTTCGACGTTCTTACTGTTAGAGGAACCCCCATGACTTCATTCCAAGATAAGCGATCTGCTTTTGAACCGCCTGCCTCCCCTGGGACTCCTGCCCCATCGCCTCATGGTTCACCCGCTGATAGCCCCTCAGCGCCCGCATCACCCGATTCTGAAGCGGCTGTCCCTCATACAACGGCTGCTATGCCCTTACGTTCTGCGGCAGAAATTGATTTACAGAAGTTTAATCAGCTCGTTGGCGATTGGGCGGGTAAACCGGTAGACGATCTGACGCGACTGTTCATTAAGCAAGTCATTTTGGATGATCAAACAACCGTCGATTCAGAAACAATCAAAGTGCCTGGATTCATTGGCATCACCGATGCGGTGGAAGTTCAAAACGCCAATGGTCAAACGGTTTCTGGGCACGAAGACATCGCTCAGTTTCTAGAGCGAGACGGGCTATACATTTGCACCTACCAGTGGCACAAAGAGCGCTACGGGGTGCCGCTGGATCTGCGCCAGCCTCTAGAAAAAGAAATCTTTACTGAGGCGTTCATTAAAAACGAGGGACATCATTCTGGTGCGGTGGTGCCTGCTCAGCGCAAAGATCAGACTGGTAAATTGATTCAGTCTTATGCGACGTACAATGAGCCGGACAGCTATCACGGTGGGCTATATGGCAGCGATGGCTATGTTGCGGTGGCTCAGCGGCTGGTGTTTCCTGAATTTGTCACGCCTCAGCAGGCACGCGGCTACACTGATTCGATCGTCTGCTGGATGGGGCTGCTGAATCCTTTTACTCAGTTTCCCAGCGATTACAATGGGGGCGACCCAACTCGCGTTTCTAATCGGGCAGCGCTGACAGAAATTTTGCGGAACGGTTTGCTGGCAGCGTTAGGGGATGCGGGGCGATCGCCTTCTTCAAAAATCCTGCCAACTTGACTTACTGTGCCGAGTTCATGTTTGTCAGCCTAAACACGCCCACTTACCCATTTAACCAGCGCGGACTGGCAAAACTGCTAAATGGAGATGAGGCAAAGGCCGCACAGGTTTTAGCGCTGCGTGATCAGCACAATGCAGGGCAGTCCACTGTCCTCAGCCGCCAAACGGGGAATCCAGAGTTCAAGCAGTTTCATATTCAGATGCCCGTTGTGCCAGAAAATCTGCCGCCCCTGGACGAACTGCTAGCAGCAAATGGGCAACCCGTTGACCCAGATACGATTCCCGTGCCGCCTTTCAAGGTGTCGCAACTGATCCGCCGTGCCTTCCGCGTATTGCTCAAGCCAGAGGAGGTAAACAACGACCAGAAGCTAGCCGAAGCGCGGGCCAAGCTGTTTAAGTCGATGGAGCCAGCGATTGTTCAACAGCTTGGGTTGGAAAGCTTGCCCCCTGGTGCGCCTGAGATGGTCGCAGTGCGTCAGTTTCTCGATGTGGTGAGTCAAACCCTGGCACAGCCTGCTTCTAGCCGTGAAGAGTTTGACCAGCGAATTGATGGGCTACTGGTTAAAGCGGATGAAATGCTGGTGGGAGCGGGCGATCGCGCCTATTTCGTGCCGCCTCGGTTTTACGTCGATCTGGGGCAACCCGACCGCGACCCCACCCTGCCCAAAGGCTGGGGCTTCCGCCTGGAGACAGTGGGCGCTCTGGTGGCGAGAGGAGTGATTAAGGGTTGAGGATTGGGCAGTTGAAAGTTGCCAGATCTGCGACTTCTCGAAGAAGTCGCAGATCTTGAACCCCGTTAGGGATGAGGCATATAGCGACCTAGCTGACCAGACAATCTTTGAGTGCGTAAATGACGCGATCTTGCTGCTCAGTGGAAAGCTCTGGGAACATGGGCAGTGAGAGAACTTCTCGCGCCACCTGCTCGACTGCCGGAAATTTACCGGACTGGTCGTTCAATCGGGCAAAAACAGGTTGCAGGTGCAGCGGCACGGGGTAATAAATCATCGAGCCGATGCCTTGCTGCTGAAGCTGTTGACGCACCTGATCGCGATGCGAATCTGAACTGGCGGCTGGTTGACTGAGCCGAATCGTGTACTGATTCCAGACGTGCTGACCTCCTGGGAGCGTTTGAGGCGTGATGATTCCCGGTAGGGAGTGGAGCAGTTCGGTGTAGCGGTTGGCGATCGCTTGTCGCTTTGCATTCCACTCGTCCAGGTGACGCAGTTTCAGCAACAGGATTGCAGCCTGCACTGCGTCTAGACGGCTATTTAAGCCAACTTCCTCAGAGATGTAGCGCTGTCGCTGTCCGTGATCGCGCAGGGTGCGAATTCTTTGGGCGATCGCCTCGTCATTCGTCGTGATTGCTCCGCCGTCCCCACAGGCTCCCAAATTTTTAGTCGGGTAAAAGCTAAAGCAGCCGATGTGCCCAATGCTGCCCACCTTTGCCCCTTGCCATTTGGCTCCGGTAGACTGGGCACAGTCTTCAATCACAAACAAACGGTGGGACTGGGCGATCGCCATCAGCCGCGTCATTTCTACGGGTTGCCCAAACAGATGAACAGGCATGATCGCTTTGGTGCGATCGGTAATGGCCGCCTCAACCTGATTTAGATCCAGGTTGAATGTTTGCGGATCAATATCAACAAAAACTGATTTTGCTCCGGCTGCGCTGATCATTTCAGCCGTTGCGATAAACGTGAAGGGCGTTGTAATTACTTCATCACCTGCACCAATGTTGAGCGATCGCAGGGCCAGGTAAAGTGCATCCGTACCAGAATTACAGGCAATGCAGTCTAACGTGCCAATGTAGTCTGCAAACTGCCGTTCAAATTCCTTTACCGGGGGACTGTTGATGTATTGCCCAGAAGCCAGCACATCTAACACTGCTGTACTGGCTTCCGCTTGTAGCATTTTGTATTGTTGCGTCAGATCAAAAGGGGGAATGTGGGTCACTCGCTTACACCAGAAAGTCTAAAAATTTACGTAGAGGCGAGGTTAGCTGCCTCTACAGCCAGAAATCAGACAAAATGGGTCTACTTAGAAAAGACCTGAATATCATCTTCCCTCAACTCCAGGAATTGATGAAGCCTCATATAGTGCTAATCATTAAGACTGTGACTTTATTGGGGTTTGGCTGTGGATTCACTGATTCAACTGGATCTGGTTCAACTGGGCTGGGCTTTGGGGATGATGGCAATCGCGATCGGTCTGTCGGCGTGGCAAAAGCTAGGGCTGGAAGGAAGCTTGGCGATCGCCACCTTTCGCACCGTGATCCAGCTTCTGGTTGTTGGCTACATTCTCTCCTTTGTTTTTGAACTGCGAGATCCCTGGTCAGTGCTGGCTGTGGTGCTGGTGATGCTGGCGATCGCCTCCGTTGTGGCTCGCAACCGCATCAGCAAAAAGGTGCCAAACCTGCTGCCAATGGTGGGCGGCTCAATCTTTGTTGGGGCGGGGCTAACTTTGGCCTACACCAATCTGATTGTGATTCGCCCGGAGACCTGGTATGAGCCGCAGTACGTGATTCCGCTAGCAGGGATTCTTCTGGGTAACGCCATGAATGCTGCTGCTGTCGCTGGGGAGAGGTTTGTCAGTACGCTCAACAACAGTCAGCTTGAAATTGAAACGCACCTGAGCCTGGGAGCAAAACCCTGGCAGGCGATCGCCCAGTACCGCCGCGATGCCATCAAAGCAGGTTTAATTCCAACAATTAACTCTATGATGGTGGTCGGTGTGGTGACGCTACCGGGAATCATTACCGGACAAATTTTGAGCGGAGTCAGTCCTTTCGATGCGGCGCTCTACCAAATTTTGATTATGTTTATGCTGGCGATCGCTACTTTAATCACAACCCTGTTGACCATCCAGGGAATCTATCGACAGTTTTTCAATCTAGCGGCTCAACTCACACTGCACTAGCCGAACGTGTTTTGAGATGTGCACTTAGTCTATGGAAGCTATCGCTAAACTCGTACAGTTTAGAACAAAAAAGGATATCTCGTTTGAGATATCCTCTGCATCTTAAAACTAGAAACTTCAAAAGCTTAAGGGAACCTAGAAGTTCATTTCAGCCGCCTGAACTTTTTCAACCTGCTTCTTCTTCAAAACCAGCAGAATTTGAGACAGCGTTACGGCTCCCATAAAGGCTAGCAGTCCCTTAATCCGGTTGGGGCTTTGCAGCACGATTTCAACGTCCTTCTGACCAAAACCGCCAACGTTGGGGTTAGATGTTAAGGCGTTGCCTGCTGCTACAATTTCACCTTCAGAGATAATCAACTCTGGGCCAGCAGGAATCGTATCCACAACTGCTTCGCCCTGATCGGGTTGAATCTTAACCTGGTAGCCACCGTCTTCGGACTTGGTGACTTGAGCAATGGTGCCTGCAACAGAAGCGCTGTAAACCGCATTGTTGCTCTTTTCACCTGTTGGGTAGACCTGCCCTCGACCGCGATTACCGCCTACGTGGATCTGATATTTGCCAAAGTAAACCGATTTATCCGAGCTGGGATCAGGGGAAAGCACGGGGAAAACAATCTCCTGATACTGCTCACCTGGAAGCGGTCCGACCAGGACAATGTTTTCTTGAGTTTCACTGTAAGGCTGGAACAGATAGCTTTCTCCGACCTCTTCCTTCATTTCTTCAGGAATTCGCTCCGGTGGGGCAATTTTAAAGCCCTCTGGCAGCATTAACACCGCACCAACGTTCAGCGGGCCTTTCTCGCCGTTGCCCAAAACTTGCTGAGCACTGGTGTCATAGGGGATTTTCACGACTGCTTTAAAGACCGAATCGGGCAGAATTGCCTGTGGAACTTCAACTTCGGTAGGCTTTGCCCCCAGGTGGCAGTTGGCGCAAACGATTCGCCCCGTTGCTTCACGGGGATTGTCGTAGTTTTGCTGTGCCCAGAAGGGGTAAGCCGCAGCAGATTGCGGGAAGGCAAAGTCACTTGTGATTAAGAGGGCTAATGCGGCGATCGCCACCAGCGCACTTTTAGCAATTGCTCTGAAAACCATTGCTCTGCCGCACTGCGGCAACATCGACCAGAAAATTGATTTCATGGGTTAAACGGCATCCGTAAATGTCAAAGGATCGGGCAGAAAACTGGACTAAGCCCACCAGGGATCTTCTCCGGTGCGGAAGTCAGTCTCAGTCCAGGGGGTCAGGGCAATTTTGCCTGCTTCAGTCACGTCAGCATGAACCAGCGCCAGCGACAGAGGCGCTGGACCACGCACGACTTTACCTTCGTTGTTGTACTGAGAACCGTGACAGGGGCACATAAATTTGTTCTCAGCCGCGTTCCAGGGGACGACGCAGCCCAGGTGAGTACAAACGGCGTTGAGTCCAAAACTTGCAAGCTCACCTTCGCTTTCGACAACCACATAGGTTGGATCGCCCTTCAAGCCTTGCGTTAAGACGCGATCGCCCACCGCATGACTATTCAAAAAATCACTAACAATCACATCATTACCCAGCGCGTCTTTGGCAGTAACCCCACCGCCACTCGCACCGCTAGAAGGAGGAATAAAATACTTCACGATTGGGTAAAGAGCGCCCAGGGCTGTACCTGTGATTGTGCCAAACGTGAGCAAATTCATGAATTGACGACGACCCATATCAGGTACGTCAGGAGTTCCAGAGAGTTGAGCCATGAGTTGATCTGAAGTTATGCGTCAGGAATGAGCTTAAGTGAACGGTTCTATTCGTGAGCCAGGCGTGGAATTGTAACTTTTTAAGCCTGCTTTTTAGCTAAAGCATCGCAGGAGATAGCATGATTGCGAATCTAAGCCGCACCCGTCACTGCAACACAGCCAGCAAATCAACGACGAATTGCGATAAGTGGCGCAGCAACAGCAATTCACGTTTTTCTAAAAGTATTATTACATCTCTAGAATCAGTATCATAGCTTTAAGCAAAGGAGCCGTTTCTTTGTAAAGAAATATAAACAAACAGTCCTTAAAGCGTCACTTTTGCAACAGATTTGCAACGAATTGTGAAGCATTTCAACCTGAAGGGAGCCATGACCGGACAAGACCTACACCAGCTATTGCTGAGCAAATGGGGACGCTCTTACGACATTCAGCTACGGCGGACTCAGGGCAAGATTTTTGTTCAAGTCATGTGGAAATACCTGGAGCAGGCTTCTTTTCCTATGACTGAAACTGACTACCTAGCCCATTTGAACACGGTGGCCGATTACCTGAATGCCTGGGGCGGAACTGAGCAGGTTCAGGACTTTATTGAGCAAACCCGCGATCGCCCCCGCCTGGGAAAAGCCGTCAACATTCCAATCAATCTGGGCGATCGCGCCTCCGAATGGATGTTGGAGGAGTTTTGACTGAGTTAGCGACCTGATAGCATCACCATTCCAGCCCCGCCAAAGTAAAGCCCTAGCACCGCACCAGCCAACAAACTCTGCGTCACAGGGTCAGTCGAGGGAGTCAACACCGCCCCTAAAACTACCGATCCCAGAAACACATAGCGCCAACCTGACAGCATTTGCCTGGACGAAACGATGCCAATCAAACCCAGCAGTAGCTGAATCACCGGAATTTGAAAGGCTAACCCTGTACTAAACAGCAACAGCAGCACAAACTCAAAATAGCGATCGATTGACCAAAGCTGTTCGACGACCCCTTCCCCGTAGTTGATGAAAAAATTCAACGCTGCCGGGATCAAGGCCAAATAGGCAAACGCAAGTCCTGCCACAAACAAAATCGTAGAGCCAAAGACAATGGGTGCAATAAACCGCCGCTCTCGCCGGGTCAGCCCCGGCAGCACAAACTGAACAATCTGGTAAAGCACAAACGGACTGGCCACTAGCAGTCCGCTATATCCAGCCACTTTAATCGAAACAAAGAAATACTCGCCCGGTGAAAGCTGCAAAAACTTAGCCCCTTGAGCGGGCACCTCCAGCAGTTGAACGATTTTGTTCACAACTGTAAAGCAGCCGATCACGCCCAGCACTACCGCAATCAGAGCATAAAAAATTCGCTGCCGCAGTTCTTCTAGATGGTCAAACAGCGACATCTCAATGTCATCGAGCGCTTCGTTGAGATTGTCATCATCTGAAGCCGCTACAGATGAATGTTGAGCATTTCTAGCGGTAGAACCGTTTGTGCTCAAGTTCTGTGAAGGTGAAGTTTCTAGTTCTGAAGGAACAGTCATAGATTAGCGTGAGTCCAGGCCTTTGCTAATTATTGTATCTGCCTTGCCGAGGAAACAATTCGCTTGAGAAACATCTCGCCGAATAATCTGCCTCAAATGCGTGTAGCTTCTCCTCTAGTCGTGTACCCATGCCCTGCTTCTGTAAAGCTACTGGCTTTTCAATTTCTACCCTGGAGTAAGCAATATAAAAAGTAAGTGAAGCCACGTAGGTGCTTCTAAAAAGAAAGCTTTAAGATCCAAGCTTCTAGAGCATTCAGCGGTTGTCCTTTTACTCTGTTTGGGGATAGCATTTCAGGTGACATTCACGGCTCTTTCACTCCTGTCCCTCAATGCAGTCTTGGATTCTGCAACAGAATATTCCAGTTTTCGTCAGGGTTGTGTGACTTCGTTGAAGGTTTTTAGAATCGCAAGGGCTAGCTATTTGACAGGATATGAGCATCAAAACTGTAGGCATGATTACTAGCTATCACAGCATTACTCAAAGCGATTGGCTGTGGCAGCAAACTCCTCACCCTTTTGGCGTTTGGGGCAATATTCAAATGTCCGCCCCCACCTCTAAGCCAGATATTTTGCTTCTATACAATTTCCAGTTTCCAAGTCTCAAACCCAAAAAGCAACAATTCAATCTCTTCAAACCAAAACCTAACGTTGAGCAAGAAATTCAGGCAAAACTGAGAGGAGTGCCCAAAGAGCGGATAGTTTCTCTAGTTAGAGAGCCTCCTTTTCCTGAAAAGCTGCAAGAACGAGAGAGGGCTTACCGCCGCAGCCAAATCTATTGCGGCCACGTTTCTGGACCTGATGATCTGGCTCCCAATCCAGACTATATGCCTGCTATCTGGTATCATGCCAACTCTTTCCGGGAACTAAATGAGATGGGGGTTCCCGAAAAAGTGCAAACCTGCTCCTGGATTACATCTGGAGTAGACCGCACAAACAACCATCTCAAACGTCTGTCTTTTCTAAAACTACTCCGAGATCAGGGCTTGGACTTTGATCTATATGGGCGAAACTTGCCGGATTGGTCTGGGGGGAAAGGCTTTTTAGACAATAAGTGGGGCGCGATGGCTCCCTACTATTACAACCTTTCCGTTGAGAACTATGCAGACAATGACTGGTATGTCAGTGAAAAGCTCTGGGATGCTCTGCTTGCCTGGTGTTTGCCGATTTACTATGGAGGTCCTGCTGCGGATCGATTATTGCCACCGGGCAGTTTCTTAAGGTTGCCAAGCATGGATGAAAAAGGCTTTAACTACATTAAAGAAGTAACTGCGACTCCAGATGCCTGGTTTGCTGCCAAAGATGCGATCGCCGAAGCTCGTCAAATCATTCTGCACAAACTAAATCTGCTGAATTGGCTTTCTGATTTTGTCAGCAAACTTGAGTGAGAACTTAGCAGATACTTCACTCAAAAGATGGTTTTACCCTGCTACTCTAACCTTGCTTATTGAGGAACTTCGCATGATAGATGGCATTTACACCCTGGCAAATGATGTAGTTTATGACCAGTTAGTAGCGTTACTAAATAGCATTGAGGCAAATGCAGGAGAGGATTTTCCAGTTTGCATCATTGCCTATGACGATAAATTAGAGCAGGTACGGGCAGAAATTGCAAAGCGGAAGAACGTCACATTATTAGATGACCCGGAGATCTTTGCACCCTGGGAAAATTTTTCTACCGAAGTCTGGAAAACTCATCCCACCGCTCTCAAAACATGGCAGGAGCAAAAGGGAATTTCGGGGGTTTATCGCTTAAGCTGCAATCATCGCTATGCGGCCTTTGATCAAAAGGCTCCCTTCGATCGATTTATTTATTTGGACGCTGACACTCTGGTTCTTGGTCCGCTCGACATTGTGTTCAAAAGTCTAGACGAACATAATTTTGTTACCTATGACTTTCAGTACAAAGACCCTTCCCATATTTTCAACTTACAGTCTCCTCGGTTGTTGAAAACGTTTAGCCAATCTCGAATTAATTCTGAAATCTTCTGTTCGGGTTTCTTCGCCTCAAAGCGAGGATTGTTTAACGAAGAACAAAGGAAGTGGATTGTTTCTAAATTAGCTGAAGGAGATGCAGAAATTTTGTACCTGGCGGCTCCCAATCAATCTGTATTAAACTACATGACCATGAAGCTAGGGATGTCAGCCTACAACTTAGCGATGCATTTACCTGATCCCCAAAGAACCGGAAATTCTGTTACATCTTCACACTTTGAGCAGAAAAATTATGTCTTGTATGACCGGGGAAGACGGCTAACTTACCTGCATTATATTGGTCTATCTTCAAAACTGTTTAGGCAGGTTTGTTCTGGAGTAAACGTTGATTTTCCCTATCGAGATTTATTCCTGCACTATCGCTATCGACATGAGCCAGAGAATCAACCTGAACTCGTGATTGAGCCGAAACCAAAACCAGCCCCTCCAGATTTAAAACAGCGAGTTTTACGAAAGCTTGGATTATCTCACTGAGGATTGCCTAATGAGTCGCGGCATATATATTACTGCTAATGACCGAGTGACTGAACAGGCGATCGCCCTGCTCAACAGCATTCGCTTCTACGATCCTGAAACGCCGATTGTACTGATTCCCTATGACGATCAGTATCATGCTGTTGCCAGCACTTTGAAGCAGTTTTATGGAGTTCAGGTTTATGAAGACCTGGAGTTCATCGATCGGTTATCTAAGAAACTCCATCAGGTTTTCGGCGAAAAGTTTTTCGCTCGACCCAATCAGTTTCGTAAACAGGCTTGCTGGTTTGGACCATTTGATGAATTTGTCTACATTGATACCGATGTTGTTGTTTTTGAAAAGATTATTGATAACACTAACTATTTAGCGGAATACGACTTTATTTGCTCCGACTATCAGCACGCTGGCGGCATTACTAATGTCTTTACATCTCAAGTAATTGAAGATCAGATTTTTACTGAAGATGAGCTAAAGGACATTTTCAACGGCGGATTTTGGGGATCGAAAAAGAATCGGATTTCTGAAGAGGATTTGTACGAAACCTTTGCCGAATGCGCGGCTCATCCTGAGTACTTTGATTTTTCTCAAAAACGTCAGATCAGCCGATCATCAACTACATGATCCTGAAGCGCATTCCTCATCGATTCAACGTTGTTCGCAAACCGGGCAAAGGCCCAGGTAATTGGGCAGGAAGTCGCCATTTTGTCCGTCAGGGAGACATCTTAATTGACCCAAATTTGAATCAACCGCTGCAATACTTGCATTGGGCGGGCATTCGGATGGAACCGGGCTGTCCTTATTGGGACATTTGGGAACATTACCGCTACCTGGATGGGCCTGAGCCAGCCCAACCCTTTGTTAGGAAGCCTGAAGATCCGCTCTGGCGAAAAGTTGTCAATCAAGTTAAGCGTGCTTTTTAGTGCATTTCACAATGGTTTTAAAGTTCGTGCGTTTGTCGTACTTGTAAATTGCAGAAACTTATGACAACTAGTATCGTGACAGGTGTTGCAGGGTTTATCGGTTCTCATCTTACAGAAGTCCTCTTAAGTCGGGGGGAGAAGGTAGTCGGAATTGACCAGTTTAATGATTATTACGACCCTGACTTGAAGCGTAAGAATGTCCACTCCTTCGCGGCTAATCCCGATTTTCAGTTAATCGAGGACGACATTCAATTGCTGGATTGGACGAAATTGCTGGCAGGCGTTGAGGTGATCTATCACCAAGCTGCTCAGGCCGGAGTGAGAGCTAGTTGGGGGGGAGGGTTTCGCGCCTACACTGAGCGCAATATCAACGCGACCCAAATTATTCTAGAAGCAGCAAAAGACGCTAAGCATTTAAAGCGGTTGGTTTTTGCCTCCACGTCTTCGGTCTATGGCAATGCTGAAACCCTACCCACTGCTGAAACTATTTGTCCTCAGCCTGTTTCACCCTACGGAATCACGAAACTGGCGGCTGAACGACTGTGCTGGCTCTACTACCAAAATTTTGATCTGCCTGTCACGGCTTTACGCTATTTCACGGTTTACGGACCGCGTCAGCGTCCAGATATGGCGTTTCACAAGTTTTTCAAAGCCGTATTGGAAGATCAGTCGATTCCAATCTATGGGGATGGACGGCAAACACGCGATTTTACGTTTGTCAGTGATGCTGTTGCCGCTAACCTTGCCGCAGCCGCAATCCCGGAGGCGATCGGAGAAGTGTTTAATATCGGAGGCGGTAGCCGAGTTGTCTTGACCGAGGTGATCGATACGATGGAGGCGATCGCTGGTCAACCGATTCGCCGCAACCACATTGGGCTAGCAATGGGAGATGCCCGTCACACAGCCGCCGACGTTTCCAAAGCAAAGAGAATTTTAGGATACCAACCTCAAGTTTCTCTAAAGGAAGGTTTGGCGCAAGAGTGGCAGTGGATTAAATCCCTGTATGCCTGATAGTCTTACTCGTTTCCAGCAAGACGAGAAACCCAGAAAGACCTAATCTCCAAACGAAAAGCGCACCTTTCAATAAGGTGCGCTTTTTCATTGAAGAAAACCTAGCCTAGCAAGGATTTGGCTTGAGCAACTACATTCCCAATCGTGTAGCCAAACTTTTCTAGACAAACTTCCCCAGGAGCCGACGCACCAAAGCGATCGATGCTAATCGATCGCCCCTCAACGCCTAAGTAGCGGCACCAGCCAAAGCTGGAGCCTGCTTCTACTGCCAATCGCTTAGTTACAGCCTTGGGTAGAACAGACTCGCGGTAGGCTTCATCCTGAGCGTCAAAGAGTTCCCAGGAAGGCATAGAAACAACTCGAACTTTCTTGCCTTCGCCACGAAGCTGCTCTGCTGCATCGACGCACAGGTGCAGTTCGCCCCCTGTGCCAATCAAGATCAAGTCAGGCGTACCGTCACTGTCTGAGAGGATGTAAGCACCCTTAGCAGTACCTTCAATCGAGCTACCTGTAAGGTTCGGCAGATTCTGACGAGACAGAGCAATCAGAGTTGGTGTTTCGCGACTTTCTACCGCAACTTTGTAGGCACCAGAGGTTTCATTGCCATCCGCAGGACGCATCACAGTCAGGTTGGGAATGACCCGTAGAGCCGCAATATGCTCAACAGGCTGGTGCGTTGGGCCGTCTTCACCCAGTGCCACAGAATCGTGTGTCATGACGTAGATCACGCCCGCACGAGATAGGGCTGAAAGCCGGATTGCCGCCCGCATATAGTCGGTGAAAACCAAGAAGGTTGCACAGTAAGGGATTAAGCCGGAGTTATGTAGAGCGATGCCGTTGCAGATTGCGCCCATGCCGTGTTCGCGAACCCCAAAGCGCAGGTTGCGGTTTGCGTACTGTCCTGCCTGAAAATCACCAGACGACTTCAGCAGCGTTTTGTTAGAAGGAGCCAGGTCAGCAGAACCGCCAATTAGCTCTGGTAAGGCATCTGCGATCGCATTCAAGGTCTTACCAGACTGATTGCGGGTTGCATCGGCTTTGTCATCAGGGGTGTAAGTTGGGAGGCTCTTCACCCAATCATCGGGTAGTTTGCCACTCAGCATCCGCTCCAGTTCAGCCGCCTCTTCTGGATATTCAGACTTGTAATTGGTGAAAAGCTGATTCCACTCGGCTTCCAAGTCTGCACCTCGCTGCACCGCTTTGCGGAAGTGGCTTAAGGCATCTCCCGGAACCACAAAGGGTTCATATTCCCAGCCCAAGTTTTCACGGGTAGCTTGAACCTCTGCACCACCCAAAGCGGAACCGTGAACATCATGGCTGTTGGCTTTGTTAGGGGAACCATAGCCAATCGTAGTAGTGACTTTGATGAAGGAAGGCTTATCAGTCACCGCTTTTGCCGCTTCGATCGCCGCTTTCACCTCATCCAGGTCAGTGTTGCCGTTCTCAACGTGCTGTACGTGCCAGCCGTATGCCTCAAACCGCTTGGCTACGTCTTCTGTAAACGAGAGGTCTGTAGAACCGTCGATAGAGATATGGTTGTCGTCGTAGAGCGCAATCAGTTTGCCCAAACCCAAGTGTCCCGCTAAGGAGCAAGCTTCGCCGGAAACCCCCTCCATGTTGCAGCCGTCACCCAAGATGACATAGGTGTAGTGGTCAACGATGGTGGCATCGGGCTTGTTAAAGCGGGCAGCTAAGTGAGCTTCTGCCATCGCCAAACCGACAGCGTTAGAAATCCCCTGCCCCAATGGTCCAGTGGTTACTTCTACGCCAGGAGTCATGAAGTTTTCGGGATGTCCTGGGGTGCGAGACTCCCACTGGCGAAATTGCTTGATGTCGTCGATGGTGACACTGTCGTAACCCGTTAAATGGAGCAAGGCGTACTGCAACATACAGCCGTGACCCGCCGACAAGACAAAGCGATCGCGATTGAACCAATATGGATTGTTAGGATTAAACCGCAGGAATTGATCCCACAGTACAAAAGCCATTGGCGCTGCGCCCATAGGTAGCCCTGGATGGCCAGATTTAGCTTTTTCTACAGCGTCAATGGCGAGAAAGCGAATTGAGTTAATGCAAAGTTCTTGGAGGGATTGAGTTGCGACAGCCATGATCTCTTTTACTCAACGACGGGTTATCACTTGATCAGAATGAGCTAAAACTGGGTATTGCGGATCGCCCTAAAGCTGTAAGTCCATCATCCCACTAGCCGGATTGACGGGCAAGAATTTCTCAGAATAGAAGCAGTCTCCAAAGCAAAACAAATACAGAACCCATCAAAATTATGAGCAATAAGCAATTCTACTTACCGCTCATGATTTCAAGTCTATAGCTTACTGTGCAATCGATCTACGGGTTGATTAAAGTCTCGGGATCTAACCCTTGCAACTTTTTTCTATCGTTTGAATTTTTTGAATGCTAGCGTCACGTTGTGCCCACCAAACCCAAAAGAGTTAGACAGCGCAACCTCCACTGCCTGCGGCCGACTTTGATTGGCCACATAGTCCAGATCGCACTTGGGGTCAGGATTTTCCAAATTAATTGTAGGAGGCAACTGGTCGTTGGCAACTGCTAGAACCGCTGCAACAGACTCAATTCCACCAGAGCCACCCAACAGATGCCCGGTCATAGATTTTGTTGAACTAACCGCGACCTGGTAAGCGTGTTCACCTAGCACAGTCTTAATCGCAGTGGTTTCATTGGGGTCGTTAACGGGCGTGCTGGTACCGTGAGCATTAATGTAGCTTACCTGCTCAGGAGTCAAGCTAGCATCTTTCAAGCAGAGGGAAATTGCTCTGGCGGCCCCCTCTCCTTCTGGAGCAATATTGGTCATGTGGTATGCGTCGCAGGTCATGCCATAGCCCACAATTTCAGCATAAATTCGGGCATTGCGGCTGAGCGCGTGTTCGAGTTCTTCAATCAGGAGAATGCCCGAACCTTCACCCATCACAAAGCCGTCGCGATCGCGATCAAACGGTCGGCAAGCATGAGCCGGATCGTCATTTCGGGTAGAAAGTGCCCTGGCTGCCGCGAACCCTGCCAACGACAGAGGCGTTACAGCCGCCTCGGTGCCGCCGCAGATCATTGCCTGAGCATACGCCGCGCTGCACCAGCCCGAAAGGCAATCACCAACGGCGTTGGAGCCAGAAGCGCAGGCCGTCACCGGGCAAGACGTTTTGGACCTTTTGCGCCCGTAGTGGATTGGCTGGTCCGAAGCCCGGC
>JAAUQZ010000064.1 GCA_012033355.1 Leptolyngbyaceae cyanobacterium RM1_406_9 | reverse complement strand
GTTCGCCCGACTCGAATCAAGTCACGGCTCAAGTTATCCATCCAGATACTTTGACCGTACTGCTTGATTTCAAGTAGATGATTGGTTGCTGTCATTGCAAGTTTTCTCCTAGTTAAATTCTCTGTACATCAAACACAATTCGTTCACCCAGCGTCTGCCCTTAACGGTTCCGTTCACGTCACGCTCTCCGTTCACGTCACGCTCGCGCAGCAGCCATCTGGTCTTGCTGCTCCCGCTCTCGCTCTTGAATAAACGACTCAACTAACGCGACATCTTCTTTGCTGCCAATAAACAGCGGTGTGCGATCGTGAAGCTGCTTGGGGATTACATCCAGAATAGGCTGAGTACCCGTACTAGCTCGTCCACCTGCCTGTTCTGCCAAAAAAGCTAGCGGCGCAGACTCATACAGCAGCCGCAGCTTACCTTCTGGCTTCTTCACCGTCCCTGGATAAAGAAATACCCCACCCTGAAACAAAATCCGATGAAAATCTCCCACTAGCGCTCCGCCGTAGCGAGCCGTATAGCCCTCGTGCCGATGCACGTAGCGAATGTAGTCTCGAATTGACTCATCCCACTGCCAGAAGTTGCCCTCATTCACGCTATAAACCGGGCCATGCTCTGGAATACAAATATCTTCGCTAGAAAGTATAAATTCGCCCAGGCTAGGGTCGAGAGTAAACGCATGAACTCCTTTGCCAATGGAGTAGACCAGCATGGTGCTGGGTCCAAACAGCACGTAGCCCGCAGCAATCTGGTTGTGTCCATTTTGCAGCAAGTCCTGAGCGGTTCCGTCAAGGTCTTCACCTTCTTGCTTACGAATCGCAAAGATTGCTCCCACATTAAGGTTGATATCTACGTTGGAGGAGCCATCGATCGGGTCATAAAGCAACGTGTAGCGACCAACCGGACAGTTCTCAGGAATGTAGTAGGGCTTTTCCATTTCTTCGGAAGCTAAACGGCAAACCAAACCGCTTTGCTCAAAGACCGAAATGAAGACCTGATTAGCGTAAACGTCCATCTTTTTGACGGACTCTCCCTGCACATTCACGCGCCCTGTAAATCCTAAGGCATCTTCGACCAGACCTGCTCTAGTCAGGCGACGGGCAATCAGCTTGGCGGCAAGCGCAACCCGAGTCATCAATGCACTTAAGTCTTGAGCTTCCGCTGAAAAACTCTGAAGCTGCTGCAAAACATGACGAGATAAAGTGGTGCAATCGCGATCGAGGGCGCGGTCTTGAACCGGGGTCTGAGCTAACGGTTGTTCGACATTAGCCATAAAGTTCCTTCCTCCGCGTCTGGCGTTTGTAGTTCAGGCTGCAATCAGACAACCATTTGAAGCTTGCCTCCAATATTGCAATGCCTGAGTACCCTTATCTTCTATCTTAGGAAGGCATCTCTAGAACGGGGCTGAACTTTAGATGAACTATAGAAACTTACGGAAAAACTTATGGGGGTTGAGGGATTGGCTAGGGGTTTCAAGACTTTTTGGACTAGATTTGTATTACTAGTAACAATACCTGCCATTTGAGTCTGGGCGAGAGTGTCCCTCTCCATCTCTGATTGCCCCCAACAGGGTAGAGACGATTACACACCGTTTAATTCTGCCGCCACTAGTAGCAGTCGAGAGAGTTAAACGACCCAAAACGTTTGCGTGTCCTTTGTGGCTAAATTGAGTTTTATAAATGCCACCGGATGGTCGGAAAGTTGTGGCTCCTACATCGATCCTGACATCGGTATACAAGTTTTGCCAGTGGGTCAAAGCTGGTGGAGTCGTCGTAGGATGGACAGCCCACTGGACTGTACCGTTCGTGTCCCGAAAACTAGCCTGCCAACTGACGTGATGTCGAATTGCTTCGTGCTGAGCCTGACGAATAATTTGATGAACCTGGCTGCGGGCAGCGTTGAGTTTGAAGGTGTTGTAGAGGGTGAGCCACGAGGGAGCGGCGATCGCCGCCAAAATTCCCATAATGGCAACTATAATCAAAAGCTCCTGTAAGGTATATCCTCTGGATAACCTTAGAGTTCGTTTCCCAGGAGCAACGAATTGAGTTCTTCGCAGTAAACAAAGCGCAGCACGACGACTAATTTTCATAGGAAGCACCCGGATGACTACAACTCACAAGCTTTGCCTGCGAATCACCCATAGCATTCCCGTTAGGTCGTTCTCGTTCTCATAACGCCACAACTCATACTATGGTGCTAGACTACAGCGCTAGGGAATTGGCACAGAACGCAGCAGCCGCTCGACTACTGCTTTTGCTTTGCGTCCTCCCGTTGGAATCAGCCGATGAGACAGCACATGAGGTGCGAGAAACTTAGTGTCATCCGGTATTGCATAATCTCTGCCTTCCAGAAAAGCTAGTGCTTGGGTTGTTCGATGCAAAGCAACCGCGCCACGCGGACTGACTCCCAGCGTTACCTCCTCATCCTGACGAGTCGATCGCACCAGGTCGAGAATGTATTGCTGCAAATGGGTTTCAACTTTCACTTGAGTGCAAAGACGGCGCAGGGCTTTCATCTCTTCCAGGGAAATGCAGGGCTGCAATTCTTCAGGGCTGACATCGTGGCTTAACCGCTGCAACATCTGCAATTCCTCCGCCTCACTGGGGTAGCCCAGCGATAGAGACAGCGCAAACCGATCCATTTGGGCTTCGGGCAGCGGAAAGGTGCCCTGATACTCAATGGGGTTTTGGGTTGCAATCACAAAAAAGGGAACTGGCACGGCGCGAGACACGCCATCGACTGTCACCTGCTGTTCTTCCATTACCTCCAGCAGGGCTGACTGGGTGCGGGGCGTTGCCCGATTAATCTCGTCTGCCAGCAGCACGTTTGCAAACACTGGCCCGGGTAAAAATTCAAACTCGCCGCGACTAGGATTCCAAATATTAGTCCCCGTTACGTCAGTTGGCAGCAGGTCAGGAGTACACTGAATACGCTGAAATCTACCGTCAATTGAGCGGGCGAGGGATTTTGCTAACAAAGTTTTGCCAACTCCAGGCACGTCTTCTAGCAGAGCATGGCCTCCCGACAAGAGAGCAACCAGCACCAGTTGAATGGCATCCGTTTTTCCAACGATAGTGCGCCCTAGATTTTGCGTTAGCCGCTCAATGCTCTCTCTCATAAATCTGTATAAATCCGTTAGACAACCCTACCCTTCAAAAGGGATGTGTACATTAAACCTCTAAAGAGGTAGCAGGAGCGGCAGTAAGGATAGAACGAGCAGTGGTGGAATCAGTTTGAATTTGGGCTTTTAGCGCCTCTAGAGAGGCAAATTTTGCTCGGGACGCAAAAAATCTGCCAGGTTTACAGTTAGCGTTTGCCCGTACAGATCGCCTGACCAGTCTAGCAGGTGAACTTCTATCGTTTGCTGAAGTCCGCCTACGGTGGGGCGATCGCCAATATTCATCACGCCTGGTAACGCCTGCGAGGAATGGCTTGAGGCAGAGTGGCTCGACTTAGACAGGCAAACCCAGACGCAGTAAACCCCTTGACGCGGCAAAAATTTTTCCTTTGGAAGTTTCAGGTTGGCAGTCGGAAAGCCCATCATCCTGCCTAGCTGCTGCCCTTCGACAACTTGACCCACCAGGCTGTAGGGTCTGCCTAGGAGCCGATTTGCTTTGGTAAGATCGCCTGCTTGCAGCGCCTGACGAATTGCAGAACTGCTAATTCGTTCACCATCAAGGGTATGGAGAGGAATAATCTGAACCTGAATGCCGAAGGGGGCGGCGATCGCCTGCAAATCTTTTGCCGTCCCCGATCGCTTGCGCCCGAAACAAAAATCTTCACCCACGCTAATTTGACGAGCCTGCAAATGCTGTACCAATATTGTTTCAACAAATTGCTCAGGGGTCAGATTGGCCAGCGCCCGGTCAAAAGGCAACAAGACTAGCTGTTCAACGCCCAATCTGCTCAAATAAGCCGCTTTTTCATCCAAAGGAGTGAGCAGAGGGCGGCTCTCGCCTGTAAAAAATTCTTGGGGGTGAGGGCGAAAGGTAACTACAGTAGCGTGTCCAGCAGCGGGTGTAGATGCCGCAGCAGACAGCACAGGCTGAATAACCTGCTGGTGCCCTCGATGCACGCCATCAAAGTTTCCTAGGGCAACGAGGGTCGGCGATTTAGCGGTAGTCAGAGAAGATGTGATCCACACGCTTTACATTCTGACATATATCAACCAATTGCCAAACTTTTACCCTGGAAGAATTTTTAGGATCTTGAATTAACTGATCTGCAACTTTTTTTGAAGTGCCGCGCGGCACTTCAAAAAAGTCGGGTCTTATTTAATCTATGACCCTTAGAGAAAGTTAAATCTGGGCAGACACCTGTTTTTCAGGCATAGCAACCGCCCCCGACTCCAGCGAACTACCGCTTGAACCATTGGTATGGTGTGCTTCAGACCCGTTGCGATCGCCCCCATTTGTATCCGCTACAAGCTCTGGAGGCGTAATCGATAGCTCCAGCCCTTCCCAGGCTACGAGGCTATTGGGGAAACGCTCAGCCGTTTTTTCTTTTACCCGATCCATGAAATCGTCACTGTGCAAAGGATCGTGGTGAAAGATCACCAGCTTCTTGACGTTAGCGGCTTCGGCTATCTTGACCGCTTCTTGCCAGGTCGAGTGACCCCAGCCAACCTTACTCGACCTTTCAGAGTAATATTCTTCGTCGGTGTAGGTTGCGTCATAGATCAAAATATCGGCTTCGTGGGCCAGCCAGAGAACATTTTCATCCAGGCGATCGGGAAAATGTTCGGTGTCAGTGACGTAGGAGGCAACACAGCCGCGCCAGCTAACCCGATAGCCAACTGCCTCGCCGGGGTGGTTGAGCAGGGCGTTTTCTACGAGGATATCGTCGATTTGAACGGACTCACCCACTTCAATATCGTTAAACTCCAGGTCAGCCCCCATAATTTGCAGCGGCACAGGGAAGTTGGGGTGAAGCATCTGGTCGTTTAACCGTTGCTCAATCGTAGAGCCGTTGGGGGCGATCGCCCCGTAAATATGAAACCGATTCCCTTTAATAAAAGCCGGAACGCAGAACGGAAACCCCTGAATGTGGTCCCAGTGAGAGTGAGTGAAGAACATATACGCCTCAAGCGGCATCTCTCGCAGAAGGGTTTGCCCTAACACTCGCAACCCCGTTCCGCCATCAAAAATGAGGCGATGTCCACCAATTCGCATCTCCACGCAGGACGTGTTGCCGCCATAGCGGACAGTCTCTGCCCCCGGACAGGCAATGCTTCCTCTCACGCCCCAGAAATGAACTGTAAATTGGTCTTGTATGTTAGACATGAGTATCTCTTTCTGGATTCCACCGAGTCTCAAAAGATGAGTTTCGATTCCAAGCGTCCACAACTTTAATCCTAGTTAACCCAGACTATGCAGACATCGCGCCCTGGGAACATAACTTCTGTTGCAGATTGGTAGAAAACTTTACGAAGCACCCATGAAGGTCTCTAAACCAGCAGACAGGTACTTCAGCCCAGTCGGAATGCTGCCTACTCCTTTTAGTTTAGACTGTTTTCTCACTATCAATCTGGAGAACTCATAATAATATCTACCAAATCAGTTGCCCTATTCAGGGACATTTAAAAAAGTCTAGTTGCCAATCCTTCAAATTTGCTAATCCTAGCTTACACGTTAAGTTGTATTGAAGTGGTGTAACTGTGATGTAATTTTGACGAATTGCCTGAACATCGGTCATAGTTTGATTTGCCCACTCCATGTTCAGGTCTGACATACCTGCTGCTGGAGACAGAGTTGGGTTATTTAGGTCAGAAACTTCTTCAATTAGCTCTCCAGCTAACCAGTAATAGGTTTTGCCACGAGGATCGACTCGCTTCTCAAACGTATCAAAATAGCGGCGAATTCCCTGACGAGTTAGTGCAACCCCGATAATATCCTGCTGACGGACTGCTGGAATGTTGACATTTAGCAGCATCGCGTAGGGCAAAGGGTGTTTGACAATGCGATCAATCAGGGTCTGAGCAAAATTGGCAGCGGGCTGAAAATCCTGATTGGAGAAGCTAGCCAGACTAAAGGCAATACTGGGAATTCCTTCGATTAGTCCTTCCATTGCGGCGGAGACCGTACCGGAATAAAGCACGTCTGTTCCCAGGTTAGAACCGTGATTAATTCCTGACAAAACGATGTTGGGTGGGCTTTCTAGCAAGCCTCCCAACGCTAATTTAATGCAGTCAGATGGAGTGCCTGAACAGGCCCAAGCTCTAACGGTAGAATGAAAGACTGAATCGATCGCCTCCACTCGAATCGGGTCATGAATGGTTAAACCGTGCCCCGTGGCTGAGCGTTCGCGGTCAGGGCAAACAACTGTAACCTGATGCCCGGCCGCTGCCAGGGTATTCGCGAGGGTACGAATGCCTTGAGCAAAGATGCCATCGTCATTACTAATCAGCAGATTCATGCCATCACGTAGGGAATTGAGCAGATCGTTATCTCTAATTAATATAGTTTTTATTAAAAAAATGTTAATGAAGGCGCAAGCTAACTTGCCCACTGAATTAGAGAAACCTAAGAATCGTGGATTAAATAGACTCAACTTTTTTGGAAGTGCCGCGCTCCGTGCAGCACTTCCAAAAAATTGCAGGTCAATTGATTTGCCATTCTAGAGGATAAACTGAGATATGCTGGCATCGTATCTCAGCCCCTGTTTACACGACTATTATCTTGACGATCACTCCTTGACGATCACTTTAGACCATTACAAGCATGACCATACAGCTTAGCGAGCTTGAGTCTCAACTGGTAAATTTGCGCCAAGAAGCGCAGCGGGCGATCGCCACCGTTGAAACCCTGGAACAACTTGAACCACTGCGGATCAAATATCTGGGAAAGAAAGGACGGTTGCCCCAGGTGTTGGGCAATATGGGCAGGTTGGATGCGGCAGAGCGTCCCCGCATTGGCGCTCTAGCAAACGAGGTTAAAGAGTCGCTACAGGCAGCCCTTGACCAGAGACGAGCAGCGCTGCAAGCGGCTCAAATTGAAGCTCAACTGGAAACTGAAACGCTTGATGTGACGATGCCAGGGGCGTTTGTTCCTCAAGGACATATCCATCCGTTGACTAGCACGATTGAGCGATCGCTAGATGTGCTGGTGGGTCTAGGCTACACTGTAGCTCAAGGTCCAGAGATGGAAACTGACTATTACAACTTTGAAGCGCTTAACACTCCCGCAGACCATCCTGCTCGCGATATGCAGGACACCTTTTACCTGCCCGACGGCAATCTGCTGCGGACGCACACCTCCTCAGTACAGATTCGCTACATGGAGGCAAATGATCCGCCGATTCGAGTGGCGGCTCCGGGGCGTGTCTACCGGCGAGATACGGTAGATGCGACCCATTCTGCGGTGTTCCATCAGCTTGAAATTCTGGCGGTTGACGAAGGGCTAACTTTCACCGACCTGAAGGGCACGATTAAAGTTTTCCTGGAATCGATGTTTGGCGATGTAGAAATCCGCTTTCGCCCCAGTTTCTTCCCATTCACGGAGCCGTCTGCTGAAGTAGATGTGCGGTGGCGCGGTCGCTGGCTGGAGGTGCTGGGCTGCGGCATGGTTGACCCAAATGTACTGAAAGCGGTGGGCTATGACCCTGAACTATACACAGGGTTTGCAGCCGGATTTGGCGTAGAGCGATTTGCAATGGTGTTGCACCAGTTAGATGATATTCGTCGTTTGTATGCCAGCGATCTGAGGTTCTTGCGGCAGTTCTAAAGCGCTGTTTGCAGGTGCGCTTGGAGAAATGGGGTGGTATTTGGGCATCCAGGGGTGGACTGAGGCAATAGCCCTCGATTTTAGGGCATATTACCCAGGTACCGAGTTAGATAGGGGGAAAAAACCTCGTAGATTAGCGTTAGCGGCTGTCCATGATGCCAGAACAGATAGTGACGACCCCAAAAGGGTCCCTGCTGCTCAAAAGCGAGTTCTAAAGCAGTCGAATAGCCGTAATAAATTCCCTGTACGTCGCGGTGTAGCTCAGTTCTCAAGCGTGTTAGGCTTGCCCAGATCGGTAGCGATCGATTTTGCAAATATTCGTCCACGTGGCTTGCCTCCCACCAGGAAGTGGCATAAGCTAACCGTTGCCCCGATGCCGTCCGCAGCCACACCTGACGACGCAATCTGGGTCCGGGTACTCTTTGAATCAGATCGGGTGCGTTGTCCAGATCATCGCCGATTAAAGACATATCGATTACGTCTACCTCAGTTGGTTCACCCGTTAATAGCTGAAGGTGGCGAGTGGGTGAACCGTCCCCTAAAAGCAGCATTTGCCAGGCTGGTGCCAGTTGCTCGTGGGGCAACCCTTGCTGCACCACAGTTTCATCTCCCTGCCACAGAGCATCAAGCTTGTGCCAGGAAGTAGAGAGTAAAGTACCTCTGGTCGATTTGAAAGCTGGGGTCAATGTTATTTACAAAACTTTATCTTCTTATCTATCATAAAACCTCTCGCAGACAACTTGCACAGGGCAATCCGCGATCTGTCTTTGAATGAATTTGCATTGCCTTCTGGACTTACCCAAATAGAATGCAAGTTGAGACAAATCCTTGCTCAGCGACAAAGGGCGTAAATCCCCCGTTCTCAACAGATACCTCTCAACTCTGAATGCGGGACTGATTTAAGTTTTGTATAGATGCAGACGTTCTGCCTGCATCTATACAAAAATTTGAACGCATTCTGAATGCGGATGGCGAGACTCGAACTCGCAAGGCAAAGCCACACGCCCCTCAAACGTGCGCGTATACCAATTCCGCCACATCCGCAGGTTTGATACCATTAGGTGACTCTATCCCTATTTGGATGAGTCACTGCTGGCTCCAGCTTCTAAGCATAAACCATAAAGTCACCTCTTGCATATTGGTATGGTTCTCATATTCAACTTTTGTAGAATTTGATGCTGTTTGACTCTGCTCCTGACCTTGCGGCGATTGAGCTGCGACTGCGGCTGCTTTTGCCTGCTAACCTGTATGCAGCAATTTGGGTTGAGCCATTGCCTAACAGCTTGATGCAGGTGTTTGAGCATTTGAGAACACTTCAGCATATTTTGCACGGCTATATGCCCAGACAGGTTTTAGAGTCTCCGCCCTGTCCTGGTGAAGTGCGATATTCCTGGCAGGAGGGAACGCTGCTATTTACCGACTTGGCGGGTTTCACGCCTCTGATGGAGGCAAATGCAGCTTTTGGGCAGCAGGGGGCGCTGCTGCTGCTGGAGGTGCTGAACCGCTATTTCTCCGAAATGATCGAGATTATTGGCAAGTCGGGGGGCGATTTGCTGGAGTTTACCGGGGATGCAATGCTGGTGCAGTTTCTAGCAGATTCCCAAAAGCATGATGCGATGCAAGCGGTGCGGGCAGGTTTGCGAATGCAGCGGGCGATGGCTCATTTTGACGATATTGAGACACTTCAGGGTAAGTTTCCGTTAAGGATGCGGGTGGGGATTCATACGGGGCGTTTTCTCACAGCGGATATTGGTACGCCGATGCGAATGGCGCACGTGCTGTTGGGGGGTACGGTGCAGCGGGCAAAACAGGCGGAGGGGGCAGGTAAAATCGGCAGAATTTGTTTGACGGGAGGGGTGGGCGATCGCCTCCAAACTAAATTCCATCTTGATTCCCTGGATGCCGATCATGTTCTGGTTTGCGATGACCTTACGCCTGAGCAGTTGGGGGAGTATGACCTTACGCCGAGTCGCCGTCGCTTGTCCAGTACGCTTTTGCTTGACCGCAGCCCAGCGGGACTGATTGCAGAAATTCGAGAGGCAGTAGGGCGAATTGAGCCACTAGCTAGCTATTTATCCGCACCGATCCTAAACCTGCTGGTTGAAAGTGCTGCAAAGCGACAAATTCCGCCTGACTTTCCGCAAGCTACGGTAGTTTTTGTGAATCTGGTTGGCTTTCCAGAGTCGATCGATCGAGCAACCTCGGATGAAGTCACGGAGTTAGTTGGCAGCTTTTCGCGCACCTTTACCCTGATTGATGCGGCGGTGCGATCGCACGGTGGGATTTTGCAAAAAGTGACCTATCACCTGGTTGGGTCAGATGTCTTAATCTACTTCGGTGTTTTGAATGCTCACATGGACGACGCGATTCGGGCAGTTGAGACGGCGGTAGCCATTCGAGAAGTTGTGACAAAACTGCCGCCGCTGAGCGTTACAGGTGAGCCTGTAGAAGTCGTCTGCCGGATTGGAGTCGCATCTGGGTTTGTATTTGCCGCCGAAATTGGTGAGCCTAGAGGCAGGCGGGAATTTAACATTCTGGGCGATCCGGTGAATACGGCGGCACGGTTAGCAGTGCGGGCAACTCAGTCCCAAATTTTAATGACGGAGCAGGTTCAGGGGGCGATCGCTCCCCGGTTTGGCTGTAAATCGCTGGGCAAAATTGCGCTCAAAGGCAAAGTACCCACCGCCATCTTTGCTTTGCAGAGTCGGCTGGAAGACTAGCTTTTGTGCATGATTTGGTGGGCGATCGCCTCCACAATCTGTGTTAGAGGATGGTGTGGATATTTCACTGAGAATATGCCCGTGCTAGCCAACACCATCATTTCATCGGAGTGAGGCAACACGCCAGCAACGACAGCGCTGTAGGCTTCCTCAACCTTTTGCTTGAGCAAAGCAGCATCAAAGACCGTCGGTGCTTTATTGACCACCATTAATAGCTTGGGCACTTCTAGCTTGCGGGCTACATCTACCGTGACGGCTGTGCCCTGATAGTCTTGCTGGTCAGGCCGCAAGATTAGCACCAGCACATCTGAGATGGTAATCGACAACAGCGTTTCCTCGTTTAGCCCTGGATGCGTATCGATTAGCAGGTAGTCTAACTTCAGCGACTTCACCAGGTCTTGAAAGCCATCATTCAGCAACCCCACGTCATAGCCTTCGCGCAGCACACGGGCAATTTCTCCAGCTTTGGCGCTAGAGGGCACCAAAAAGAGCTTGCTGCGCTCAGTGCCTTTCCCTTCCAAGATAGAGGTGACATCATAGGCAACTTCCTGGATGGCTCGGCGACCCCACAGATAATCATTCAGCGATCGGTCAATCTGGTCTTCATCAAACCCAAATAGAACGTGAATTCCAGGAGACTGAATATCGGTATCAACCACGCCAACCCGGTAGCCATGACGGGCGATCGTCGCAGCTAGATTAGCCGTCGAGTTAGATTTACCCGTTCCGCCTCGGTAGGAATGGATCGAAACGATCTTAGACATGGGATACCTCTGGCCAAAGGAAGTGGGGGAAAAACCGAATGCAGCTTACTGCGGATGAGATCACTTATCCCAATCTCGCTTTGTGGCTAACTCAACTTCAACATTCAAGTCAATCCACCCTAATTCAGCCTAATTTGGCTTGATTTCCGATGACAGGTTAGAAGAGATGCACATTGCGTCGATAGCCGTGATTTCTGAGTCAGCTCAAGGAGTTTGAGCCAGACGCACTGTTTGCCCCGACTGGTCGGTGTGAACCACATATTCTCCGGGGGGGGTATCTAGCACAACGCGATATCCCGGTGTAATGACCTCAGCGCAAAACTCGTCTGGCTTAGGAATTTCCAAGCAGGCGTTATTCCATTCGGTTGGTTCAGACTGCTGGAGGCGATCGCCTCAGCTTCGATTCCTGTCTCAGCCGCCAAAAACAGTTTCAATCGCTGCCTCACTGCCTCAGGTAGCTCCGAAGCAGAATCCCCTGATGGACTTCGATCCAAACTATCGGCTATCGGTTCAGAGGGAGTTGTGGTTGAGCCTACCGTTGGAGATGGGCGAACCGCTTCAGGATTAGCTATTTCAGGATTGACCGCATCTGGACTCGGCGACGGACTGCATGCACTCAAAAGCACCAACAGCACAAGCGCAAGGCAGATAGAAATAGCATGACGCATGGGAAATACTCCCCTTCCTGGGCTACTGAGTATGTTCTGATTTTTGTGAAATTCGGGCAGAACACCCACATTTCACAAAAATCGAATTAGTTTCGGCTACTCGGCGTTGACGATTTTGGGCACTTTGAAAAATTCGCCATCGCGGTCAGGCGCACCTTCGAGAATAATTTCTCGGTCTTCGCAGGGCTGTAGCTGGTCAGGACGAGAGATATTGCTCACATCGATCGCCCTTGCCGTAGGCGCGACTTCACTCGTGTCTAGCTGACTCAATTGCTCAAAATATTCCAAAATGCTGCTGAGTTGCCCAGTAAACTGCTCCTCCTCATCAGGAGTCAACTCTAACCGAGCGAGATGAGCTACTTTTTGAACTTGTTCGCGATCAATCATGGGAGTTTGGGGTTTGGGGGGGTGGAAGTAGGGAGTAGGGGATTAAGACAATTTGCTGCACCGACCTTATCGGTGACAGATCCTCATCCTTCATCCCTCACCCTTCATCCCTTTAAAAATATACGTCCATCTTCGATCGCCCAGTCGTTTTCAGCCAGTTCTGAGCTTCGATGTAGTTGTTGGGGGCCATGCGAATTGCCCGCTGCCAGTATTCGGCTGCCTGGTCAAAGTATTGCTCAGCGGCTTCAGAATTGCCTGCTTCTTCCTGCCGTTCGCCCAAGTAGTGGTAAATTACGGCGACGTTGTTGAGGGCCTGAGGCATTCGGGGATTTAGCTCTAGCGCTTCGTTGTAGTGTCCCAGTGCCCGCTCGTGTTCGCCGTTGCTAGCGTGGATTAACCCAACGTTGTAAAGGATATAGCTGCGATCGTAGGGGTCTTCCTCCAGACGTAATGCTTCTTCATAGTTTGCTAGCGCTTCGGCATATTCGCCATCCGCCTGAGCAGACATCCCATCCCGATAGTAAGCAAACGCTTCTTTAGCACTTTTGCTGGCTGGCAGAATTTTGAGGATCAGGTCTGCCATGACCGTAAAGCTCTTATCAATGAAATTATCGTTTCGCTGTGATCTAGGCATAGCTGCTTGTGATAGTGATTGTTATGTAAGGACTAACTGCTTAGAGTAGCCCATTTACAAAGGGCGATCGCCCCTTTACTAACTAATTTAATGCCGAACCTTGAGACTAAATTTCGCGGGTGAAGGGCGATCGCGTGACCCAAATCACCTAACCTATCCAGTCAGGTCACGTCTAACCTTGTGTATGAGTCACTCTAATTCTAAGAAATTGTCACACCTTTCTCCCAGAATGATCACCCCCTCCCGTCTTCAAGTCCCGCATACTGTTCTCAAATACAACAAACCCAAGTCCAACGAGAGCAGCGTTCCAGCTACAAAGACATATGGTTGCAACCGAGCAGATTATGTCTCAAAATCGATTCCCTGGCAGAACAGCAGCGCTTAAAATTTAATCTTGGGGTGCGGGTAATTGAGAATCGATCGAGTGCTGGTCAGCTTGAAATCAAGAGTTCTAGCAACAGGCAGCAGCTTTGCTGCGGGAAAAGTAGTCAATTGCTGATGGGGTTGGACGTTCCTGAAACAATGCCATTCACGGGTGTTCCGTCACGTGTCGGGGCAGGTAAACCTTGCCTCTCTTGATTTTATAAAACTACGGAGCTAGTTCGTGATGATGTCCAACTCAAAACAGCAGTTTGCAGGCAGCTTTTTAAGCAACGATTTGAATGTTGACGAGGTTAAAAGCGATTTTGTCAAAAGCAATTCTGCAAGAATAGAAGCGCAAGCAATTTCTGGCTCACTGTTAGACGGGGTTGTCGTCTTCCCAGACGGCTCTGTCATGTGGGTGCCTTGCAATGATGTTGCAGAGGATATCGGCGAAGAGGCTGCGATGCAGGGCGAAATGTCGCTACCCTACGCTAATCGTCTACCCAGACAAAGCTGCGTCCAAAACCGCAATCATCGGACACTATCTGCGGTTGCCTTGATTAAACGAGTGGTCAGGCGGCGAGTGATGTCTTTTCAGCGAGTATTGCGCTGATTGGAGAAGCAAAGCGATCGCTCTACTATGGGGTAGATCAGAAAAACAGAATCCTATACTGGAGGTATACCCCGTAGTTTTCACAGAGAGATTGGCATGGCTCCAAATCCCATCGTCATGCAAGCCGTTGAGAAGCTGGATTACCGCGTCACCATTGGCGACGTAGCTTCTCAATCAGGCTTGGACATCAAGCTGGCTGAACGCGATCTGCTGGCGCTGGCATCTGAGGCTGGGGGACATCTTCAGGTATCAGACTCAGGAGAGATCGCTTATCTCTTTCCCCGCAACTTCAGAGGGGTACTGCGGAACAAATATTTGAGGCTGCGTTTGCAGGAATGGTGGGACAAGATTTGGAAGATTTTGTTTTACCTAATTCGTATCTCCTTTGGCATTTTGCTGATCGCGTCGCTCGTACTGATCGCGATCTCGATTCTTGTCCTAATTACCGCGATGAATTCCAGTCGGGAGGGCGGAGACGATCGCCGAGATAGTGGCGGCGGCGGATTTATTTTCATTCCCCGGTTTTGGTTTGGGCCTGACCTGTTTTGGATTTTTTACCCTGACTATTACAGCCGTCGGTCTTACTATCGCCAGCGTCAGACGACCTCCCGTCGCGGAGTTGAGCCAGAAAATGAGATGAATTTTCTGGAGGCGGTTTTCTCCTTCCTATTTGGTGACGGCAATCCTAATGCTGACCTGGAAGAACGCCGCTGGCAGGCGATCGCCACTGTGATTCGCAATAATGAAGGTGCGATCGCCGCTGAGCAAGTCGCCCCATATCTGGATGACCTGGGCACAGGCTACAACCGAGAATATGAAGACTATATGCTGCCCGTCCTCAGCCGCTTTAACGGTCGCCCAGAGGTTAGCCCTGATGGTCAAATCATTTACCACTTTCCAGAGCTACAGGTGACAGCAAAGGAAAACCGCAGCCGATCGGTAGCGGCTTACTTGAAGGAATCTTTGTGGAAGTTTAGTCATGCTAGTCCAGGGCAGAGGGCGATCGCCATTGGTTTAGGCGTTGCCAACCTGGCCGGAGCCTTGTTCCTGGGAAGCCTTCTCACCGACCAGGCCCTCGTCGCGCAAATAGGCGGCCTAATTGCTTTCGTCGATGTCATCTACCCGCTGCTACTGACCTACGGCATCGCCTTCATGGGAATTCCGCTCATCCGCTACGTCTGGATCAGATGGCGAAACCCAAAAATCGAAGCCCGCAATAGCCAGCGCCAAGAGCAAGCCATGCTGTTGAACCAGTCAACTCCCGAAATCCAGAGTAAAATCGCCTACGCCAGACAATTTGCCGCCGAAACCGTGATCACCGCAGACAACCTGGCTTACACCACCGAGCAAGACCTGCTGGAGCAAGAAGCCTCAAACCCCGACAAAATTGACGCAGAATGGCGACGCAGGCTAGAGCAAGGGCTTTGATTTGCCTAGCCTTAGGTTTCTTGGATTACGCTTTACAGATTTTATAGGATCTTTCAAGAATCAAAAGGTTATTTGATGCAGAACTCATGTCACGTCTCTTTGTCAATAGATGGACAGGATCAAGTCCTAAACATTCCTCATGAATTTGCTCTATCGGGTACAGAGGTTCTGCTGCGTAAGGAAGGCGATCGCTTAATCATTGAACCCCTTTCTTCCAGTTCTCTGCTTTCCTTGCTGACTACCCTACAAGATATTACAGATAATTTTTCTGACACAGATGAGGGACTAATGCCCCTCGATGACATTACGCTTTAGTACCACCCAATGACCTACCAGTACTTGCTTGACACCAACATCGTGAACATCGTGTCAGATTTGGTCAAGCATCCTCAAGGTCTGATTTTCCAGCGTATTGCTGCTGTTGGAGAGGAGAACGTCTGTACGAACATTATTGTGGCGTGCGAACTTCAGTTTGGAGCCACTAAGAGTGGTTCCTCTCGTCTTGTTCAGCAACTAGAACGAATTCTTAAAATCTTGCCAGTTCTCTCTCTGGAGCTACCCGTAGACCAGCACTATGCTGTGATTCGTACTCACTTGAGCCAATCAGGAACACCGATTGGCCCAAATGATCTCCTAATTGCCGCTCATGCCTTAGCTTTCGATCTGATCCTTGTCACAGCAAACACTCGTGAGTTTGAGCGTGTGCCCGCCCTGCGGCTAGAAAATTGGTTGCTCTAAGGAAGACCGGGATTAGGATCGTCCTCAGTTTAGGTGAAGGAGCGCGATCGCCCCATTCACCTATCAACGCACCTCGATTTGAGCCAGGATTGCGCCTGTGTAGTAGTGGCGCACGATTTGCTGGTAGTTCTGCCCCTGCATCGCCATGCCGTAGGCTCCCCACTGGCTCATGCCGACTCCGTGACCAAAGCCACCGCCAACTACCTGAAAGCTAATTGGGCTAGCCGGAACAGTATCACCCGCACTGGCAACCTGGTCAAACTGAGGGGTGATTGAGAATAGGGTGCTTTTTAGCCCCAGAGCGCGGCGAATTTCGTCTCCCGTCATGGTGCGGCTACCCGATTCTCCAACAACCTGCATTCTTCTAATGCGTCCGTTGGGGCGAGTAAATTCTACTGGGATAAAGGAAACGATGTTGCCCAGTCCAGGAATTCGCTGCTGCAAATCGGCCGCCGAGAAGGCTGCGACCCACCGCCTGTCAGGAGAATATTGGTCAAAGTCGGGTACGCCGCGCAGGTAAGCCAGTGGACTGACCCAAACCCTTTCTACGTCTTCAGTGTGTCCACCTGATGAGGAGTGGAAGACGGCGTTGATGATTTGCCCGTTGTGGGTCAAGACTTGCCCCTGGGTTTGGTCTACGGCGGTTTGGGTGCTAACTGTTTCCTCTTCTAAGCCGCCATAGACCTGCCAGGACTGGGTATCGCCTACGTCAAAGATTTCGTTGGCTCCTGTCTGGCGCTGGTAGAGAGCATAGGATCTAGCAGCGACCGCTTGTGCTTTTAGGGCTTCGATGGGCCAACTGGTCGGCATTTCGGCTCCAACGACGCTGTAAAGGTAATGTTCTAGATCGACGTAGTTGACAGCAGTTAGCCCATTTCCGGTGGGAACCACTAAAGTACGGCCACGGTACCATTTGTCGCCAATCCAGACATAGCCATTGTCACTCGGCTCAACCCAGATCTGGCTGGCTTGCCAGTCGCCGATCGCCACTCTACCCGCTTCCGATTCTGCCTGCTTTGCTTCCATTGCGGGAATGTTTGCCAGGACTTGACCAGCGCCATCACGTACTACAGCATTGGTGGAGCTACCCACGTCGATTTGAGATACACCTTGCTCAATGGCGACGCGCATTTCCAAGCGTTGGGCATAGGCAGGGGCGATCGCCACCAGCCACAGCAGCAGCGAAAACCACCAGGAATGTTTTGCGACACGGGCAAATTGCTGAAGCCGAAACCAGCGCGATTTGGCATAGCATCCAGTCATAACTTGCGGACTCCTCACACTGAGAGCGATTGATTTGCAGTGGACTTAGGGATTCACGAATGATAGGGAACAGCCGATGCCAGGGAATAGCTGAAGAGAAGCAATAACCCTGCTCAATATAGACTAATTTGACCTAAATTTAAGACCGTGATCTCGATCAGTTTTGAGTCAATTTTAGAACTCGCTCGAATTCACGGCGATGAATTTGCATCCTATGTCACTATAGATTTGGGCAAAGAGATTTGTGCCAAGCATTTGTGCCAGAAATCAGGTTGACTCATCTTGCAGATCACTTTTCTAGGAACAAGTTCGGGCGTGCCGACGCGATCGCGCAACGTCTCTAGCATTGCTTTGCGGCTGCCGCAACGAGCAGAAACCTGGCTATTTGACTGTGGCGAGGGCACCCAACATCAAATTCTCCGCAGCGACATTAAGATCAGCCAGATTACGCGCATTTTTGTCACCCATATGCACGGCGATCATATCTACGGCTTGATGGGTTTGCTGGCAAGCTGTGGGTTGGCGGGTAATCCCAGTCGGATTGATGTTTATGGACCGCCCCACTTGAATGAGTATCTGCGAGCCTGCGGGCGCTATTCCCAGACTCATTTTTCCTACCCGGTGAAGGTACACACTGTGCAACCAGGAGTGGTATTTGAGGATGAGGAATTTACGGTAAGCTGTAGCCCCCTGACCCATCGGGTGCCTGCTTTTGGCTATCGCATCTCGGAAAAAGATAAAGCAGGACGGTTTGACGTAGAGCGGGCAATGGCACTGGGCATTCCTTCTGGTCCGCTGTACGGCAAGCTCAAGCGGGGAGAAGTGATTACTTTACCGGATGGACGTAAAATCAACGGGGCTGACCTATGTGGCGAAACTCAGATTGGACGTAAGTTTGTCTACTGCACGGACACGATTTTCTGTGAAAATTCGGTGGAGTTAGCGCGGGATGCCGATGTGCTAGTGCATGAAGCGACGTTTGCCCATCAAGATGCTGATCTAGCCTATCAGCGGCTACATTCGACTTCTACAATGGCGGCCCAGGTGGCGCTGTCGGCAGGAGCTAAGCAGTTAATTATGACCCACTTTAGCCCTCGCTATGCACCGGGAAATGCGATCGCCCTCACAAATTTACTGGCCGAAGCTCAGGCGATCTTTCCAAACACCATCATGGCTCACGATTTCCTTACTTATGACATTCCTCGCCGTCAAGCCGCGACGTTAGCAACCGTTTAAGCTAGATTTGGCAGACACGACCGGAAGAGCAACAGCGTTTAAGCTAGATACAGCATACGCTAATGAGTGAAGCCGTAGCCTCACAGCAGATCAGCCTCACAGCAGATCGAACCATTCGTCTTAAACATGAATTTCATAAGGTAGCAAGATGGCAAAGTGTGACTATTGCGGAACCAATATCTTGTTTGGCGGAGTTCGTGCTGATGGATATAGGTTCTGTAATCGAACGTGTCAGCAGAATGGTTACGCGCTGGTTGCCATTGATCAGATTCCTGAAGACTATTTAAGAGAGCAGGTCAGAATTTTACATCAAGGCTCTTGCCCTCGCTGCAATGGACGAGGCCCAGTTGATGTTCACACATCATTTCGAGTTTGGTCTGCGATTTTGCTGACCTCCTCGAGAAATAGAAAGACAGTTTGTTTTCGCTATTTCTAGGCTGGTGGGGATTTCCGTGGGGATTGATTATGACACCAATTCAAATTGTGAGAAATTGGATGGGGCTATTAGGTGGACCGAATGATTCTAAGCCCTCAGATGAACTCTATCGCTTGATCCAAATAGATATTGGAGCCAGGATCTTGCAATCTCGTCGATAGAGCGATCGCAAACTCGATTGGTACCTCAATTAAAGCCTACTAAAAAGAGCGCAGCACTGCTACGCTCTTCTCAAGATCTAAAGTCTTGTTCGCTCACGGCTAAGCCAGAGTTTCTGGACAATAGCCAAGTCCGTGAACGAACTGCTTGCGAAATTCTTCAATTTCGCCACGATCGGGATTTCCATGTGAGACAACAGCAACCTGATAGCGGTGCATCACATCGACGGGAGACTGTCCCGTTTCTAGTCCCCAAAGCGCCATTTTGACGCGAATTTCGGGTTCATAAGGGATACCCAATTCGCTTAGAAAAGCGCGAAAATCTCCATGCTGCTGCGAGTCCAGATTGTGAGTGAGCTTTACCTTAACTACCCAGCCATCAATCTGGTGAATCACAGTCATGAAGCGGACTGGAAGCCAGGGTGAAGTGTGGAGATGTTCGACAACTCTCAACGTCAGGCTGGCATTTGCAAGGTAATAAAGATATTCCATAAGTGTTTGGATGTCCGGGCAAATGCTACATCTTTATTTTGGATGGAATCATAAATAACCAATAGGGGAATCATCCCCGACCTAGTGTAGGGAGGTTCACCCAATTTGACCCAATTGCAGCCTATAAGATAGAACCCTTAGTGCAAGCACTTAAAGTCAAACAGTGATGACTATTGAGCAAACGAACGAACGTGAGAACTGGGAGCGATCGCCCCACCCTACCCCCCTTGACCCATCAGATTGGTCACTGACCGCCTATGACTACCAATTGCCAGAGCAGCAAATTGCTCAAAACCCCGTTATACCCAGAGACAGCGCCCGCTTGCTCGTTGTTGCTTCACAGACCGCGCACCAGCACAGCGTTTTTCGCGATTTGCCCAATTTGCTTCAACCCGGCGATTTGTTGGTGCTGAATAACACCCGTGTAATTCCTGCTCGTCTCTACGGTCGCAAACCCGGAGGCGCTGAAGTAGAAGTCTTACTGTTAGAAGAACAGCAGCCTAACCGCTGGCTGGCACTCGTCAAGCCAGGTAGACGACTCAAGCCAGGAGCGCAGATTCAATTTGGGCTGGAGGAAGGTCTGGAGGAAAGCAACGTGCAGTCTGGGCTGCCGTTAAATGCAGAGGTTTTATCAACGGATGAGCGGACGGGCGGACGCATCATTCAATTTAACTTGCCGGAAGGACAGTTCCTTTACCAGGCGCTAGAGCGGTTGGGCCAGGTTCCTCTGCCGCCCTACATCACTGAATCTAAAGCCGATCCAGAACAGTATCAGACGGTGTATGGCGATCGCCCCGGTGCTGTCGCTGCCCCCACCGCAGGGTTACACTTCACGCCAGAACTGCTGACTCAGCTTGAGGCAAAAGGAATAGCTCAGGCATTTATCACGCTGCACGTTGGAGTGGGGACATTTCGCCCCGTAGAAGCTGACGATATCACCCGCCATCAAATGCATGGAGAGTGGGTAGAAGTCCCCCTTGAACCGTAGAGAAAATTCGTCAAACCCAGGCTCAGAGCGGGCGCGTCTTTGCGGTTGGCACCACTGTTACTCGTGCCCTGGAAGGTGCGGCTCAGTCAGGAACGCTTCAGCCCTATCGCGGTAAGGTCGATCTGTTTATTTACCCCGGCTATCGATGGCGAGTAGTGGAAGGGCTGATTACCAATTTTCATTTGCCCAAGTCCAGCTTGCTGATGCTGGTCAGCGCTTTGATTGGGCGGGAGCGACTGTTGGCGCTATATCAAGAGGCGATCGCCCACAGCTACCGCTTTTATTCCTTTGGAGATGCGATGCTAGTCCTGCCAGGAGCCAGGATAGAACCATAAAAGACCTTGCTTGTAACGTGAATTCGACAGCGCCATTTCAGCCGGACGACGTGCAGTTGAAATGGCGCAAAAGTGTACTGCTCGACACAGTAGCCCTGCGGATAGGCATCCGATTAGGTAGTGAGAAGCGTACTAACGTACAAAGTGTGCTTTTTACGCTGCACTTTTTAGGTCGAGTTTGTGGAACTTAGTTTTGCAGGTCACAGTCCCTAAACTCAAGCGATTGAGTGTTGAACCAAAACGTTTGCTGACACTTGTGGCCGTTCTGAATGCATCTCGTTTCAATTGCTAGACAAGCTCGACCGCATCACTGAAGCGTCGCTATCTCGCCCATCGTTCGCACACAATAACATTCGTTGCTGACTCATGAAGATTCAACCACTGGCGGTAGGGTTGCTAGGGCTGATCGCGACTAGCGGCATTGTCTACGGCGCAGTCAGTTCTGTAGAGCCTGCATCAGTTGCTCCGACCTCGACCTCAATCGGTTCTGACTCCTCGTCTCCGTTGCCTTCGTCATTTCCGCTTTTAGAAACCCCTGTTGCTTCCGTCCCCGTCGAAGATTCCTCTAGCGCTGCCTCACCCGAACAGGAACAGTCCTCAACACCGCTTTACAAACAGCTAGAAGGAACCTGGTCGTCAGATTTGATGACGGTGACGTTCGACTGGAAACAGGGTCTTTACTCTGGTGTACTGCTAGATCAGCCGTTTAGCAAATCCCTGGAACTTGTCCGCGAACAGGAAAATGCTGTGGTTTTCACAACTAATGGGAGTGAAATGATTGGCCGATTTCAGCCAGATGGAACGATCGCCCTGGTCACAAAAGGAGAAGACAACCCACCCATTGTGCTAAGAAAAGCGAGCTAACTCAACCGTTAACCTTTTGGCGGAGTCATCGTTTGCCCTAGCGTGACAATTGGCGACAATACCACCATTGGCGCAGGTAGTGTTGTCACGAAAAGCATTCCCGCTCACGTGGTAGCGGTGGGCAATCCCTGTCGGGTGGTTCGGGAGATCAGAGAGTAGGGGAGTTTACCTGCGCTTGCTTCTAGGGGCGGGGGGGAAGGGACGGCGGTGGGGCCGGATCGCCTCATGCGACGTTACCCCGATGGTCGCGGTCGAGTCGGTCTGCTTCTTCTACCATTCTTTGGAGGGGA
>JAAUQZ010000063.1 GCA_012033355.1 Leptolyngbyaceae cyanobacterium RM1_406_9 | reverse complement strand
GGGTTGGGATTGACGGCGGGGTTGGGATTGCCGACTAGGTTGGGACTGACGCTGCTGGGGAGATTCCTGCTCGGCGGCTCTTTGCTCAGCGGCTCTTTGCTCAGCGGCTGTAATTTCAGTGTTGGCTTTTTCTACGATGGGGGCTGCTTGCTGTTTCCAGTAGCGGTTAGTGATTTTTTCGGTTTCAGCGATCGCGCCTGCCATTCCCCCCGATCGATCGCTTCCTGAGCCGATTTCACCAGCCCCTCATCGGTTCCCCATGCCTGATTCCAGGAGGCGATTTGTGCCTGTGCCTGCTCATAGACTGAGCTATTTTCAGGAATCGCGTTTGCCATTGCGATCGCGTTTTCTAACTTTCCACCCTGATATTGATCTGCCGCCAGTTGCAGAATTTGCTCAGACCATTCACCCACTAGACGCTGTGACTCCTCATAGGCAGAGTGATTTTCAGCAATTTCGCTGACCGCAAGAATTGCATCCTTAAGCTGATTGTTGGCGGCCAATGCCTGAGCCTGAGCCAGTTGACAATCGCCTAGCAACTGCTGGGCTTCTGCATCTCCAGCTAGCGCCATCGCACTACGAACGCACTCTTCATGGTTTCCTGCCATTTTGAGAGAGGCAATCTGTCCGAGGGCAAACTGTCGCTGAGATTGGCTGTAGTAGTTCATACCGACGAATGCAGTGGCGATCGCCGCCGCCACCCCTACTCCCATTCTCAGCAATTTCCAGCGGCCGCGAGGAGACTGCACCACTGTTCCCTCAGAGACAACAGAAGCCACCGTTGGCGGCACGTGCGCTGAAGCAGAGGGCGGTTCTGTCAGGGGCACGGTTGGCGGCGAGGAGGGAGATACTTCACCCTGACTCGCCTCAGTGGATATCGTTTCAACCTGAGTTACGGGCTGAGTTACGGGCGGTGCAGAGGGCGGCGCAGTCACAGGTACCGTTGGCGCAGAAGAACTCGTTGCTGCAGAGACGGCGACGGACGAGGGCTGAGCAGAATCAGGTTCAACAGGCGTAACCTCAGTTGCAGGCACACTGCCAATAGCAGCGACGGGAACTGCGGCTGAGTCTGATTCAGCCATTGTTGGCAGTTGAGGACTGACTTCTGTCGGGGGCAGAGGATTGCCCGACGGAGTAGAGGCGGGAGCGGTAAGCGGTGCTGCTTCAGGCGGTTGAGTCACAGGCGGAAAGGCGACCTGGTGAGACGGAGTGCCTGCCATCAGGGGTTCTAGCGCCTGCATGACATCTTGAGTCGTCTGGTAGCGCTGGCGAAAGTCGTAACACACCATGCCATCCAAAATCTCACCTAACTCAGGGCTGACGTTAACTCCGTCTTTCCAAACCAGTTCACCCGTCGCCGGATCGTCTCGCAACTCGGTTGGATACAGCCCCGTCAAAGCCTGAATGCCCATCATGCCGACCGCGTAGATGTCGCTGCACAGGCGAGGTTTACCGCTGAGCAGTTCGTTGGGCGCGTAGCCCATTGTGCCGACTGCGACCGTCAGCATTGTTTTGCCCTGGGAGGTGACAACTTGAGTGCTGATTTGCTTGACCGCACCAAAGTCAATCAGCACAAGCTGATTATCCCGCTGCCGCCGCCGAATGTTGGAGGGTTTGAGGTCACGGTGAATTACCTGATGCTGATGCACAAAGCTGAGAACTTCGAGAATTTCCCACACCAGTCGAATCGCGTCTGCCTCTGACCACTGCTTGCCCAGCAGCAGTTCGCGGCTCAGATCGTGTCCTTCAATAAACTCTTGCACCAGGTAGAAGTCCTGATTTTCCTCAAAGTGGGCTAAAAGCCGGGGAATTTGCCCATGACTGCCCAGTTTGTGTAAAGTTCTGGCTTCAGATTCAAACAGTCGTCGAGCAACCTGTAGCGTCAGCGGGTCGGTGAACTGGGGTTTAAGCTGCTTGACGACGCAAAGATTATCTTCGGGGATGTACGCATCCTCTGCCAGGTAAGTTTGACCAAAGCTACCACCTCCCAGGTGCTTAAAGATTCGGTAGCGACTTCCAATAACTTGACCCAGCATAAAAATTCAGTGTTTTTGTCTACCAAATTAGCATGAAGCAAATCTTTCCCCAGGTATAAATACAAGCTGCTACATGAATTTTCCATAAGGATTTCACAGCCTCTTACCAGGGATTGCCGATCATCGTGAATGCTGCCCAGTAATAGGGATGTGACAATTCACGGCTGCTGATATTTAAGTTGGCAGAAGGTAGGGTTAAGCCTTCAATGCCTTCCAGCCCGAGCAACTGGCCATTTTCTAAATAAACTTCACCCCGCGCCATCGAGATCTGGGCTTGCCGCAGTGCCTCTGCCTTAATGGGAGCGGTACTCAGCGATTGATAGAAGCCCGTCATTAGGGCGGCGGTTCCGGTGTCGCTGACATACCAGAGGCTTGCAACTGCTGTTTTAACTCCCGTCTGGACGGCTAGCCCTGCAAAGCCCAATTCTGCCTGTGCGTCTCCCAGGGCAGTGCGGCAGGCGCTTAGCACCAGCATTTCTACGGGTGGGTCATTCCAGCCAAGCTGCCGCACCTGATCCATTCGCAGTTTGTCATTCCAAAGCTGAATGTAGGAGTCGTTGACTGGGCCCGCTACAAAGTCAGCGTGAGTTGCCATGTGAATGATGCCAAACGGCTGCTCGGTACGAATTTGACGCAGATTGTCCAGGGTTGCGCGATCGTTGAGGAAGATTCTGCCGCGCCAGAGATTTAGCACGACGGTGGAAAGCTCGACTGGCACGGCGGGCAGTGGGGTTTGTCCTTGAGTGCTTTCAGAAACGCCCATAGCCAGCATTTGAGCGTCTTTGATATCGACGTAGCGGGTATCAGTCAGGCTCAAACTGGGCATTAAGCCAACGCTGTATTGCTCAATCAGGAACTGTTCGCCGCTGTGCAGGGCGGAGAAGGGGAGCGATCGCAATCCCACATCTGGCAAAAACACCAGGTTGTTGATTGCTTCAGCCTGCAAATCAGCCTGCATTGGGGCAGCGAGCCACTGATAAAGCTGCTGGGCCGATGTCAGGTAGCTTGTGCTGCGCGTTCCTCTGGGATTTGTTACCTGCCCCCGAAATTCCTGGGCGGTAGCCAAAACCAGGGCACGAGTGGCTTCTGGAACTCGTCTGCGCGTTAACCCTGTTTTGGTCACGACGACCAGTTCCAGTTGATCGCTGTCCTGAGGAGCATAGTTTCCTGGCAGCAGATTAAGCGATTCGGGCACAAAGCTGACGTAGACGAAAGCAGGTTTGGCTCCCGTAGCGTCTTCGATTTCCTGTAAGATTTCTTGTGCTTCATCAAGCGATCGCAGGCGCGTGTTCTCCAACCCCAAGTAGCCCTCAAATTCCTGGGTAAAGTTCTCTTCAAGGGAAGCGATCGCCGTGTCAATGGTTATGGGCGATCGGTCTACCAGTTCTGGCGTTGGACTGAGCGGATCAACAGGAAGAAGTTCACCTTCGGTAAAAGGTGGAGTGGGCGGGGATGGGGTGGGTGTGGGTGTGGGTGTAGGAGTTGGAGTTGGAGTTGGAGTGGGTGTGGGTGTAGGTGTGGGTGTGGGTGCAGGAGTTGGAGTCGGCGTGGCTTCAGAGGTGAGGACTTGAATATTGCCCCGTGCAAATTCGACACCAGGAATGGGAGAATCGGCAGCAGTGAGGCTTGCTTCGCCTGTGGTGATGGCTCCAGCAGTGCCATTGGTGGGGTTAGCGGTGCCGATGGTGAAGGGAGTTTCTGTGCGACCGCCATCATGTCGAATGCTAATGGAGCCACCGCCGCTCAAGCCCGATGTGGAAATGCTGGCGTTGATTTCATTGCGATCGCCAAAACTGCCCAACACCCGAAATAGACGACCTGCGGTGATGTCCACCGTTCCGCCTGTGCCTTCAAAGCCTTGAGCATTGATCGTGTTAACTCGAATTGTGCGGGCTGCATTCAGCGTCACGTTGCCGCCATTGCCACCGCTTGAGGTATTAACATTGCCCAGCAGCAGGCTTGCACCAGAAATGCTCAAATCGTTGCCGTTTGTGTCTAGCGTGTCGTTCAAACTCATTGAAAAGTTACCCACGCCATCGCCATCAGCATCGGCTCGAAACTGAATCGTGGCGGGGCTAAACGTTTCAAAATCAAATAAAGTCAGAACGCCGTCCGAAAGCGGCTCAATTGTGATGTTGTTGGTTGCTTCTAGCTGCACGTTGCCAAAGGAAATGGCATTTTCTAGCGCTGCTTCAGAAATTGTGAATGATTCATTGGGGGCACCCTCATCTGCCAAAATGGTGCCGTTATCCAGCAATTGAGCATCATCGTCTCCGCCTGTGCCTGCCACAACGGTAATGTTTACCGGATCGAGCAGTAGAGTACCCGCTTGACCGTTGCTAGCACTGGTGTTGACTCTGCCTCTAAAAATCAGGTTTTCGCGACCCGACACTTCCACAAAGCCCCCATTGCCAGAAATTTCGCCCCCCTGAGCGCTGATGCTGCCTTGAAAGGCGGCTGTTTCGTCTGCCCAGATGATTACCCGACCCCCATTGCCGCGATCGCCCCCATCCGCACTAATAATAGAATCGCGGTTAACCCAGGTACGCGAAGCCGTTGGAATGCTTCCCTCTCCCTGATAGTCGCCACCAACTAGCACCGTGCCGCCACCCTGACCAGAGGCATCAATGTTGGCTTCTACTAACCCGACGATATCGCCCAGGATGTGAACCGTGCCGCCAGCCTGACCGGGAGCGGTTGAGGAAACGTCTAGATTACCGGATGCGATCGCCACTCCCGCCTGATCGGGAATTTGAATGCCAGAGCCAACTAGCTCGACTTCCCCATCAGGGTTGAGCCGTAGCCCAGTTGCGCTGCTGGCGTTTCCCCCGGTGAGCAGTTCAGGCAGAGAGGCAGTGGGTAGAGTCCAGGAGGCAGGTTGATTGGATTGAGCATTAGCTGCAATGGGTTCAATCTCAAGGCTGAGCAAATGCCCTACCTGACTCAACCGTACCCGATTTGCCCCAGAAACTGCGGTCAGGGTAATTTGCCCCGCCGGTGCGGAGAGTTCTCCGGTGTTAGTGACGCTGCCACCCAGCAGGGTGAGGGAATGACCTTCAGAAACGCTGAGGTTGCCTGCGTTGGCGATCGCCCCCGGTTCCGCCATCGTGAAAGCAAACTGAGTCGGCGTACCCACCAAACGGGCATAGTCATTTGACCCTGAGCCATTAAACCAGCCTTGCTCAAACCCAATTCCGCTGGCCGTTGTAGCGGTAAATGCCGCAGGCACATCCAGCCGCGCACTGGCACCAAACAGAATTCCGGCAGGGTTCATCAAATACAGGTTTGAGTTGCCGCCTGTAATCTGAAGCAAGCCGTTGATTAAAGAAGGATCGCCGCCTACTACCCGTGCCAAAATATTTTGAATCGCTGGGTCAGAGCGAAACAAAGCGATTTCATTGCGGCTCAGCCCAAACCGCTCAAAGCTCTGGAAGAGATTGACTCCATCCTCTGAAAGCTGCCCGCCCCGGATGATGTAGCGATCGCCATCAACCCTCACGCGAGTTCCCGTTTCATCATTGGCAGGCACAATAGACTGAGCGGCGGCTGGAGTGGCAGCGGTGCCGACGATGAGCAACGTTCCGATGGCAAACGTTCCGACCGTGAAAACAACAGAGGGGTTGGGTGAGGCGATCGCACCTCCCCAGCTAGCTCCCTGATGAGACGAAGAAACACCAGGAATAGAAGGAATCATACGGGTGTTTGAATGCTGAGTAACCGTTACTACAAAATACGCCAGCCCTGACAAGAATCAGAACTGGCGATATAAAAACTTAATTCGGTTATGACACCAAGCACCTTTCGGGGAAAGGAATCCTGCTACTCGCGATAGCTCGTGCCGCTTGCTACATCCGTTCCCCGATCTGTCTCTCGGTAGGTCGTGGTGGTCTTAGGTTTACGAAACAGATTTGCCAAACCAACCAGCCCAATTAGACCCAGCCAGCCCCAGTTTCCAGGATCATCCTCACTCTCTTGAAACGGAGTCGTGTCTACAGTCGGATTATTTGTATCTTCGGTTTGAGCCAGAGCAGACGGAGCAGCGGGTAATAAAATTAGGCTGGTCGCTAGAAGTCCAGATTTGACAAGTTTAGAAATGTCAGTGCTTTTCATGCTTATTTCCTTCGTTTAAAGGTCTGATCTCTATCAAAAATTTTTCAGAAAACTTAACGATTGGGTCTCAGGAAGCAACCCAAGACCCCATTGTTCTGCTGATCGGCCTCTACTTCCGCCGCTTAGACAGTCCTTAAATAGCGGTGCTTAATAGCGTGTAGAAGGACGGCTCGCTTCATCCGGCTCACGGTAGCGGGTAGCAGGCTCTTCATTTTTACGAGCCAAACCAGCCAAGCCAATCAAGCCCAACAAACCTAGCCAACCCCAGTCGAAGTCACGATCGCCTTCTACTTCAGTTTCGGTGATTGTTGTGGTGTCTTCAACCGCAGGAGCGTCCTGAGCTAATCCAGGCGCACCCAGAGACAGCATAGTTAGGCTTAACGTCAGAACACTGGCTCCAGCCAATTTAGTGAGATTTGAAAGCTTCATAGTCGAATGTCCTCGCTAATTCTGCATTTTAAGGAAACTTGGCAATGCAACTACCGATAAGAAACCAGTTCGTTGCTAATTTGGTAAAGGGTTTATTTGACCCGTTCAGCAGCCATGCTCCTACAGTATTCGTTTGCCTTTAACACTCGAATCAACCTAGAGCGATAAACCTAAATCAGGGATAGTCATCCCGCAGAGATAGAGAAACAGTAGAGACAATCTATTTCAACCTTTTCAACAGAATCATTCTTAGAAAAAGCACTCAGTTCATTTTGAACTCTACACCTATAGAAGTCTAAAACCTTTGCTATTGGGAGATTTCAGTCTTTGAGAAAATTCAAATCGCATCTGGAAAACTGAAACCACGTATCAAAAACATAGGGCTACAGGTCATGGCTTTAAGTACAGGCAAAAAATGGATTTCTCAGAAAACATACATTTCTAAACAATCAAAATTCTGTTTAGCCAAATCTACAAATCTTATACGTCTTGTCTGTACGCTACTGAGTCAACTTTTACAACGCAAAGGGCTGTGGCTAATTGGGTACACTCCAGGTTTGGAAGTAGTGCGGTGAAGCCTGTGTCCCTGACAAGTCTAGATGCAAAGATAGAAAGCATCTCAACAATTCTTCATTTAGAAATTCAGAGAATAGAAAAAGTTTGACCTGACAGATTGTGGATTGAGCAGAGTCGAATTCCACGACTTTAAAGGTCTGCCAGGCAACCAGAAAATGTGGTTCTGAAGCAGCTTTTATAGAGTTAGAGCCTTCTCAATGCGGCGATCGGGGACAAGCCACAGAACTGCGACCAAAACATATAGCGCACAGGCAATCCATGAGTTTACAAAAGCAAGCAAAATGGCCAGAGCATAAACAGCCATTGACGTTTTGCCTTTGAAATCTCGATCTACTGCGACGGCTAGGGCAGAACCTTTTCCCTGACAGGCAATTAGACTGCGGGTAAGGATGAAGTAGGCGATCGCCGCACACAGCAACACGGTGCCATAGAGCGCAGCGGGCAAAGCCGCAAAGTTATTCTCGCCTGTCCAGGCTGTTATAAAAGGAACTAGCGACAGCCAGAATAACAAATGCAAATTAGCTCACAGTACCCTACCATTCACGCGCCGAGCCGCCTGCAACAGGTGATGATGATTGTTCCAGTAAATGCCGAGGTAGATAAAGCTGAGTACATAGCTTAGGAAGACAGGCATTAGCGGACGCAACGCAGCTAAATCAGCCTCATGGGGCACTCTCAATTCCAACACCATGATGGTGATAATGATGGCAATCACCCCGTCACTGAATGCTTCTAACCTTCCTTTGCCCATTTCTACATACCCCGTGTCTGCCAGTTTTAGAGGTCAGTCTATCACTCTAGACAATAAGACATAAGGGATCTTATTTTTATGCAAGTCCCTAAGCTGCCAAACTTGCGGTGGGTTTACTATTCTAGTTTTGGATGTTGCTTCAAATGATTGATTGGTTAGCGCATGGCAGGACACAGTAAGTGGGCAAATATCAAGCGGCAAAAAGCTAGAGTTGATGCGGTGAAGGGTAAAACCTTTGCCAAAATTTCGCGGGAGATTATTGTGTCCGCTCGCAGCGGCGTGCCCGACCCCAACGGCAATTTTCAGCTTCGCACGGCGATTGAGAAGGCAAAAGCGGCTGGGATTCCCAATGACAATATTGAGCGGGCGATCGCCAAAGGATCTGGCAAGCTCGGCGCGGATGCTGATGCGCTAGAAGCAATTCGCTATGAGGGATATGGGCCGGGTGGCGTAGCTGTCCTGATCGAAGCGTTTACCGACAACCGCAACCGCACTGCCGCCGACCTGCGAGCCGCATTCAACAAAGCGGGTGGCAATCTGGGAGAAACGGGCTGCGTCGGCTGGATGTTTGAGCAAAAGGGCGTGGTTACTCTAATTGGGGAAATTGACGAAGATGAATTGCTGGAAGCCTCCCTGGAAGGCGACGCAGAATCTTACGAGCTGGTTGAAGTGGACGAATCAACGGGGGCTGAGGTATTCACGGAACCGACTCATCTAGAAACCCTAAGCCAAGCTTTGCAGGAAAAGGGCTACCGAATTCACCAGACTGAACTGCGCTGGATTCCTCAAAATTCTGTAGAAGTGACCGACCCGGATCAGGCGCGATCGCTGCTCAAACTGATGGATGCGCTAGAAGACCTGGACGACGTGCAGTCGGTCAACGCTAACTTTGACATGGCGGATGAGTTAATGTCAGTCAGCATGGTCTAACCTCAGCAGTAGAAACGGATGCTCCTAACTTTGTTTTTGTAAAGTGCTAAGGATGGAACAAGGGCATATGGCAAAAAACGATCCGGCAAAACTCAAGAAAGTTTCAGTCAATCTTCCTTTTGGAATTGGTGGCGCAGAATGGGAAGCTGACCCAACTGAGCGGAGAGCCGCATGGGCCATCTACGTTGAGTTAGTGACCCGAATTGCGGTTGAGCAACTTGAGGCAGATCAGGGCGTGTTGAGAGAGGCAATGGATTCCCTGTATAAGCTGTTTGCCATCATGCGGCAGATCTTGCGGGAAGCTGGCCCCGATGTAGGGGCATCGCGGGAATCGGTAGGCGGAATTGCGATCGCGGTTCTCAACAAAGGGTTGCGTCCCTTCCTCACCAAGTGGCATCCAGCGCTTCAGGCATGGGAAGCTGAACGTCCGTCGAACCTTAGCCCCCAAGCCCATGAAAAAAACTGGACGGAGGAGCCGCAGCTACGGCGCGAATTGAAAGAACTCAATCAGGCTTTGGAGCAGTATGCCGATGCCTTAGCCGAAATTGTTGGGGTGGATCGTGCTTAAGCTTCGAGGTTGTCTGCGCCGACACACTTCAATCTCTCTTTCTACTGAGGCTCGACCAGCATCATCATCATTGAGCGGATTCCCCGGTTCATAATACTCTAGAGCTCGTTCTAGAGTTACTAAGGCCGTGCGACGAGTCTCTGGAGGTCTGCTTGGCTCACAGTCATCACGACCTTGATTTATTAACATATTTGCTTCTTCTCTCGCACCGCGTTGTTGCTGTTCTAGCCACACCCGTAATACTCGTGAAAAATCTAGCTGAATGGCTACATTAAAATCCTGAATCGCGGCTTCGACATCATTTAGTGCGTCGTAAGCTGCTCCTCGCCAGGCATAAGCATCACTGTCGTTTGGATTTAATTCGATCGCACGAGTTAGGGCGCGATCGCCGCTTCGTAGCATCTATCATCAAACAGGCTAAACCCCAACTGATAATATGCTTCGGCATTCTCAACATCATTCTCAGCATCACTGGCGATTGGGGCACGTTCGCATGATGCAGGCTCACTTGGCTCAATGGGTGTCGGGTCGCTGGGAGTTGTTTGCGTTAGCCCGCTAGCAGCAAAAAAATGTAGCCAGATAACTAGCATTCCAACGGCATAGCAAATTAGTCGATGTTGCTTGTGCTTGAGTGTTTTCATGGATGACTGAATCAGGTAAACCAGCAAAAGTGAGTTTAGGATGGGCGATCGCTACAGACAGATGAGTCATCTTCATCGGAGCCAAGATTCTTTTGAATATAGGCAAATGCCCACTGGCAGCCTCGATTCATTAGATTTTCTAAATCCAGGTTCCATAAAATAACCGATCCGTCAGCGCTGCTAGAGGACAGTGTTTTACCATCAGCGCTAAAGCTCAGGCTGTACACAAAGTCATCATGTCCTTCAAGTGTGCGGAGCAGTGTTCCTTGCCGATGGCTCCAGAGTCTGACCGTATTGTCATAACTAGCCGAAGCAATCGTGTTTCCATCGGGGGCAAATATGGCATTGCTCACCGCATTTTCATGTCCGCGTAGAGGTCGTCCGATTAAAGCGCCATCTAGTCGCCAGCGGCGAATCGTTCTATCGGCGCTAGCAGAGACGATTTCTTGTCCATTCGGGCTAAAACTGACGCTATAAACCCAGTCCTGGTGTCCAGTAAAGGACGTGAGTAGCCGACCGTCGAGGCTCCAAAGTTTAACGGTCTGGTCTTCACTGGCAGATGCAATCTGATTACCGTTTGGGCTAAAGGCTAACCCATAGATTCCTCCTTCATGAGCTTGAAAGCTGCGAAGCAGTCTACCGTCTATGTCCCATAGGGTAATCGTTCCGTTTGAACTAGCACCAGCAATTAGCTCCTTGTCTGGGTGAAATGTCACGCTGTAAGTTGTATCTCTGTTTTGCTCAGAATTATTTTGTCCAGAATTATTTTGTCCAGAATTATTTTGTCCAGAATCCTGGATCTCTAAAGTTTGCAGAGACTTACTTTCACCTATCTTCCAGAGCTTGACCGTACCATAGAGACTCCCCGTTAAGAGGTATTGCCCATCTGAACTAAAAGCTGTGCTGAAAACTTCGGCTTCGTGTTCTTCTAGAGGTTCCAGGAAAGCTTGAGTCGCGGTATTCCAAAGATTTACAGTGCCATTGTCATCGGCGAAGGCAACCAGTTGATTATTCGGGCTAATGCTGACACTCCTGATCTCAATGCCTTCAGGATTTTCCACTCGTTCAAGGTCAGTGCGGGTGCGGCTCCACAATCGAACTGTATTGTCAAACCCAGCCGAAATGAGAGTTTCTCCATCAGCGCTAAAATCAATGCTCTGGATGACGTTACGGTGTCCCTGAAAGGTATCAAGCAAAGTGCCATCGGCTGCATTCCAGAGTTTAGCCGTGCGGTCGGTGCTAGCGGAGGCGATCGCCTCTCCATCAGGGCTAAACTTTACGCCATAGATGAAATCGCTATGTCCCACTAAAGTTCTGACAAGTTCGCCGTCTACCTGCCATAGCTTAATGTGATTGTCATTCCCAGCGGAGGCGACTAGCTGCCCATCTGGGCTGAAGGCAACATCTTGAACAGACTCATCGTGGTTCCAGGTTTTTAGCAGAGTGCCGCTGATATCCCACAGCTTGACTGTACCGTCTGCGCTACCAGAAACGAGGCGATCGCCCCCCGGACTAAAATCTACTCCATGAACCCATCCCTGATGCCCGGAAAAGGTTCTGACTAAATTACCACTGATATCCCAGAGCATCACTGTACCGTCCCTTTGAGCCGCTGCAATCAAAGTTCCGTCTGGGCTAAAGCTGATAGCTTCGATAACTAACCTGAGTTCATCGGTCGTCTTAGGAGTGCCAATTAAGCGAACTGGTAAACCGTCGAGTCGCCATAGTCGGATGACATTATCGGCACCCGCAGAGGCAAGCAGAGGCTCGGTTGGGCTAAAAGCAACATCATGAACGGCATCCGTATGTCCCTCTAGGGTATAGAACCGTGTTCCATCGGTTGACCAGAGCTTGACTGTAAAATCACCACCGCCTGAAGCCATCCAGCGCCCATCAGAACTCAAGCTAGCACTATAAACCCATCCCTTTTTCTCATCCAGAAAATTATCCGGTTGAATCCCGTGAATGAAGCGATCGCGCTCTCGAATGCCATATACAATCTGGCGAAGGGTAGCAATTGCCGACAATTTGATATCAGAGCTTACGGTGGAAGGCTGTTGAAGCTGTTCACCAGACTGCAAGGCGATAACGAGGGCAGCAAGCTGATCATTCAGGGCAAAAGTTGCTTCAGCACTAGATAAACGGCTGGTGAGCAAACTGTTTTTAGATTCCAGTTGAAATCTTTGAGCATTGACGTATTGCAAAGAAGCCAGGACGGCAGCCAGTGCAGTCGCCAACGAAAGGACAATCAGGCTAATGCCAATGCGCCGCTCCCGATTTAGCTCATAGAGACGGTTTTGCTCACTTTTGTTGAGGAAGTCAATCGACTGTCGAAAAATAGCAGAAGAATTCAAAGGGTGATATCGCCTTGCCCAGATCTCATCAGGCTGCGCTTCTGTTTTCCATCTCAAGGCGCTGGCTAGATCGATTCCTGTCCACAGTTCTCCTTGCTCACTTTCATGCCGCTGAGCCGCGTGAACTAGCCGCCGATAGGCTTCGGCTGACTCTACCTCTTCTGCAACCCAGGTTCTCAGCCGTTGCCACAGCCGCATCAGACTCTCATGGGAAATATCAAGCAACGAGTTTACGCTTAAAGTTTCAGCTTCATCAACGGGTGGCATGAGAAACGATCGCCCCTCTGCCCGAAAAGCTTCAACCACTGCAATCACTTCCATTTCAGTGGCTCTGGCAATGGCACAAATATCCCCCAGTCGAGCAGGGTCGCGCGTGTCTTGCCCTTCTGGGGTGCGTTGGGTGAGTCGTTTAAAGAGAAGCTCGGCAATCTTTTGCTGGCGATCGCTCAACTCCCTATAGATTAAATCTGCGTGGTTTGAAAGGGCGCATTCCATTCCCCCAGTGCGTTTGTAGTGTTCTAGATCAAGCGGTTCATCCGGCTGGTGTGTTGCGGCCCAGATGTCCCATATTCGCATTAACACGTGTTGCAAAATTGGCAATTGGTCAGGGTTGTCACCCACTGCATTGAGCAGTTTGTTGACCAACTGAGGCGTAATGGTTGCATCCCCAACCGCAACAGGTTGCTCAATCGCAGCCCGAATTTGAGTGCGAGTCATGCGTGGAATCAGATATTGCCCTGCGTTAATCGCTTCTGGCAAATCCCGAAACTGAGCGCACTCCCCCAAAAAGTCTGACCGCATAGTGAGAATGATGTAAATGGGAAGCTCTCGCTGACCTCTAGTATTGAGCAACAGTTTGACAAAGGCCGCCGCCTCATCCGCTGCATGACGGCGATCGCTCTCCTGTTTAAACCGAAACAATTCCTCAAACTGATCGACTAGCACCAACAGATTAGTGGCTTCAGGCAATTGAGCTTGCCAGGTTACATCCAGCAACCCCTGCGAACCGCGCCGCAGCAAAGTTTCTAAAACATCTACAGAGATCTCAGGGTCTTCTTCATCAGGATAAAACAGTCCTGCTTGATGGAGCGATCGCGCCAGGTTGCGAATGGGGTTATCTTCAGGGCGCAAAATTGCAATTCTCCAGGTTGAGCCTGCGGTTGCCATAAACCCTCCGTGCAAAGCCGGAATCAAGCCAGCCCGAATCAAGGATGATTTTCCACTTCCAGACACCCCAACCACCGTTAAAAATCGCGTGTCGCTTAAGACTCTGACGAGTTGATCAATTTGACCTTCTCGACCATAAAACAAGTAGTCTTCGCTGGTGCGAAAGGGGCGTAATCCGGGGAATGGATTGAATGGAACTGAAGATTCAACCATTGCGATCGCCTTCTAGCCCTCAACCATGGGGCGAATCACTTCTGTCTCAAAGCATTCATGGGAAAAGCTCCCGAAGTTGTGAATAACTTGAGCCTCTGCGGTACGATAGCGACGTTTCTGAGGCGTTTCTGAGCCACCGATATAAATAAATTTTTTGCTAATGTGACGACCGCTGGCACCGCGTAAATCACTTTGCTTGACTCTGAGCCAATCAAGGCTGGCATCACTACAGTAAATAATTGCAGCCTGACTCTGAAGGAGGCTAGCTTGATGATGTTCCCGGATCGTCGTTACATCTCCCTCAAAAACAGGAATAATCACCTCAACTCCTCGCTCTTCTAAAGCTTCCCACAAAGCGTCTTCCAGCGCCTCAGCCACCTGGCGATCGCGCTGATCATAAATCAAATACACATGAGTTAAATCAGATGACTCACTTTGCTCATTTTGCTGTCGATCTGGCTTAGGTTGCTGTGAAATCAACTGCTCAGACACAATTTCTTTGAATTCTTCTAACGCAATCTTTAGTGGCTCCGAAACATTTTCCAGCAATTGAATGAATTTACGCTGTTGCTCATCTTGAATCGCTAGTTGAGGAGGTAGCCAGATCAAGTAAGAGAAGTTTGTGCGATCGCGCTTGTGAGCCTGGGCAAGCTCTACTTGCATAGATTCAAAGGCGTTGTACCACGCCCCTAAGGGATGAATTGAGAGTGAACTAGATCTAAGGTACTCATTAATCGTCGCCTTAATCTGGCTTGGGTCACTGGGAAGAGGCTGATCTGGAAAAACCGTACAGCCCCACTGCTCTAGCTCTCGCCTGAGATAGCTGCGATCGCGATCGCGGTCTAGCATAGCTTCTGCTAAATAAACTCCTGTTCCTGGAGCAACAAGAGGCGGTGGATAAGGTTTCAACTGCTCATTGACTTGTTCTCGAACCGCCTTCAAAAACTTAGCAAGGTCTTGTGCAACATCATCAATCTTGGCCCGAAGCTCTTCACGCGCCTCTTCTTTGTGGTCATGGCGTAACTCCTTAGCAGTAACGCCGTCCGGTTTTATGTAGAACTTATATGCTGTAAGGCCGTGCAACTCTAGCAACTCTTGCGGAACTTCTCGTTCGCGGTCGATTTCTTGCCTATCAAGTTTGAATACCGGAGACCAATTTGGAGAAGATTTAGCCTTCTTTTGTGGAAGGGATTCATAGAACCATGCTGTTTCCTTTAAACACCATGAAGATTGAATAAATCCCTCTGACATTATCGCGACGAAAGTTCTGGCGGCTTTAACACGGCGACAGAGCTCTGGGTTCAATTCAGTATTGCCACGCAGTTTTTCTACGTCAAAAAAGACTTCCACGTCTTTTGTACCTAACTTTGATCGTAGACAAGGAACAAGATGCTTGTAAACAAATGTAACCCATCCAATACCGGGCTTAACTTCAGGAACGAATAAATCGTCAACGGTGTTATAGCTGATGAAGACATCATCAATTTTATACATGGGTGATTTTAGTGTTCACTTGCTCAATTGAAACACGTCACCTCACGTTCTAAAAATCAAAATATGAATTTTAGAATAATTTACACTGAATCAACTGTAAAATTACTGAAAAAATTCATATAAACATTGGAGGATTTCGAGCAAACGCTGTAAAGTAGTCGGGGAGATTAGGTACTCGTGGTATGAAATCTGTCTTTTCAAGTGTCAGTGTCGTCATTCTAACGGGTATTCAAGGGGCGATCGCCCTTCTCCCTGCCGATGCACAGCCCGTTCCAGCATCCGGTGGAACGGGTACTCAAGTACACCTGAGAGACGGGCGATTTGACATTGACGGCGGTCAGTTGTCGGGCGATCGCGCCAACCTGTTCCATGATTTTGAACAATTTAACCTCGATCGCAACCAGATTGCCAATTTTCTCTCTAATCCAGAGATTCGCAACATTCTGTCAAGGGTGACAGGCGGGGATGCTTCTTTGATCAACGGTTTGCTGCAAATCAGTGGCGGCAATTCCAATCTTTATTTGATGAACCCGTCAGGCATCGTATTTGGGCCAAGCGCTCAACTCAACTTGCCTGCTGACTTTACGGCAACCACCGCAAACGGAATTGCGTTTGGCTCCAACTGGTTTAATGCCATCGGCTCAAATGACTACGCCAGTCTGACGGGTTCACCGACCGGGTTTGCTTTTACAATGGGGCAACCCGGACTGATTTTTAATGCAGCCGATCTAGAGCTGAGCCAGGGAAATCAGCTAACGCTTGCAGCGGGAACTGTCGCTAGCACAGGACAGTTATCGGCTCCGGGCGGTCAGGTAACGGTGACAGCAGTGGCAGGGGGCGATCGCCTCAGAATTCGTCAAACAGGGCACATTCTGCAACTCGAAATTGAAAACCCAGTCGCAACAGGTTCACCCATACCCTGGACATTGCCCATCACCTCACTGCCAGAGTTGCTAGCAGGGGAGGCGCGGCTGACTGGCACAAGTGTGGCGATCGCACCCGGCGATGTCGCTGTGCGGGGCGTAAATGCCCAGACAGCTACCCTCTCTGCCGCTGGCAACCTGATTTCTGAATCGGGGCAAATGCTCACCACTGGTGACCTCACTTTGCAGGCACAAGACACGGTGCGGCTGCGAGATAGCGTGTCTACTCCACTCGCTATACAAGCGGGGGGGGACTTGTTGATTCAGGGCGATCGCGCCATCGACATCCTTGCCCTCAACCACCCAGAAACTCCTTTTCAAAGCGCAGGCAATCTAACCCTAGTGAGCGACGGGGTTGTCTCTGCGGACTCCCATTTTGCGAATGGCGGCCAATTCTCAATTCTCAACTTGGCTAACGAGCCAGGTAACTTTGTTAGCCTGTATGACCCGATTATTAGCTCCACCGGAGATGTCCTATTTGGCAACTACACGGGTGTTGCCCTCAAAATTGAAACCCTGGGCAGCATTGTCGGGGGAAACATCACGATCACCGGCCCAGACACCTCCCTCGTTGGGTCAGATCCTGACATCCCTATCCTGACTGGCGGTCGGGCGCTAATCTTGAGGGCAGGGTTGCCCTCACTGTTCAATCCCCCCAACACTCCCCAAACTGTCGGAGGAGCGACCTTTACCTCATTCACACCCCCCTCAAGCTCAGGCAACATCACACTAGGCAACATCACTACCTCCGCTCCCAGCAGCGATGGAGGCCCAGTCATTTTGAGTACTCCTGGAAACATAACCGTTGGAAACATTGACAGTCGAGCTGGGTTTGGTTCTGGGGCAAGATTTTCAGTCACTTATGAAGGGAGAAGCCTGACGACAAGTCGCGGTGGTGGAACGACAGGCGGCACAGGAGATGGTGGAAACATTTCCATTACATCTCAATCAGGATCGGTCACGACGAGCAGTCTCTCATCGTTTGCCACCACCTCAGTGGGTAATGGAGGTAATGTTCGTGTAAACGCCGATCGAAACATCACTATCGGTAATGTCAATGCCACTGCGTCTGGTGAAGGAAATGGAGGCGCGGTGCAGCTTCGTTCAAGCAATGGCAGTATCACTACGGGGGATATATTGACGCTAGTTCCTTTTAACTCCGGCAATGGTGGAGCCGTTACGATTAATGCTGCAACTATGGCTCAAACTGGCGATATTGCTACTTTTGCTGAGAGTGGCAATGCAGGCTCTGTGCGAATTTCTGCTTCATCAAATATCACCGCAGAAAACATCAGTAGCAGCACCAGTTCATCTTCATCGAGTGGAACGGGAAGTGCCGGAAACGCTGGCAACGTGACCATTACGTCTACCTCTGGTAGCGTGACTACCGGGATCTTAATCACGCAATCGTCAGGCTCATCCTCTGACGGAAGAGCAGGCAATATTTCGGTGAGCGCCAGCACCAGTATTTCGATTAATAGTATTTTTAATCGGGGTAGCGAACTTGGCTCAATTGACCTTGGCGCAGAAAATATCAGCACAGGAGATGTTAACTTCTTCGGCGGCTCAGAATTTAGTGCAACAGTCGGCTCATCGTCTCAGCAGCAGTCCCAACGACAGGTCGATCCATCTGAGCTGCCAGAAGATGTGACCGGGTTAAACCCTGCTCGCTCTCCACAAATTTCTGAGGAAACGGTTCAAATTGAGGCAAATCGGCGACGAGAGTTTGAAGATATCATTCAGCCAGGGTTTGAACGAGAATTTGCTGCCGCCCAGGATATTCGGTACACCCTGACTGCCATTGAACAGCAAACGAGAACGAAATCAGCCGTAGTTTATGTGTTTGCTGAAGAAGATCAAATTCGCTTTCGCGTAGAGACAGGGCGACGGGCGATCGAAACTTCGATACCTGAAAGCCGTGCTTCTCTACTCGCAAAAGTTGAACAGTTCTATGAAGATACTCAAAATGTTGCTTCAAATTCATCCGCTGATGCTGCATCTGAAACCGCAAAGTATCTTTACAGCGTCTTGATCAAACCCATTGAACAGAAGTTAGAGGAGGTAGGCGAGGACTCCGTTGATAATTTCCTGTTTTCAATGGACAGTGGTTTAAGGCTGATTCCTCTAGCGGCGCTCTACGATGCAGAATCAGGCAAATTTTTGCCGAGAAATACAGCTTTAGCATTATTCCAAATTTCACTTCAACAGATATTCGCTACACCCAGCTACGTAACTTTGAAGTGTTAGCAATGGGAGCAGCAAACATTGAAGATGCAGCAGCTTCGCCTTTAACTCCCTCACCATTACCACCCGTGACACCTTTGCCCGCTGTTCCAATAGAGATGTATTTAATTACAGCAAATAGAGGCGGCAACTTTTTTCTAAATCAGGACTTTATCTTTAGCAACCTCCGAGATCAACGAAATGAGCAGCCTTTTCGGATCGTTCACCTGGCTACCCACGCTAGTTTTGTGCCGAATGCCTCAGAGCAGTCAAACATCCAGTTCTGGAATGACCAATTGTTGTTAAACAGTGATCGACTCACACAATTGCAGTGGAATGACCCAACCGTTGATTTACTGGTGTTGAGTGCCTGTGAAACTGCCATTGGTGATACCGAAGAAGCCCGGTTAGCCGAATTGGGGTTTGCCGGATTGTCACTGCAAGCAGGGGTCAAATCAACCCTTGCAAGTCTATGGCGAGTCAGTGACTTAGGGGCTTTGGTGTTTATGCATGAGTTTTATCGGCAGCTTATGAGTGAGTCTGTCCCAACCAAAGCAGAAGCTCTGCAACGCACTCAGGTAATCATGTCAAACCAAAATATGTTGGAGCAAAGCTTAGGTGATTTACAGCAAGAACTTGAAGCACTTTTACGTAATGAGCAGTTTTCATCTCAATTTGCCAGCTTGTCGGATGCTGACAAAACCGCGCTGAGAAGAGATCTGTATGAGTTGAATGCGCTGTTAAGTTCAGATGACGATGAGTCAAGGAATCAGCTTTTGGCTGAACTTAGCCATCCGTCCTACTGGTCAGCCTTCACGTTGATTGGGAGTCCCTGGTAAATGGCGATCGCAATTCCAAGAACAGTTTTGCCTATTTTCTACACTCCTTGCATCGCTCTACTAGTTTTTGTGCTTCAACTGCCGCTGCTAGCTCAGGAGAAAAGTAGGGAAGATGTAGAGCCAGCAATTGATTGGTTAGAAGATGATCCGTCTAACGGTTCTACATTGGGAACTGCTAGAGATCTAGAGGTAAACTTTGCTGTAGAACCAGTGGAAGAATCGCTCCAGCAGAATTTTTCCCAACAAACGGACTCTACTCCTACTCTATCTTCTGACTCCACCAATGATGAGTGTTCAATTCCCCCTAGTGCCTTTACTGCCGAAACCCCTTCTCCCTCAATTTCTGCTGATTCAACGATTCGAGCAATTAGAGTAGAAGGCAGCACCGTTCTTCCTTGTGAAATTCAAGCAATCCTTGAGCAATACCTCGGCAGAAATTTGACAGCAGAGCAGCTTAGTTCACTTCAAGACGCGATTACGCTGGTCTACATTGAGGCAGGTTATCTTACATCAAGGGCTGGTACTCCTCAAGCTGAAAGTGATGGCACTGTCCTTGTTCCAGTGATTGAAGGAAGTGCAGTAGTTACCGTCAATCGAATTGAGAATGAAGAGGGTCAGGATGACATCGATGTTGCTTGTCCCAGCTCAACGGTAACATCTCGAAATAGAGCGAATACCCGGAGGGAGGCAGATTTTGAAGCCTATATTCGCAGGCAGCTACAATCTGCTGAAGAAGTGCCGCTCAACACAAGTCGGCTAGAAGAGGAGTTGAGATTTTTAAGCAACGACAACACTCGGTTTGAGAAAGTAGAGTCAGTACTAGGAAGCCGTTCAGATGGAGTCAGTGAGTTGGTTATTTGCTATGAAGAAGCAAACCCATTGAGTGTAAGTATAAACTTCAGCAATAATGCTCCCCCCAGCGTTGGGTCAGAGCGAGTAGATGTTGCTCTAAGTCTAGGAAATGTGCTTGAGATTGGGGATCAGTTTTTTATCTCAAATCAGTTTGATCCGTCTAACTTTTCAGCTACTCGCGGAATCAATGCGTTTGGTTTAGGATACAGATTACCGCTCGACCGTAGGAGTAGTACCCTGCAATTTCGAGTTGAGGCAAATCGCAACTCAATTCTTCAAGAAGAGTTTAGACCCCTGGAGTTAAGGGCAGCTTCGGAGCTATATGAAGTGAGTTTTCGATATCCATTGCAGCGTTCCTACCGCGAGGAGTTAGGATTGTCCGTTGGATTTGCCTATCAAGACGGACAAACTTTTGTATTTAATAACATCCCTCAACCCTTTGGCATTGGTCCAGATGAAAACGGAGTCAGCCGTACCAGCGTCATTAGTTTGGGAATAGACTACTTAAACCGTGATAGTACAGGACGCTGGCTATCTCAAGCGCAGTGTCGCTTTGGGTTAGGAATTTTCGATGCGACTAGCAATCCAGGTTCTATTCCTGACGGGCAGTTTGTTAGTTGTTTAGGGTTAGTTCAGCGGGTTCAGCGGATTGGTAGCCGTAATTTTTTGATAGTTCAAGCAGATATACAGCTATCGCCCGACAGCCTTCTTCCGTCTCAGCAATTTACACTAGGTGGAGGCTCTTCAGTGAGAGGCTACCGTGAAAATATCCGTTCGGCAGACAACGGATTTCGATTCTCAGTCGAAAATCGCTTCACTCTCCGCCAGGATGAGAACTTTGAACCTGTGCTGCAACTTGCTCCATTTGTAGACGTTGGGGCGGTTTGGAATCATCCTGATAACCCAAACATTCTTCCAGAAGAAACCTTTTTAGGCAGCATTGGCTTGGGCATATTGTGGCAGCCGTTTCCAGCCTTAGACTTAGGCTTGTACTATGCTGAGCCTTTCGTAGATGTTGGCGATCGCACTAACAATCTGCAAGATGAAGGGTTTCACTTCAGAGTCAACTATAGGCTTTAACCAACAGAAATTCTACTTGACTACTTCAACAGCGTGTCTTTCTTATTCAACATATTGCTGAAATATGGTCACGTGAATTTAATCAGTTTAATGGTGCGTCAGCAACGGCACCCAGTCCAACCGATTCCAGCAAGTTACGCCAGCGGGCATTGGCAGCCGCATCTTCAGGATCAGCGCGGCGCTGCTCGGCGATCGCACTCAGGGCATCGTGCCAGAGTCCAGCGGCGGCATAAATAGCAGGGCGATCGCTCTCTGCTGCTGCTTCAAGTTGGGTAGCCAGGTCAGGTGTAGGCTCGACGCGCTGAATCCAGCCCTCGGTGAAAATATCGGCTGAGCGATCGCCTGAGTCGCAAATCAGGGAGAAGGACCAGCGATATAGCTCACCTACCTCCAGCGGCGGCATTCCAGCATGGGCAGGTAGCGTCAGGCTAACGATTCCCGCTTCGCCTGTGATTTGGAATTGAGTGCGATAGATCTCGTTGTCCGCCTCATCAAACAGAATTAGCTCTATGGCGGCTGCCTGATTCGAGGGAACCTGCCAGAACAGAGTGGGGTACGGCGTAACGGTTCCGCCGTAATTGTCCGACGGCATCAGGGCAACCAGATTTTGCGGGTCGTCTGGTTGCGGATCGTTCGATTGCAGGTTCTCTAGTTGTGAGTTGTTAATGCAGCTACCGCTGCGGGTGCCGCCTGCCTCACGCCGACCGGGTAATCCTAGTGCGGGAGGGGTATAGCGTCCACGTGCAGGTTGAGCGGGAGATCTTTGCTGTTCAAGCTGAGGCAGATCGATGGCAGGCGCATCGGCTCCAGGCGGTTGCCCAAAGTTGCCTAACCGTGTGCCGCCATCGCCCAGACGCTCAGGCAATCCCAAATTCGGTGGAACGTACTGCTGCGCCAGGGCTGATGGTAAACCGCTGTTTAACCATAGCCCTGATGTTGCTAGACAAGCCGCAATACGAATCAGTCGGGGGCGATCGCAGCACATAGGAAGAAACCGAATGAGGAATTGTGGACGTTACGGGCTGGTGCCCAAAT
>JAAUQZ010000062.1 GCA_012033355.1 Leptolyngbyaceae cyanobacterium RM1_406_9 | reverse complement strand
TGCAACATATAATGAGAGCAATTGTACACAAGCACATCAAAGGGTAAGAGCGTTACATGCGAGTTGCGATCGCCGGAGCAGGTTTAGCGGGACTTTCTTGTGCAAAATATCTCACCGATGCCGGACATACCCCCATCGTGTTAGAGAGTCGGGACGTACTAGGCGGTAAAGTCGCTGCCTGGAAAGATGAAGACGGTGACTGGTATGAAACCGGGCTGCACATTTTCTTTGGGGCGTACCCCAATATGCTCCAGTTGTTTAAGGAATTGGGCATCGAAGATCGGTTGCAGTGGAAAGAACACACGATGATCTTCAACCAGCCAGAAGTTCCAGGAACCTATTCTCGCTTTGACTTTCCCAGCATTCCCGCTCCCGCAAATGGCATCGTGGCAATTCTGCGAAACAACGATATGTTGACCTGGGGCGAAAAGATTCGTTTTGGGTTAGGACTCATTCCGGCTATCCTCAACGGGCAAAAGTATGTTGAGGAAATGGATCAATACTCCTTCTCCGAGTGGCTGAAAAAGCAGAATGTGCCGCCTCGGGTTGAAAAGGAAGTCTTTATTGCCATGTCAAAGGCGCTGAATTTTATTGACCCGGATGAAATTTCAGCAACGGTGGTTTTGACTGCCCTTAACCGATTTTTGCAAGAAACGCATGGTTCCAAGATGGCCTTCCTGGATGGTGCGCCTCCAGAGCGACTCTGTCAGCCGATGGTCGATTATGTTACTGAGCGGGGCGGTGAAGTACGGTTAAATGCGCCTCTCAAGGAAATTTTGCTGAATGAGGACAATACCGTGCGTGGCTTTGTAATTCGTGGGCTGAATGGTGCCGCCGATGAAATTCTCACAGCAGACCTGTACGTCTCTGCGATGCCTGTCGATCCGCTGAAGGTGATGCTGCCCGGTGCCTGGAAGCAGATGGACTATTTCAAGCAGCTAAACGGGCTAGAGGGGGTGCCTGTAATCAACCTGCACCTGTGGTTTGACCGCAAGCTGACCGATGTGGATCATTTGCTGTTTTCGCGATCGCCCCTCCTCAGTGTTTACGCTGACATGAGCAACACCTGCCGCGAATATGCCAACCCCGACCGCTCAATGCTTGAACTCGTGCTAGCTCCTGCCAAAGACTGGATTACCCGCTCGGACGAAGACATTATTGCCGCGACGATGGTAGAGCTAGAGAAGCTATTCCCCAGTCACTTTGGTGCAGACAATCCGGCCAAACTGCTGAAATACAAGGTGGTCAAGACTCCTCGCTCGGTTTACAAAGCCACTCCGGGGCGGCAACAGCACCGCCCTAGCCAGACCACCCCGATTGCCAATTTTTATCTGACGGGGGATTATACGATGCAACGTTACCTGGCAAGCATGGAAGGGGCTGTACTTTCTGGTAAGCTTACAGCGCAGGCAATTAGCAGTCAGCGAACAGCGGTCAGCAGTCAGCCTGTCAGCAGGGCTGAAGACTTGCAGGTGTCAGCCTCCTAAAATTGCCGATGGCAGTTCCCCGGACAGCGAGTTTTGGCTCGTGTAAAGCTTCCGTAGGATAATCTTCTGATGACTGAAAGCCTCGAAGTCCATCTCCCAGCTTGCAATGTAATGCTGCAATTGCCTGAAACCCCACGCATGACAAAACTGGCCCCTCTGGAGGACGCGTACGAACTCTGCCGTCAAATTACAGCCCAGTATTCCAAAACTTTCTATTTGGGTACGTTGCTAATGCCAGAGGCAAAGCGTCGAGCCATCTGGGCAATTTATGTTTGGTGTCGCCGCACCGATGAACTGGTCGATGGACCAAACTCAGCCCTGACCACAGACACTACGCTAGACCACTGGGAGCGAAATCTGGAGTCCATTTTTGCTGGGAATCCACTGGAAGATCCTGACGTGGCGCTAGTGGATACGCTGTCTCGCTTCCCGATTGACATTCAACCCTTTCGGGACATGATTGCGGGTCAGCGGATGGACTTATATCGCAGTCGCTATGAGACGTTTGAAGAGCTAAATCTTTACTGCTATCGCGTGGCAGGTACAGTGGGTCTAATGTCTACTGCGGTGATGGGAATTAACGAGTCGCAGGCGAGTACTCCCTGGTATCAACCCATCACGGGAGACAGCCCTATGCAGGAGGCGATCGCCCTCGGCATTGCCAACCAGTTGACTAACATTCTGCGCGATGTCGGTGAAGATGCCCGACGCGGACGCATCTACATTCCACTGGAGGACTTAGCGCTGTTTAACTACACCGAGCAAGACTTGTTTAACGGCGTGGTAGACGACCGCTGGCGGGAACTAATGCGTTTCCAGATTCAGCGGGCCCGCAAAGTCTATGCCAAAGCTGAGCAGGGAATTAGCCTGCTCAGCCCCGATGCCCGTTTCCCCGTTTGGGCAGCCCTAATGCTATATCGCCAGATTCTAGATGTAATCGAACGAAATCAGTATGATGTATTTCGCAAACGAGCCTACGTGCCAGGGTTGCGAAAGTTTTTATGTTTGCCGATCGCTCGACTCAGGGCAGAGGTGCTTTAGCAAAGATTGTATAGATTTACACAGAGATTGGCGGAAACAGTGGCGATCGCCTCGCTTTCTGTGAAACACTGAAGTAGTCCTGCTCCAATAGAGGTAATTTACCGCTGCGACCTGATCAAACAGCTCACTGCGCGGAACAGGATAACCCATTCTGGGATGAAGGATTCGGGTGATAAGAGTCGAGATCGATGCAAATCTTCACTCTCAATCCCTACTCCTTCTCCTTAATAGCGATTAGAGCAGGTTAGAAACATAGTCTGGAGACAAGGGGCTTAAGCCCCTTGTTGTTCCAAATTAGCCTTGCATAAATTTTTCCAGCTTGCGGGTTAGCGAATCTACGATTCCCTCGCTGCTGGGTTGGGTTGAGACTTCTGACTCAACCTGCTGGACAGTTTCGACAGGCAAATTTAGGAGTTGAACTAGCCTGGTGTAAGCCGCAGCTTCCTCTTCATTAATTTTTTCCTCGGTCGAGGTGCGAGCGCTAGAGCGAATGACTTCGTAGCCAAGCCGCAGCACCAACTCCCGTTCTTCTATGCTTTGCAGCTTGGGGGTTAATTCCTCCAGGGGAATGTTTTGAGTCATGTATTCTTGAAGCTCTTGACGGAGGCGCTGCTGTTGGGGCGCATCGGCGGCAAACATCCCGCTAAAGCGATCGAGCATCAGGTCAATTTCTTCGGCAGCCAGGTGCCCATCTGACCAGGCCATTGAGGTGACAACCCGCAGCAGGTTCATCTGACGAGGTGTAATCGAGGGAGGTGGGGGCGTTTGCATACTATCGTTGCCTCCTAAAACAGGTTGGAGTAAAGGTACTTAGATAATACGACTCTCCCACACAACTCTTGTGGAATCTTGGAATTCCTTTAGTGTCGTCGAATGAGTCCCTTTAGCTCTCGCCAGACCATCGACTCACCTGATTTTGCTTGCGGCTGGGTGAGAACGCCGTATGTGGGGCTAAACAGCAGCGCCACGATAAACAAACCGGAGACAACCAAAACGATCGCCGGGCCAGAGGGCAGGTTAAAGAAATAGCTCAGGTACATACCGCTGATGCTGGAAAAAATACCAATTCCCGCACCCAGAATCATCACCTGATGGAGGCGGCTGACTAGCAGATAAGCCGTTGCCCCAGGCGTGATCAGCAACGCTAAAACCAGAATCACCCCAACTGATTTCATGCTGGCAACAATGGTGAGGGCAATCAGCAGCATTAGCCCAAAGTTGAGCAAATTGGTGGGTAAGCCTGCCGCCTGCGCCCCCAGAGGGTCAAAGGTGTAAAACAGCAGTTCTTTGTAAAGCAACACGACGACGACCAGTACCAGGGCAGAAATCAAAGCAGTTTGCCAGACTTCAGGGCGGCTGACAGCGAGAATGTTGCCAAACAGGAAATGGTTGAGGTCGATTTTATTGTCGCGCTGAATCAGGGTAATCAGGGTAATTCCCAAAGCAAAGCAGGCGGAAAAGACGATTCCCATTGCGGCATCTTCTTTGATGGGCGATCGCGCTCGAATCCAGGCGATTGCCATCGTACTCAGCACGCCAGCCATAAACGCCCCAAGAAAAATGTTTGCGCCAATCATGTAGGCAACTGCTAACCCTGGCAATACCGAATGGCTAATTGCGTCACCCAACAGGGCCAACCGCTGCACCATCAGGTAGCTGCCCACCACCGCGCAAATTAGCCCGACCAGAACGGCAACGATTAGCGATCGCTGCATAAATTCGTAAGTCAGTGGCTCTAGAAATGCTTCCCACATTAGGCCGCTTCACCTGCTGAAAACATGACTCTGCCACCGTAAGCCCGATAGAGATTCTCTTGAGTTAACACTTGCTGACGAGAACCATAAGCTATAAGGGACTGATTCAACAGAAGCAGGTCATCAAAGTGGGCGATCGTTTCACCTAAGTCGTGGTTAACTACAAGCACAATTTTGCCAGCAGCTACCAGTTCGTGAAAAATCTCAAAAATGACTTCCTGGGTCTTTTGGTCAATGCCAGCCAGCGGTTCATCAAAGCAGAAGATTTCTGGTTCCTGCGCCAGTGCCCGTGCCAAAAACACCCGCTGCTGCTGACCGCCAGAGAGTTGACCAATGGGGCGATCGCGGTATTTTGCCATGCCGACCCGTTCTAAGGCAGCAGCAGTAACCTGCCGACTGGTAGGTGAAAAGCGGCGAAACCAGTCTGTTTTTGAACTCGACCCATCATCACCACATCCCACACGGTGGCTGGGTAGCTCCAGTCGATTTGCGATCGCTGAGGCACATAAGCAACCCGGTCAAGCTGCTGCATTAGCGGCTTGTTTTGGTACAGCACCGAGCCACTGGTATTGGGAATCAGCCCCAGCATGGCTTTGAGTAGCGTACTCTTACCCGCACCGTTTGGTCCAAAAATCCCCACCAATCGCCCTGGACGAATCACTAAACTGATGTCACGCAAAGCTTCAACTGTGCGGTAACTGACGCTCAAACGGTTAACCGCAATGGACGCACTGGGAAACATACAGGATTGCTCAACTCGATCTGACGGGTTTGGCTGCTGCTGCACCAAATTAGTTTGAAAGGGAAGGGCGATTGGGTTCACGGTCTTTTTCCTATCAACGCTCTTAAAATTTCCTATCAACGTTTCTACGGTAAAGTTCCTTCTGCTTGGTCGCCCCCTGTCACAAGACTTAAGCAATGGTGCTAAGGACTGACGCAAAGGTAGAGATTTGCTTGATAAAAGTGAGTCTTTGTGAGGACGGTAAACTAACTTCGATAGATTTTGATAAAAAATGAAAGGAATATGAAAATAGTATAGCCCAGGAAAATGAAAGGAATATGAAAATGAGTGAAGTCCCGATGGAAGCGATCGCTCACTCTCTACCTCGACAATCCCGACTGTTTAGACTGGGGGCGATCGCCATCCTCTTGGGGCTAACAGCGGTTGGCTGCAATCCAACGGGTCCAAATTCAGGCGATGAGGGAGAAACAGATGCGCCTGAAGTGGTTGCCACCAGCACGATTTTGGCTGACCTGACTGAGCAGATTGGCGGTTCAGAAATTCAGCTAACGAGCATCTTGGAACCTGGAACCGATCCTCACGTTTATGAACCCGTTCCAGCAGATACGGTAGCCCTAGAGCGAGCAGATCTGATTTTCTATAACGGCTATAACCTAGAACCAGGGCTAATTCGGCTGATGAACTCGGCTGGCGTAGACGCTGAAAAAGTTGCTGTAGGTGAAGTCGTGCCCCCGCTCAATGTCGAAGGGGAATCTGCACCCGACCCTCACGTTTGGGGAGATGTGCAGAATGCAATTTTGATGGTGAATGCAATTCGGGATGCGCTGATTGAAATGTCAGAGGGCGATCGCGCCACCTTTGAGCAAAACGCCACAGACTTGGTGGCAGAGCTAGAACGCCTCGACACCTGGATTGCTGAACAAATCGCCACCATTCCCCCAGAAAATCGCAGGCTTGTTACTACCCACGACGCATTTCAGTACTACGCCCAAGCCTATTCTCTGGAAGTAATCGGGACGCTAATCGGCATTAGCACAGAGGAACAGCCTAGCGCTCAAACCGTACAGCGTTTGGTGGAATCGGTGAGAGCAACCGGAGTTCCGACTATTTTTGCCGAAACGACGATTAATCCAGCCCTGATTCAAACCGTTGCAGAGGAAGCACAGGTTGAGTTGGCTCCACAAGAGCTTTATTCTGACTCGATTGGCGCACCGGGGGGAGATGGCGATTCTTATATCAAGATGATGGTGTCCAATACAAAGGCGATCGTTGAGGCATTGGGCGGAACGTACACGCCGTTTGAGCAGTAGGGTTTATACTCAGGGGTCTTGAAAAACGTCTAAGTAGGGAGCGTAAGAAAATGCTCGATTACGCTTTTGCCCCGTAATTTCTCTTAAAAGCCCTATATCAGCAAGGTCTTTAATTAAGGTGTTTGCGTTGGGGTAGGACAAACCCGTAACGGCTTCAGCGTGTTCTACGGTGAAGATTGGTTTGAAATAAAGACTTTCAAGTAGGGCGATCGCATTCCCTGATCGCCGTCCCATCGTACTCAGCACCAATTGACGATGTTCCTCCTTTAAGTTGACAATTTTGCGGGCAGTGGCGGCAGCTTCCTGAGCAACTTCGTAAACACCGCGCAGAAAAAATTTCAACCAGTCCTCCCAATTGCCGCTATCTCGAATAGCCTGAAGGCGATCGTAGTACTCAGTCCGATATTTCTTGAAATAGTAAGAGATATAGAGTAGGGGGCGCTGAAGAATGTTCTGTTCACACAATAAAAATGTAATCAACAGTCTTCCTGTTCTGCCATTACCATCGAGGAAAGGATGAATTGTTTCAAACTGGGCGTGCGCTAATCCAACCTTAATTAAAGTAGGCATCGGTTGAGGGCTATGCAGAAACTTCTCTAAGTTGTCTAGAGATAGCAGCATTTCGTGGGGCGGTGGTGGGACGTAAGTAGCTTCCGTTAGGGAACAGACTCCAGCACCAATCCAATTTTGGCTACGGCGAAACTCTCCTGGATTGCGCTCAGCCCCCCGTACTCCTCTCATTAATTCACCATGAATTTCTCGAATTAGTCGAAGTGAGACAGGCAAGTTCTTCAGGCGTTCAAGACCATAGTTAATTGCAGCAATGTAGTTTACAACCTCAGCAACTTCTTGAGGATTGTTTGGTTCCAAAGCCCGAGATTCAAACTCCAAAACATCTATTAAAGATGCCTGGGTGCCCTCAATTTGACTCGATAGAACGGCTTCTCGGCGAACATACATAAACACAAACAAATCAGGATTGGGTAAAGCATCCGTTGCTCCGTCTAGGCGACCCAACGCCCGATCTGCTTGAGATAGCAAATTCCACATCTCCTGATCCATCACAATTTCAGGGATAGGAGGCAGTGGGCTAGGTATAAAAGCTTTGTACCCCTCAACTCGCTCTACATAATGACCTGCTCTGGGGGCACTCGCCATATTATCGCTTCCATTAACACTGAGTCGTCTTTGGCGTTATATTATCAGAAAGCACTTCTTTTCGTTAATAACTGCCTTTTGAGAGAACGATAGATCGTAGTTTGCGACAGAATGGGGGTGGTGAACATACTTGCCGAGTTTGCACGTTACCGATGTTGAAGCTGTTTTCAAGGTCGCTGAAGAGCCTGCTGAAGCCAGCGGGGATGGTGGCGATCGCCCTCACCCTACTCCTAACTTTCCTGAGCGCCCCTCTATCTGCTCAAGTCTCGTCTCAGCTTGGCTCTCGCGTATCTAGACTAGAGACCGAAAATACGACCTTGCGCTCCAGAGTCAGCCGACTAGAGAATGCCATTTCTAGGTTGAGTCAGAGTGGAGGTAGCGGTCAAATTGAAATTGAAATTGAACCCAATCCTGAAGCGGTTCCTCCAACCCTACGGTCTGACGATCCAATGTTTGATCGATTGGCGACGCTGGTAGTTGAAACGAAACAGCAAGTCCTGGCTTTAGAAGAACGAGTAGCAGCTTTAGAAGCTCAAAATTAACTATCTACAAAATTAACTATCTAAAAGAGACTTTATGGCAGAAAATTATGCTGACTACGCTAAACGAATTAATCTAGCTGAATTCATTGATCATGCACTGCTCAACCCAACCGCTACCCCAGAACAGGTGGCTCAGTGTTGCGAGGAGGCAGATTTGTTTGGCTTTGCAGCAGTTTGCATCTATCCTGCTCACGTGCGTCAGGCGGTGGAATTGCTGCACGGCAAGCGCCCCCAAGTTTGCACTGTGATTGGATTCCCCACCGGGGCGACCACCTCGGCAGTGAAGCTCTACGAAGCTCAAGAGGCGGCTGATAGTGGGGCAACTGAGCTAGATGTTGTGATTAACCTGGGCTGGCTAAAGTCCGGCAAAACCGAGGAAGTGCATCGAGAACTGGCGGAAATTTGTGAGGCGACCGCCCAGACGGTCAAAGCAATTCTGGAAATGGCGCTGCTCAGCGAAAGTGAGAAAAAGCTAGCCGCAGAAATCTGTCTCGATGCAGGCGTTCAGTTTCTCAAGACCAGTACAGGCTGGTACGGTGGAGCTACGGTTGAGGATGTCAAGCTACTCAAAGCCGTTTCTAACGATCGCGTCGGCATCAAAGCATCTGGTGGCATTCGCACGGTTGAACAGGCGATCGCCCTCATCCTTGCAGGTGCAACCCGTCTAGGCACCTCTCGCGGCCCAGATCTAGTCCGCCAACGCGATACCCTAGAAGAAGAGAAGTTGTGAGTTATGAATTTAATTTTGAACTTTGAGTTAACTCCACAGCTCACAACTCATAACTTACAGCTCATAACTCATAACTAACCCCTCATGGGTGGAACCTATAAAGCCACTGGTATTAATCTTAAAAGTATGCCGCTGGGAGAGAGCGATCGCCTTCTCACCGTCTTAACGCGGGAGTTTGGCTTAATTCGAGTGGTAGCACCAGGTTCGCGTAAGCACAAGTCCTCTTTGGGGGGACGCAGTGGCTTATTCGTAGTTAACCAATTACTGATTGCAAAGGGGCGGAGCCTCGATAAAATCATACAGGCGGAGAGCTTACAGTCTTATGCGGGTTTGAGTCAAGACTTGAGGAAGCTAACGGCAAGTCAATATCTGGCTGAACTGGCGCTTTTTCAAGCCTTAAGTGAGCAACCGCAGGAAGATCTGTTTTGTTTGCTGGTTGAGCATCTAGACCGTCTAGAGAAGTTGCCGAGAGGGGTGACGCTGGCTAGTCTGGCTCATGCCACCTTTCATCTGCTGGCTCTGGCGGGCGTTGCGCCCCAGGTGCAGCTTTGCAGTGTGTCTCAACAGCTTTTAGTGCCTGACTTTGATGACCCTAACTGGCGGGTTGGCTTTAGCGCCGTAGCAGGCGGAATTGTGAGTCTAGCAGCGCTAGATCAACTGACAGCGCCTAAGCGGTCTGCTGAAAGGTCTGAGATAGAGGGTTCCAACATTTGCTCTGGTCAGGCTGCTGGTGTTCAGCCGGGCGGGATTTGGGCGATGGGCGATCGCCCAAATCCCGCCCATGAGTCCCCATCCAGCTACCCGACTCGGACTCCTAAGAAAAACGTTGAACTGCATCTCCAGATCAACGCGACAGAGCTTGCCCTGCTCCAGCAGTTGTCTCAGCCTGACTTCATTCAGCCCGACGGAACCCTCGCCCAACCCCAAGACCGCCCGATTGAGCAACCCCTGCCTGAACAGATCTGGCTTTCGATCGAGCGAATCTTAAGGCATTATGCTCAATATCATCTGGATCAGCCGATTCGCTCTGCCGCTTTGATTGATACCTGCTTCTCCCCCCTGCCGCAGCCCATTCCATCCCCTTAAATCATGATGCGATTGTTTGACTCAGACCTGGACGTGCAGATGCCCATGCTCAGCCAGCTTGACCCCAACCTAGAGGGAGGTCGCTATGGTGCTGAAACCCAGATTGACAAAAAGCTAACCGACTGGAAACCTGATGATAACGGTAACGGTCATAAAAACGGCAGCAGCCACCCCAACGGCAAGAGTAGCAGCAACGGTCACAATGGCAGCGGCAACGGCAGCAGTAACGGCAGTACGGTTGGCTTAACTGCGGAGGAGACGGAACCCAAAGGGCAGTTTGACGGTGAGGCAGAGGAACCCGTACACGGATTTTGGCCAGTCTTAAAGAATCGTAACTTTTTGGCACTCTGGAGCGGTCAGGTTTTTTCGCAACTGGCAGACAAAGTTTATCTGGTGTTGATGATTGCCCTCATCGCCAGTCGGTTTCAGTCCGAGGGGCAAACCATTAGCGGCTGGGTGTCGTCCATCATGATTGCGTTCACCGTTCCAGCCGTGCTGTTTGGCTCGGTAGCGGGTGTGTATGTCGATCGCTGGTCGAAAAAAACCGTTCTAGTTGCAACCAATCTTCTGCGGGGCGGTTTAGTCTTGATTTTGCCGCCGCTGCTGTGGATTTCTCAGGGTTGGTCGCCCTTTGCCGGACTGCCCATCGGTTTCTATATGCTGCTGGGAATTACGTTTTTGGTGTCAACGCTGACTCAGTTTTTTGCCCCCGCAGAGCAGGCTGTGATTCCGCTGATTGTGGAACGCAAGCATTTGCTGTCGGCTAACTCGCTCTACACAACAACGATGATGGCTTCGGTGATTGTGGGTTTTGCGGTCGGTGACCCGCTTTTGCAACTTGCCGATCGCCTGGTAGCATGGCTCAGCGGCAATCTGGATATCGGTAAGGAAGTGATCGTGGGAGCTAGCTATGCGATCGCCGGACTCCTGCTCCTGCTGCTCAAAACAGGCGAAAAAGGCGACCACCTTGAGCAACAAGAACCGCCTCACGTTTGGCAAGACATCAAAGACGGATTGCGCTATTTGGGGCAGCAGGGACGGGTACGGGCAGCGCTGATTCAACTCGTGATCCTGTTCTCGATCTTTGCGGCGCTGGCAGTTTTGGCGGTGCGGCTAGCGGAAATTATGCCTGCAATCAAGTCCTCTCAGTTTGGTTTTTTGCTGGCCGCAGGCGGTATCGGCATGGGCATCGGGGCGACGGTACTGGGCTACTTTGGGCAGCGGTTTTCTCGCGCTCAGCTTGCGCTCTACGGGTCGATTGGCATGGGCGCATCCCTGGCAGCCATTCCCCTGTTTGCCTGGGAACTGGTGCCAACGCTGCTGATGCTGGTGGCGCTGGGAGGCTTTGCGGCAATTGTAGGCATTCCGATGCAAACAGCGATTCAAGAAGAAACGCCTGAAGAGATGCGGGGCAAGGTGTTTGGTTTACAAAACAATGCAGTGAATATTGCCCTGAGTCTGCCGTTGGCGTTAGCTGGCGTGGCTGAAACCCTGTTTGGGCTTCAGGTTGTGTTTGTGGGGCTGGCGATGATGGCGATCGCAGGCGGCAGTCTCACTGGTACATTTCCCGCGAAGGATCACCCAAAACACCCCAATAAGTGATTAAATCCTGATATTAGACAAAATATCTCTTAATCAAAACTTAAAGCGACACACTTGAATGCACATAGCATGGCTTGGGAAAAAGTCACCGTTCTGTGGCAACGTCACCTACGGTCGAGAAGTCACAAACGCGCTGCTAGATCGAGGACATCAGGTTAGTTTCCTGCATTTTGCTCAAGAAGAAGAAACTGATGACATTCAGTCTGAACGTCACGAAGTCTCTATCCCGTTCCTTTACAAGTCGCAAATTTACACCATTCCATCCTTTAAGTCGAGCAAAGTCCTGAGCCAATCGCTGCGTCGGCTTAAGCCCGATTTGGTTCACGCCTCACTCACCCTATCGCCACTCGATTTTGTTCTGCCTGAAATTTGTGAAGAGCTAAACCTGCCCCTGATTGCCACTTTTCACCCGCCCTTTGACCGCAAGCGGCGTAACCTGACCTCAGGCACTCAGCACTTGATGTATCAGCTTTATGCTCCCTTCCTGGCACACTATCATCGCGTTATTGTTTTCTCACACATCCAGCGTGATCTGCTGGTGCGTTTAGGGGTTCCAGAGGCCCAAGTTACAATCATCCCCAATGGAGTCGATGCTGAAAAATATTCTCCTGGGTTATCTCGCATCAAAACAGAACTGAATGCTCAGCGGCTGTTTGTCTACCAGGGTAGAATCGCGGCTGAAAAAAATGTTGAATCCCTGCTCCGAGCCTGGAAACATTCTGAGATGGGAGCCAATAGCAAACTGGCGATCGTGGGCAATGGGCCACTTGCCCCTTCACTCCAAGCTTTCTATGGATCAGAGCATGGCGTTGTCTGGCTAGGTTTCGTCGCCAACGAACAGCGGCGTATCGAAATCTTACGCGGGTCAGATATGTTCATTCTGCCATCGCTGGTCGAAGGGCTTTCCCTATCTTTGCTAGAGGCGATGGCCTGCGGAGTAGCCTGCATCGCAACCGACGCTGGAGCCGATGGCGAGGTGCTAGAAGACGGCGCAGGCATTGTTCTCAACACACATCGCGTCTCAACCCAACTACAGACTTTACTACCCGTCTTTCGTGACCACGTTGAGCTAACGACGCTATTGGGGCGTAAAGCTCGTCAGCGAGTGCTAGACCGTTATACACTCAGTCAAAATATCACCTTACTAGAAGAACTCTACCGCCAGGTCTTGCAGCAACAGCGGATTTACATGAATCGCTCAGTCTAGATTCGGTTGACTTGAATTAGTCCGATCGGGTTACAAATCAGCTCGGGTTACAAATCAGCAATCCATGAAAATTTATGCGTCTTTGGTGACGGTATTTCTCTCATGGAGATCTATCTTGAGAATATCCCTCACTTTTTGATCTCTTGTTTGGGTTGAGAAAAGTTACAGCAATTCCTCAGGCTTCTGAAGAGGTTTGCTCTCACAGGCAATATTAGAGTAACAATCCCTCTTGTAGAGAGAGGAACGGTTTTTCACTTCAATCTATTCTGAATTGCTCAGTTCGTTCTAAGGTGTAAAACTTGCTCTTCAAGAAAAATCTTAAAGTTATTTATTAACTGCCCAAGCGCCCTATCTACCATGATTTGTTGTCTCAATCCCCGTTGTCGAAAGCCCCAAAATCCTGATGACGCAGAGGTCTGTCGCAATTGTGGCGCACCTCTACAAGCGTTGCTCAGAGGTCGTTATCGGGCCATACAGCTAATTGGACAGGGTGGATTCGGCAGAACTTATCTGGCTGTAGATGAGGATAGGCTGAATGCCCGCTGTGTGATCAAGCAGTTTTCACCTCAGGTTCAAGGAACGAAATCTCTGGACAAGGCAATTCGGCTATTTAATCAGGAAGCGGTGCGGCTGCACGAGCTAGGAGAACATCCTCAGATTCCAACGCTGCTAGCCTACTTTGAGCAGGACAAGTATCTTTATCTGGTGCAGCAGTTTGTCGAGGGGCAGAATCTATCGCAGCAGTTGCGTAAGCAAGGGGCTTTTACAGAAGCGCAGATTCGAGAGGTATTAAATGATCTGCTGCCTGTGCTGAAGTTTGTGCATGAGCATCAGGTGATTCATCGCGACATCACTCCGGTCAACATTTTGCGTCGTCAGGCTGACAATCACCTGGTGCTAATCGATTTTGGTGTGGCTAAGCAGTTAACCGCAGCGGTAGCGGCAGAGCCAGGAACTCGTATCGGCACGGAGGGTTATTCTCCGCTGGAGCAATTTCGGGGGGGTCGGGCTTATCCTGCAAGTGATCTTTATAGTTTGGGGGCAACGTGCCTTAATCTGCTAACTCAGACGAAGCCAGACAGTTTGTATGACCCGCTGAATGGGCAATGGGTTTGGCGAGACTATTTGCTGAGGATGGGCGTAAATGTGAGCAATAATCTGGCGCGAGTTTTGGACAAGATGCTGAAAGACCTGGTGAATGAGCGCTACCAGTCGGCTGAGGAAGTTTTGAGGGATCTCAATAGCGTTCCGTTTACTCCGACTGCTACGCCGGTTAGCTCTGGGGTTCCGTCTGTAAACGGGGCTAGCCTGCCTCACACCCCTCGACCTGCTTCTAGTCCGCCACTGACTTCTAGTCCGCTGCCTTCAAGACCCCGATCTGGGGGACAGCTTGGGGGCAATTGTCTGCGTGTGTTAACGGGACATTCTTCGTGGGTGATGAGTGTGGCGCTGGGTCCAACGGCTCAAACGGTGGCAAGCAGCAGTTTGGACGATACGGTGAAGGTGTGGAATCTGCATACCGGGGAAGTGTTGTTTACGCTGACGGGACACACGAAGGATGTGAATGCGATCGCCATCAGTCCACATGGCAAGACGCTGGTTAGCGGCAGTGATGATTACAGCATCAAGATGTGGAATCTGCAAACGGGAGCTTTGATGCGAACGCTGACGGGACATTCCAGGGATGTGAATGCGGTGGCGATTACGCCCGACGGTCAGCTTTTGGTCAGCGGCGGCGAAGACCGAACGATTAAACTCTGGCAAATGGGAACGGGGACGCTGCTGCGAACGCTGTTTGGGGTGGCGGGAATGATCAAGGCGATCGCCATTAGCCCTGATGGTCATTTGCTGGCAAGTGGAGGTCTTGACCACAAAATTAAGCTGTGGAGCCTGCACACCGGAGAACAAATTACCGCATGGACAGGGCACGTTAATTCGATCAGCGCGATCGCCATCAGCCCCAACGGTCATTTCCTGGTCAGCGGCGGCAAAGATAAGCTGATCAAACTGTGGAATTTGCCCACTGGGGAATTGATTCGCACGTTTGCTGACCATTCACGAGATGTAAATGCAGTAGCCATTAGCCCCAACGGAAAACTGCTGGTCAGCGGCAGCAGCGACACTACGATTAAGCTATGGAATCTGGACACGGGCAAAGTGATGGACACCTGGACTGACCATTCCGATACGGTGAATGCGATCGCATCAGTAAAGACGGCAAAACCCTCGTCAGCGGCAGTTCTGACAATACCGTTAGAATTTGGAAGCTACCCGTTTAAACAGTTAAAGAATTAATCGCCCAGGAAGGTGTTCAATGGCTACGACCCTAGACGCTAATGTTTTATCTTTAGATGATGTTTATCGCCTATTTAGATTTGAACAGCGTTTAGGCAACTCAATCTCATCATGGCTGACTTTAGAACCTTTAAGTGAATTTGAACAGCGAGAACTTGCCCAAATTCGGGATACTTTTCAAACCTATTACGCCGCAGGAAAAATTTCAGAAGGGCAGGTTAAATTTTTACTACTTGCACCTTTGATGCGATTGGCTGGGTTTTATCAACCCCAGATTAAAATCACCCTAGAAGAGGGCATTGCCGATATTTCCACCGTTGATCAAGAGTCCATTATTAAAGGACGAATGGACATCCTGGCGGTCAATAAAACTAAAGAAAACCTAGTCATGACCTCCCTTTGGATATTGGTCATTGAGTCTAAAAATACGAGTGTAGAAGTGCTAGAAGGTTTGCCGCAATTGCTGACTTATGCCTACAAAAGTTTGGAGACTCAGGCTTCAGTTTGGGGGCTAACCACAAATGGTCAGCGTTATCAGTTTGTTTATCTTGAGCAAGGCGACCCGCCCACTTACCAGCTTTTCCCAGATATTAGTTTGATTTACCCTGAACGGGCTGTTGAGTTGGTGCAGATTTTGAAAGCAATTTGTCAAGGTTGAGTCAGATGAGCCGTTGACGCGCAGCTTCTAGCAGTAAACTTCTCTCGGCACGGGCGATCGCCTCACGAGTCTGCTCAACGGCATCCGGACTAACAGAAATTGAGCTAATCCCCCAGCGCACAAGCAGTCCAACTAATTCTGGATACTGGGAAGGAGCCTGACCACAAATTGAGCAGGGAAGCCCGACCTGCCGTGCCGTTTGAATCAGGTGTTGAATCGCCCGCAGCACAGCCGGATGGCGCTGATCATACGCAGACGACATCGCAGCGTGATCGCGGTCTACCCCCAGCAACAGTTGAGTCAAATCATTGCTGCCTATCGAAATACCTTGAACCCCTGCCTGGGCGTAGTCGGGCAGCAAAAATAAGACCGAGGGCACTTCTGCCATAATCCACACCTGAAGGTTTGGATTTTGCTTGAGTTCTGCATTCAAAATGCGTTTGTAGCAAAAGCGAAATTCTTCAACCGTGCGGACAAAGGGCAGAATCAAATGCACGTTGGCAAATCTAGACTGCTGCACTTGTCTGAGTGCTGCTAACTCTAAGTCAAATAGCGTCGGATCGACCTGGTAGCTAAAGGTGCCATGCAGTCCCAGGGTAGGATTCGGTTCGGGGGTGGTTGGATGACCCAAGAGCGATTGAAATTCGTGCGATCGCAAATCCAACGACCGGTAAAACACGGGTCGCGGTAAAAACGCCTGGGCAAATTGACGAATTTGCTCTGCCAAACGATCGACCAGTTCTCGCGGTCGTTCCTGTGCCCACAAAGCGGGATGTTGCTGATCCAATATGTCTAAAATCAACTGCTCTGAACGCAGTAACCCTACCCCATCCACAGGTAAATCGTGGGCTTGCTGGAGCAGTTCCACGCGGCTGAGATTGACCATGAGTTGGGTGCTGGGCGAATCAGAGGATGTTGAGGCATTGTAAAATCAGTCCTGGAGGAATGATGCTCCAGGGGTTGAGGACGGTCCAACGGTTGAGGGGGATGAAATGGCGTTTGAGCCAGCAGGTGAGAAGGTGCGGCGGGTGCAGTGGCATGGGGCGGAGTCGGTTCTTCTTCAATTCGGTAAACTTCACCGCGATCGCCATCTAGAAACAGCATTTCTCCGGACTGAATTAGCTGGGTTACATTCGCTGCGCCAACCACCGCCGGAATCCCCAATTCACGCGCCACAATCGCACCGTGACTGGTCATGCCGCCTTGCTCGGTAACAATTCCAATGGACTGTTTTAGCTCAAAGATCCAGTCTGGGGTCATTTGAGATGCAATCCAGACTGCGCCGACAGGCACATCTACCGCAGATTGAATTGAGTCAGGCACAACCCAGGCTTTGCCAAAAATTTGCCCTGAGGCAGCGCCTATGCCTTTGACAACTAAGGAAGATGCACCTGAAACTTGCCAGTTTGCAAGGGCAGACATTGACAGCACAACGGCTGAGGAGGGAGTGGGCGATCGCAAGCTACCAGGGGGAGAGAGCAAAGGCTGAGGGCTGGCTTGAGTCAGATAAAGAACTGGCAACATATTGGGCTGGGGGGCGACCCCTTGCGGGTGTCTCTTCGAGATCGCCCATTCCAGCCGCAGCGATGGACTTAAATCGGCGGATAGCCTCTGGGCTAGATGGATCAACTGCTTAAGTTCTGGCTCCGTTAGAGCAGAACGTTCCTGTTGCGACGGTTCAACCCAATCAGGCTGAAGGCAGTCCTCAAACTGCGGCGGTGAGGAGGTTGACAGCGATGAGTGAGAGGGAACTGCAATATGGTAGGCAAGAGCTTTACTGCCCAGTTGTTGGGTTTGAATAGTGCCTGTCTGCTGATGGACTCGGTAAAAGTCTGGGGTGACTTCCCCTTTAGCCAAAGCAGTCCCTAAACCCCAGGTTGCTCGAATTTCGAGGTGAGTGCCGTGAGTATATAAATCTCCGGCGGCGATCGCTGCCTCCATCGGCTGCACCAAAACTGCCAGGTTGATTTGCTGAAGCTGAACGCCTGATCGCTGCCAGTACACCAGGCTTTTTGCCCGAAATAGCTCTGCCCAGACGCGCTTCAGGTTTTGGGCGATCGCGTCCGGGCGATTCCAGCAAACCTGACTGGCAAGTAGTCCGGTGGTGCGATGGCTAAGGCTCTCTAACCTGGACTCTAAAGCAAAGGATGGGCGCAGAATTACTGCCGGGGATTGCCAGCCGCTAGTGGCGGTGAACAACTGTGCTAACCAATCTGCTGATAAGGGGGTTGATTGAATGGCCTGACGAATTTGCTGGGCAATCGCCTGAAGCTGACGGGCGTTGTCTACGTCCAGGTGGAGTGCCGAGTTGGGTAAGTCGGCAAATAGCGGCTCCAGCCAGTTAATTGTTCCTAAAAATTCTCGAAATACAGAATCTGAAACGACTACCCCAGGCATTACAGGATAACCTCTCTGCCCCAACAGCCCCAGATAGAAAGCTTTGTCCCCGACTTGATTGCGATTTGCAGATTGAATCTGGTCGAGCCAGTAAAGTTTAGCCACAGTCGTTTAGGCGACAAATATTACTTTGATCTTACGTGGGATCTTGCGGGGTCTACATGACTCCAACTTATAGCTTTAATTTCAACTTTAGTGGGACAGTTTGCGATCGCCCCAAACCACGTTAAAATCAAGAGCTATTGCTTAAATTGCCAAGACATTTACCCCCATGAAACATACCCTCTCAGTCCTGGTCGAGGATGAAGCAGGCGTTTTAACAAGAATTGCGGGTTTGTTTGCCCGTCGCGGTTTTAATATTGAAAGTTTGGCGGTGGGGCCGGCTGAGCAGGATGGCATTTCTCGCATCACGATGGTGGTGCCAGGAGATGACCGCGTGATTGAACAGTTGACGAAGCAGCTTTATAAGCTGATCAATGTGCTGAAGGTGCAGGACATTACAGAAGTGCCCTGCGTTGAGCGGGAGCTGATGCTAATTAAGGTGAATGCAACTAGCTCTAGCCGCTCTGAAATTGTGGAACTGGCGCAAATTTTTCGGGCGCGGGTGGTGGATGTAGCGGAGGATTCTCTGACGATTGAGGTGGTGGGCGATCCGGGAAAGATGGTGGCGATCGTGCAGGTTCTCAATCGGTTCGGTATTCGGGAGATCGCTCGGACGGGGAAGATTGCCCTAACTCGTGAGTCGGGGGTGAATACGGAATATCTCAAGTCTCTGGAGGCGAAGGTTTAGGGAATCTTCTGGTTTCAGCAAAGACTTTTTTGGGGGGCTTTTGCCCCCCAAACCCCCCACTGGGGGGACGAAGGACCCCGTCCCCCAGACCCCCTCCTGCAAGGGTCTAGGATAGGCGGCATAACGCGCTTCGCATCGGTGGGCCGCACGAATTGGGGCTTGCGAGGAGGGAATTCGCCACACTTATATGCTGTGCTTCTACAGCAATCCTAAATAGGTTGTGAGAGGCGCACCCCGTCGGGTGCGCCTCTCACAACTGCTCGTCTTACAACTGATTTAGGACTGCATACAAGATTTCTGGAGGGTTTTCCGACCCCAGGCAAGCAACACGTTCTGGAGGGCGATTGCTAAATTTGGAGACACAATCTCATAAGTGTCATCCCGCTTTGGGTCGGGACAGGAGTATGCGGTATGACAGCTTTACGACTCGTTTCAGGTGATACGGTGCGTGATAGTGGACGGGAGCTTCAACCTGTTTCCACTGACTTAAGTGACGATCACCTGCTAGATGCCTATTCTGAAACGGTAACTCAGGTGGTCGAGAAGGTGAGTCCGGCGGTAGTCAATATTGATGTACGGCAGGCCAGTGTGCGGCAGCGCAGCAGCGATCGCCCCTACCACCTACGCGAGATGCGGGGAAACGGCTCTGGCTTTGTGTTTACCCCAGATGGCTACATTCTCACGAATAGCCATGTGGTTCATAATGCTAGCCAGATTGAGGTAACGCTCTCGGATGGTCGTCGCTACAGTGCCGAAATGGTGGGCGAAGATCCAGATACTGATCTGGCTGTGATTCGGATTCAGGCACCGAACTTGGTAGCGGCGAAGTTGGGTGATTCGGAGTTTCTGCGGGCAGGGCAGGTGGCGATCGCCATCGGCAATCCCTACGGTTTTCAATGCACGGTTACGGCAGGTGTAATTAGTGCGTTGGGGCGATCGTTTCGCTTTAACTCTGGCAGACTGATCGACAGCGTAATTCAAACTGATGCCGCCCTCAACCCCGGCAACTCTGGCGGCCCGCTGGTTTCTTCGCGGGGTGAAGTAATCGGCGTAAATACGGCGGTGATCATGTCCGCGCAAGGCATTTGCTTTGCGATTCCTATTAACACCGCTAAGTTTGTTGTCGGCCCCCTCATCCGGGATGGCAAAGTGCGGCGCAGCTATATTGGCGTGGGCGGTCAAACGGTGCCTCTACCCCGTCGCCTGCAAAACTTCTACGATCTCACCGTTGAAAGCGGCATCCTGGTTATCTCTATCGAACCCAATAGCCCCGCCCATCGCACTGGACTGCTGGAGCGAGACGTGATCGTGGGCTTTGGTGAACAGGCGATCGCCAGCATCGACGACCTGCACAAAGTCCTTACCGAAGAACAAGTGGGTGTGCGATCGCCCCTCACCATAATTCGCAGTTCAGAAAAACGAACGCTTTGGATTGAACCGGAGGAATCTAAGCATAATCGCTAATAGTGGAACGCTATTTGAGAAAATCAGAGGCAACCAGCCCCTTTTGCAGCGCCAGGACAGCGGCTTGGGTGCGATCGCGCACATCCAGCTTTTGCAAAATTGTGTGAACGTGAACTCTCACCGTTCCTGGTGCAATGTAGAGAATTTTGGCAATTTCCTGGTTGCTTTGCCCTTTCGCTACCAGCGCTAAAATTTCTTGCTCTCGTCGGGTTAGCAAACTCTCCGGTGACTGTTCTAGAGTGGGCGTTGGGTGAGCGGCTTGAAATGCAGCATAAATTTCTTGGGTTGCAGTGGAATCCCACCAGGAAGCGCCTGCTGCCACCGAGCGAATTGCCAAAATCAGCGATTCAGCTGGAATTCCTTTCAAACAATAGCCTTGCGCTTTTGCTTCAATTAAGCGAGCAATCAGTGGTTTTTGAAAGTGTGAAGTGAGCGCTAACACAGGCAGGTTGGGCTGCTGTTGCTTAATTTGACGGCAGGCTTCGATTCCCCCAATGCCAGGTAGCCCAACGTCTAGGAGAACTAGATTTAGAGGGCGATCGCCAATAAGCTCCAGGGCAGTTTCTCCGTCTTCGGCTTCGGCTGTCACTTCTAGCCCTTGTTCTTGCTGAAGTCGGGTAGCTAGCCCAAGACGAAACAGTTCGTCGTCTTCTACTAGCAAAATGCGTAGAGGAAGTTTCATGTCAGTGGGGAGGCAGATGCAGCAGAAACGAGGGTTGGCAGGCAAAAAACTAATACGGCACCCTGAGACGAACTATTTTCTGCCCAGATTTTGCCGTCATGCGCTTCGATGATTTGACGGGTCAGGTAAAGGCCTAATCCTGATCCTCTAGCTTGGCGATCGCCATGTCCCTGATAAAATCGCTCAAACAGCAAGGGCAACTCGTCAGACGTGATGCCCTGACCGTTATCAATCACTTTCACGAGATGGTGAATATCTGTATTGGTAATCACAATTTCAACCTTGCCACCCCGCACAGCATGATTGATTCCATTCTCTAACAAGTTGACAAAAACGCGCCGAAGCTGAAGCGCATCTCCATTTACCCAGAAAGATTGGCGGAAGTCAGAATCTCCACATCTGAAGCGCAAATGTACCCGACGGGCCGCTGCTAGCTCAGTCAGCATGGCGATTGCTTCATCTGCCAGGGTTCGCAGATCTACAGGTTTGCGCTGGAGGTGCAGCCCCTCTGTGTCATTACGATAAACATCAAGCAGAGTCTCAACTAACTGCAAGCTGGCTTGATGGCTACGGGTCATAATTTCTAGCACCCGACGCTGAGCGGCTGTGACTGCACCAAACTTTTCTTGTTGAAAGGCAGTTAAGGTTTCGATCGCCCCCAACAAAGGGGTTCTCAAATCGTGGGTTAAGGTCGAGGCAAAATCTTCTCGCACATGATTGAGATACTCCTGGGTTTGGAGTTTGAGTCGCTGTTGGGCGATCGCCTGCTCAAACTGACGATTGCGATTGCTCAGCCAACTGGTCACAATCAGCGCCATCACTGCAATCAGGCGATTAGCTACGGTTGCTAAATTTAAAGGTTCAACACCGGGGATAACCAGGTTGAGCAGGGTCAGGCTAACGGCGATCGCAGTCACCTGAATCCTATTTACTCGACTCAGCCGCGAATCTGCTAGCAAAACTGCACCAATATACAGATAGCCAAACACGTAGGGCGGCGGTGTGGAATATTCCAGAATGATCACAACACAAAACATGATCACAATTAGCCATCGCGCTTTTGAGGGCTGGTGAAAATAGCTGGGCGTGTCAGTTGGCGATCGGTTGGACATTGTAAAAGCCTAGTTTAGAAATTAATTGCAAACATATTTAGTTTTTCCTCGTTTCTAAGTTCCCTCGTTTCCAGGTGGAACCTGGAAATGCCGTTTAAGTGGCTCAGGAGCATCCCAGTTTTGTAAATCGCTCGAATCGCCCTCATCCCCCAACCCCTTCTCCCAAACTTG
>JAAUQZ010000373.1 GCA_012033355.1 Leptolyngbyaceae cyanobacterium RM1_406_9 | reverse complement strand
TTTAAGGGGAACTTCTGTATACACGGTAGCCCAAAGCGGGAGAGGGACTTCAATCCGGCTCCCCTTCTCCCAAAAAGGGAGAAGGGGTTGGGGGATGAGGGCAAACTTGCAAAACTGGGATGCACCCTAGATAAACCCTCTGAATCTAAAACTTTTCTCAAGCAGGACGATATCGAGCGCCTGCATCATGCTAAAGAGATTCTAATCGCTCAGTTCAACCATCCCCCTTCAATTTTGAGCCTCGCTCGTCAGGTAGGACTCAATGACTTCAAGCTTAAACAGGGATTTCGTCAGGTTTTTGGCAATACCGTATTCGGCTATTTGCGAGATTATCGTCTGGAACAAGCTCATCTTTTGTTGCTTGAAGGACAGATGAACGTGCAGCAAGTAGCACGGGCGCTCGGCTACACGCACTCTGGGTATTTTGCGAAGGCATTTAAGCAGAAATTTGGAGTGAGTCCTAAAACCTATCAGTTGAATAAAGATCAAAGAACTCTCTTTGCAATTAAAAATCCATCAAGTGCCTAAAATAATCCGCTTCGTAGCCAAAATCAACTTCACGCGCGGTTACTCCTCGCCGTATGCTTCTTGCATATCTTTTGCATTTAAAGAATTGGCTGGTGTGTGGAGTGATGATAAAACAACTGCAACGATGGTGGCTCGAATGGGTTCTGGTTGGTGGGGCGATCGCTTTTTTCATCGTTCAGCCTGCTGGGGCGCAGACGGTTGAAGAAACCGATGAAGCCGTTTCTATTCCATCATTAGACGATCTGCAACAACCTGCAACAACAGTAGAAGAATGGGTTTCACAAATTCAAACTCAGCAAACAACACAAGCCCTGGCTCAAATTACATCGGAAATGCGCTAATCGCAGAGATCTCTAACGCAGTGCTAGTTCTACCCAATCAAAATGAGTTTCAGCAGGCAAATCCGATCGCAGGCATTGCCTTAATCTCCGTAACGAGCTTGCCCAACAATCGAGTTCGAGTTGCGATCACGGGAGTAGATGCTCCCCCAGTAGCAGTAGTGAGTCCATCGCCACAAGGACTGGCTCTCACCATTACACCGGGAACAGAAACGACGGCAACGGATGGAGATGCCATTCAGGTTGTGGTGACGGGACAGGAGGATGGATATGCGCCCAGCAATGCAACAACCGCGACCCGCACCGACACTCCATTACGAGATATTCCTCAATCGATTCAGGTGATTCCTCGTCAGGTGTTGGAAGATCAGCAGGTGATTCGTTTAGAAGATGCTCTGCGAAACGTGAGCGGTGTCGCCCCTGGAGATAACTTTGGTGGAACGCGCGACCAGTTCTTTATTCGAGGATTTCAGCAATTTAATATTTTCCGCAATGGCTTCCGAGATGAGCGAATTGTGTTTCAGGAAACGGCAACGATCGAACGGATTGAAGTCCTCAAAGGCCCCGCCTCAGTATTGTTTGGCAGCCTGGAACCGGGTGGCATTATCAACGTCATTTCAGAACGTCCTTTATCTGAACCGCACTATATTTTTGATATTCAGCTAGGTAACTTTGGGTTAGTGCGCCCACAGCTTGATTTCACAGGGCCTCTAAATGAAGACCAAACGGTACGCTACCGCTTGAACGCAGTCTATGAGGGAGCAAATGGATTCCGCGATTTTGATCAGGACATTCAACGATTTTTCGTCTCACCTGTTTTGAGTTGGGATATTTCTGAGAACACAAATTTACTCTTTGAGTTTGAATACTCCTACGATGAACGTCCCTTTGACCGGGGGATTGTGGCGATCGGAGATGAAGTAGCCGATATTCCGCGCGATCGCATTTTAGGTGAACCCGATGACTTTCTGGAAAATACCGCTTACAGCCTGGGTTACACCCTAGAACATGAATTGAATCAAGACTGGCAGATTCGCAACGCCTTTCGCTTCTCATCATCCGAAACTCTAGATTTAAAGGCCGACTCAAACAGTGTGGATGAAGACACTGGTGTTCTATCAAGAATTTTTGCCTCTAATGATGATATCCGGCATTTATTTGATGCTCAACTAGCCATGATTGGGAGTTTTACAACTGGAGCTATAAATCATGACATGGTTGTAGGAGTTGACTACTTTCGTAACTATAGTCAGGGCACTAACCGAGAATTGCCAGGTGAAACTCCTGTCCTCGATATCTTTAATCCAGATTATGAAGTCATTCCTCAGCCAGCCTTAGAGGATTTAACCGTATTGACACGCGACAGCAGCAGCACGCTTGATGTCTTTGGAGTTTATGTTCAGGATTTAGTTTCTATCACTGATAATCTAAAACTGTTGCTCGGAGGGCGGTTCGATTTTGCAGACCAAGAGAGTGTTTTCAACAGTTCACCGTCAAGCCGCTATGACCAAGCCTTCAATCCTAGAATTGGACTGATCTATCAGCCGATCGAACCGATTTCACTTTATGCCAGCTATAGCCGATCGTTTGCACCTAACTTTGGTACAATATCCGATGGCGAAACCCTAGAACCAGAACGAGGAACACAATACGAAATCGGTGCGCGGGCGGAGTTTCTGGGCGGTAGATTAGTCACTAACCTGGCTCTCTATAATCTGACGAAAGTTAACATTGCTGACACCGATCCGAACGATCCTACATTTACATTCTTTGTTCCAATTGGAGAGCAGCGTAGTCGAGGGGTTGAACTGGATGTAGCTGGGGAAATCTTGCCAGGATGGAATCTGATTACTTCCTATGCCTACACAGATGCCGAAATCACAGAAGGTACGTTTGGGGTGCCCGATAGAAGCCGTCCTGCGAATGTTCCGGAGCATAGCAGCAGCCTTTGGAGTACCTACGAAATTCAAAATGGCGATTTGCAGGGTTTAGGATTTGGGTTGGGCTTATTTTTTGTGGGAGAGCGGCAAGGAGATAATCAAAACACGTTTTAACTGCCAGGTTACGTCCGAACGGATGCAGCCGTTTATTATCAGCGCGATAACTGGAGGGCAGCCGTAAATGTCCGTAACTTATTCGACATTAACTATTCTGAGAGCATTGAGTTTGGTCGAGTTACGGTTAAACCTGGCGCACCCCTTACGATCATTGGCTCTGTTTCGGTGGAATTTTAGCCATGCGTTTGTTCGTGTTACATTTCACTCATTTCAGACTCATTGGGTTTCAAAAACTGGGGCGATCGCTCAGATTTAGCATACTCATCTTTGTCTCTCTGCTTTGGGCGATGGGCTGCATGAGTAATGCACCTATCCAGTCTGATCGTTCTGCACTCGATCGTTCTGCACCCAATTGTCGGGTAATTCACCACGCAATGGGCAATACCTGCGTGCCTTTCAATCCTCAGCGAGTTGTGGTGTGGGGAGGAACAGAGTTAGACCCGGTGTTAGCACTGGGGGTAAAACCCATTGCTGGAAATCCCGATCTTTTAGCTTATGTCAAAGAAAAGCTGCCACCTGAACAGTGGGAGGGAATTGAAGAAATTGACAGTCCCCAAGGTCCAAATTTTGAATATCTCCTGGAATTGAAACCCGATTTGATCCTGGGGCATGAATCAAGAATTGGGCAAGTTTATTCTCAATTGTCACAAATTGCTCCAACCGTTTTAGATGGATCTGACAATTGGAAAGATACCTTTCAGGCTTTTGCAGTGGCTCTAAACAAAACTGAAAAAGCCCAGCAGGTTATGAATGAGTACGACGTTCGCATCAATGCATTCAAAGCAGAAATGCGTTCCCAGTTACCGTTTACAATTTCTTCCATTGAGATTCGAGCAGATGCCATCATTCTTGATACAAATGATTCCTTTGCCCTCTCTGTCATTCAAGAATCCGGATTATCTCTGCCGCCAGCCTTGAGCCGCTACACATCACAAACCTGGGTGCTGAGCAAAGAGCGGCTAGATGAACGGGTGCATCCCAGTTTTGCAAGTTTGCCCTCATCCCCCAACCCCTTCTCCCAAAAAGGGAG
>JAAUQZ010000061.1 GCA_012033355.1 Leptolyngbyaceae cyanobacterium RM1_406_9 | reverse complement strand
GTGGAACGCTTGCCTTGCTGATGCAGTTTCAGAAGCTGTTGCCGCACATCACCCGAATGAGATTTTGATTTCCCTGTAGCCAAGTGGCTTGTGAAGAGGCTGGAAATGAAAAGATTCCAGGCTAGATCGATGGTTTGAGGACTGGCATCAGGAGGTTCGTTAACACCCCAACAAACCTGTCCTGAATTGTAGATATTGGGCAGTGGGGTATGAAATGCAAATGCTTTGGGATCGAATATTTTGTCTTTGAGCGTCCAAACCCAATATTTCGTCTCAATTCCCATGAAGACCATTGCAGGCAGCGGAATTTTTAGAGTTCCAACCTCGTCACAGTTGAGTAGATGGGTAGCCGGAGGGATAAATTTGATCAGGTAAGTGCCTGTACTTCCAGTGCCATAACGAACGATACCAGGCTGCATCCATCCAGTATCAATGGGTTCGTGACTAAAAGCGGCTCGGAGTGCAGTTGGGGAAAGACATTTGTAAATGTCAGTGGCTGGTGCATTTTTATCCCGTCTATGGAAGATGTAATAGCCATCCAGAAACAGCAATTCGGCTTGAATGGCAGAAGATTTTCTGGGAGGATCAGCGAGAACTGCTTGGATGATTTCACTGGAGAGAATAGGGTTGGATGAAGCTGCTAGGTTCGTTTCATTGCGCGTGTCCATAGCTGTAGTAGAAGTTGTGCGTGAGTTTTCATATCAGTTTCCAACCACTCAACTAACAGGTATGCAGCATCCAAAATCCGGCTGGCTTGTTTCCATTTCCGGTGCAGGAGATTGATAGATGATTTGGACCAGGGTAGAGAGGAGGCGTACAGCCCGTAGTTCATCTCGTCTGGAGACTCATCAAGCCAGAGATTTTCAGTCTCATGATCCAGGAGTTTCAACGCCAGAGGTAGAAACTGTAAGGGTGTAGTGAGTTCACAACAAAGCCGCCTCAACCGTTTGTTGTCGATGCGATCGGGATGATGGATATGTTTGTAAGAAACGTGATGAGTTTCAAATTCACTGTCAAACCATTCGCCACCTTCCGGTTCTACATCATCTAACCAATAGCGACCTTCTTTACTGAGCGGAAGCAGCAGTTTCCATCCCATCCTCAAATTTTCAATTCCCTCCTCAATTTGCCAATCTACGCCCATTGAAGTGATGGGGATAGCCTGAAGGCGTTCTTCTTGAGCGCTTTCCACCGCCCAAAATGACATTGGGAACAGATGAGTATAGACCAGGGTGATGAACTCCAATTCCCTTGGGCTATGGCAATTTTCTGAGGAAACTGTTTTAGAGTTGCCTTCGTTATTAACAGGCAGATAAAGAGAAGTTTGGCTAGTTGCCCATTCAGATGGGAAAAAGTGCTGGTAGAGTGCCAGCAGTTGATAAGTGTTAAGTTGGACTTCCAGATAGTCGAGAGCTTTAAGCGGAGTGATTGTTAACTGGCACTGGCAAAGGCTGTAGATTGCTTCCGCTATAGTGCTGGGGACAAGACTCATTGCTAAAATCCTTCAGGAATACCACTGTAGGTTGGCTTACAAGAAGTTAGGGCTTTCAATGAATGATTGACTGCTTGTGTGAATGTTGTACCAGCGGCGATCGCTTCCTCAATTTGCGCTGCCCATTGTTCTGCATTTCTCCAGTCAATTCCATTCATTAGCTGGTGTTGCCGCAGTTGGTAACACAGTTGCACGGATGGATTGACCTCTTCAGGCGCTGCTATCAGAGATTCCACGGGGGAAATACCCTTTCGACCCGGCTTTTTGATGATACGGATGGGTTCTCCGTCTTTGCGTTCAATTTCTGCATTCGCTAGTTCGGCACAGAGGGGAGTAAAGGCATCGCGCAAAAGTTGATCATCAAGGGCGATCGCGTCGGGTAGCCAGTGTTGTTGCCCTTCATAGACAACAAGTCGTTTGTTGGTTGTGCTGGTGGTCATGGCGATTAGAACAATGAAATTTGGGTTTGACTATTGCTGCTCGGTTGAGGGGTGGTAGAACTGACTTTGCTCGTTTGGTTCTGAGGCTGGATTGTTCGTTGAGGAGGGATTTTGGCAGTTTGAGTCTGAGCGATGTTACGGCGAATTTGGCGGTTGGGGAAATCAGCTTTCAGGTCGTCTAGCAGTTGGGCGATCGCAGGTGGGAGCGAACCCAGTTCTTCTTGAGTCAGCATTGCCACAATCGGAAAATCACCATGACTGCTGGCAGCTAACAGCACAGGTCTATCTCCTGGTTGTCCTGTGTTGGGCAACAGAGTAATCACAACCTGAACTTTACACTGCTCGAAAATATAGGGTTCTGATTCTGACTGAGTAGGGGATATAGAATTTGAGGGTTCCTCGTCGGCAAAAGCTGCTTCTAAATCCTCTTCATCAGTTTGTTCTTCATCGTCAGTTGCCGAATTCAAGAGTTTCAAAAAGTCGGGTTGCCCTGCTTCGTACCGCTCTCGATCGAACAACAACCCAAGAGCTTGAAAGCGTTCTTCAACCGTCTTCTTGCCATTGGTGCTTTTGGCGATCGCGTCCAATTTAGCTGCCGTCGCTGTTAAGTTTGCAGCGGCGATCGCTTCTTCTGGTGTGAGCCATTTCATAACAGATCCAAATTAATGGTCTAGCTGAAATGGCGGTAGCCAGGTCAAGCTAAAAATTAGCCAGTAGCCAAACCGCATCCTTGCTACTGGCTAGCGGTAAAGTTTACTGCTCTGACAACAGTGAGTTTTTGAAATCTTGAATCGCTGTGGCGGTCAGTGAATAAATGACGCGCCGCCTGCGTTCAATATGAGTGCCATCGACCGGAATTCCTTTCTTCCAGGCAGCGATGATTGCTTTCTTGTCAGCCGAGTAAGCAGTTTTCTTTTTGCGGAACTCATCGGGCAATTCCTCGGCATCCACTAGTAGCTCACAACTGGGAGGGTTTTCACGAATGGTGATGCGGAGTGAATGACCGATGACTTCATCGGGTAGCCCTCCCGCTATGTTCTGATCCAGAATGCTCTGGTCAAGTGCCTGTCGCCATCGTTCCAAGCGATCGAGTGCCGCTTGATGTACTGCCTTCAGGTGTTCCAGGCGCTGTTTGACCCCTGCAATCTCAGCATCAAGCTGAAATGCGAGTTCAGCGTGAAGATCGATCGCGTCTTCTTGTGCTTCCTGAGTTTCCCAAATTGCTGCGAGCAGTTCAGCTTCTTCCTCAGCTGTTTGCGAGTGGGTCAGCAGATCCCAAAGTTCCGCCGCTGCTTGTGAAAGTCCTACTAAAGATTGTTGAGCTAGAGGGAAGGTCATGATTACCACCTCCCGCAAGATTCGTAGTAGTCTCGTTCTGCTTCAATGTCTGCCAAAATCATCAGAGTGCCTGGATTCATGTCTTCTTCTGAGGATTGATCGGATTCAAGAGATAGATCAAGATGAGTGATTGTCAGTGGCGCTGAGTCGTTAGTAGAACTGGTTGTTAGAGTTTGCATAGAGGGTAGCCTTGATCACACTGCATGAACCAGCGCGATAGCGCCCTACCTCTTCGCCATAAACCGTCGAATGTTTCTGGCACATGCAATGCACCGAGCTTCCCGGTTTCCCTCAAACTCTAATTCCCAGGCAGGTGTGCGAATTAGTTTACCGTTACGGGTATGAATAATCAATCCATAGCGGGCACCATCCCAGGCAAGGCTACTGTCTGTACTGTAAGCCAAGCTCCGAAGGTGATTGAGGGCGACCGTCCAATTGCACCCATAAATGTGAAACCGTTGAGGATATTGCTGACAAAGGGTTTTTAATTGACGCAGTATTTTGTAGGCGTTGGCGGAGCCTCTCCGAAGGAGATTCGCCCGTTCCTCTAAGTTTTTGGATTTGCCCTGACGCATGAGCATTACCAATCCACCAATGCCCACAATCCGGCTCTGTTGCAGGTAGTGATTCAGAAATTTCTTGGGTGTGTCCCATCCCCATACCGGAATCATTCTCACCGGAGAAGACTCAAAGTTTTGCTTAAGCCATCGACGAGCCGTCAGCCAATTCTGATACGTCGTCTCCGGATCGCCAATCACATCTGGAGCACTGATCCAGGCATAGTTTCCTGACACTGCAATTTCCATGTATCGAATTACGTCAAGCGTACCGCCGTACCTAAAGTGATAGTAAGCATTAGAATCTAAAGCTACCTTTAGAAAACCCTGACTCAGATGAATTTTTGTTGGATTCACCAAAACTTGATTCACGCTAGCCCGTTTCAACATGAGGGCATCATTAATCTCAGAAAGTCCACTGAAGTAAAAAAACATGAGCTACTCACTGTCTTGTTGTAGAGTCGTCAGAGCGCTTTGAATGAGTGGCAACGTGTCTTCGTCAACAACAGGCACGAGTCGATAAATCCGAGTATTTTGGGTGGTGTAACCAAAGTCCTCAATCAACGAGGCAACCAGTTCCGCTGCACGCTGAAGCGTACCGTAGGTGTGGGGTTCTTCTGTTGGCAAAATGGGATAGAAAGTCTCTTGTTCTGACCACGGTAAAGGTTCATCGACCTTAACCACCACGAAAGTTGGAGAATTTGAGTTTAGTGATTCAGACATAGCCCGCTCCATGTTGGTGAACAGGCGAGGGCATATAAACCTGCTTAAGGCTGTCAGCCCGCCTACATTGTCTGGAGCGGAAGCTCTATCGAGATCGCAGCTATCTTGGCTATGCTTGGGTTAGGGAACAAAGAGAGTCAATTGAACAGGTTTAGCGGGTCCTGTCAGTTCTCTCCAATTTTGCTCAAAGGCTTTCAAGTTACGGCATTTGTTTTTTGCCAGCTTGGGAGCAACGACATAAAACTCCTCGAAAGCCGGATAAACGCCCTCTTGTCGCCGATGGAGATAGCACCGTTTACCGTGCAGGTCTTCTATCAAGGCATGACGACGTTGGCAAATTGTCTCTAAATTGGACTCCATCTGAGCTTTGTCGCCTTCGTCCACTAGAACCACTTTGCGATCGGAGTTGACGTAGGGTTTGCCGTTCTTCCCAATTAGTTGTTTGTAAGTGCGTTGCACATGATAAATCGCCCACTGTAATTGCTGTAATAGCTGCTCTAATTCATCAAAGGCAGACTGATTACCACTTCGTGCCATCAGGTCGTAAGCAGTGCCTGATGAAAATAAGTGCATTCGGGGATTAAATGCTAGGGCGTTCATCTCCATCAGCAGCGTGAATCCTGCGGCTTTGGGATCACGACTGTAGCGGGCGATCGCGCTTGTTTCTGTTGAAACGGGCAATAGCTACAGGCAGATTTTCTCCAAAGAACTCTTAGGGTGCGGTAGAGATATTCAATGCAATCGTCGCGTGTCCACCCCCATTCGATGAGCGGATAGAGAAACTGGTGTCCTTGGCAGGTATAGCCATCAGCCTTGCCAGCCCGCTTGGTTTCATCGGCGTTGTAACCCAAATATGGACCAAAGGCTTTTGTAATATGGTCTGTAATCCAAGCATCCAGCACTTCTCCCTTCCATCGTTGAGCACAGATATGAGGTCGCCCTAACCGAGGCACAGTTCCAGATTGAAGTAGGTCACGACTGAGGGAAAAGTATCCTTCAGTATGCAGCTCGTAGGGTTGGTGAGTGTCACTGAGAATGATGTAGCCATCTCGCTTGCTGGCAGAAGCCTTGGCGATCTGCACCAATCGAACCTTATATTCCCGCATTAATGGGAAGAGATAGTTTTCGCACAAGTGTTTGGTTTCATCGATCTCATCACCAGTTTGCGCGGTTAGCACAATCAGATTGTGGAAATCATTGAAGGGACGAGATTGAGGCTCCAGCATCCAACGTACCAGAATAGCTGTGCTCTCAACTCCCATGCCCCAATTGAGGAGATGTAGTTGAGGGATCATGGCAGTAGATAAAAACTCCTTCAGGCATTTGTCTGAAGGAATTAACAGATAGGGGCTTGGGTGTTCTTAGATGATGTTTCCTGTTCGTTCGGTGATGTGTAGGAATCCAACGTTCGTGCCTTCTGGGTTTGCCTGAGCGATGACGTAAAAGAATGCTTCTGTATCTGGTTGTTTAATAATCAGGTAAGGGTAGCCATCTTGGGTTAAGCCAGCCTGATGGACTTGACCACCAATCAATTTAGCGAGTTCTTGTTGATAGGGGTTCATTACAATGTCCTGTTTGGTCTGCGCTTGCCGAAGCCAATTATGAAAGTCAATACTTTCAGGTTCTGGTGTGTGATCGCTGGGTTTAAGTTTGCGAGTGCGTTCGTATATCACCTCTGGCACTACACTTTTTAGATGCGCGTCAACAGCATTGAAATTCACGGTGTGTAGATTGCTCCAAGGAAGGCTCACATGAAAGCGATGAGGTTCACCAACCAGGTTGAAGTTGAGATAGTGCTCCATATCACTCAGAGATTAGATGTCTGAAATATTGGAGCGGTAGCTCTAAAGTTAACTTAGGGAAATACTAGAGATTTTGAGGTTCAGGAGCGTAGAAAATTTACAGAGTAAGAAATCAAGTTTTTATAAAGACCTAGTAATAGTACTGATGTCCTATCCGTATAGAATTCTTATCTTAGTTCTTAAGTAGAATAGTCTTCACTAGTTGAAAGGAGAAGGAAAAATGTCACGCAAGCGCATTAAGGTCACTGACGAAAGCAATTCAGGTAGGAATCAGCAGTTTTACGATAACTACACGGGAGATGACATGACCCGTAAGCAATTTGTTGACAAGATTAGAAATGGAGATTACCCAAACTACCATGTCCGCAAGATTAATGGAGTTGATACACCGGTATCTAATCCAGACAGCTCAGAGAACAATAACTTGGGATAGGAGATTTGCAGATAAATAGAGCAGGGTTTTTTAGAGCTTATGCCAATCATCTTTGTAGCAAGGGAGAAGCAAATTGAGTTAAATCTCGCTGATTGGTTTTCCTTACTTTGTTACAGAGATAGACCTCTTCATAACTTCAATTATTAGCGGTCTTACAAAAGACTATATCTGTAGCAAGTGAGGAACAGAATGACATCGACAGAAGAAATTGCTCAATGGATGCTTGGTGAGTTCAACAAGCATGGACGTTTAATTCAGAATACAGCAGCTCGCCGCATTCGAGCACTGTTCGGAGAAGCCTATGTTTATCGGAACAAGAATCACAACTGGGCTATTCAGAAACCAATTCTTGATGAATTTCGTAGACTTACAGGGAATGATGTTGTCTGGAGCCGCAGTAATCAGTTGTGGCGGTTACGCCGACCAACAGATCCCTCTAGTACACGTATGGTGAGATAAAGTTTACGAAAGGGTTGAAAGCCTACAACTTTTGAGAAAGACTAATCTTTTGTTGAAGTGCTTACGCAACTGACGTAAAACTCCACAATAACTACAATCTCTTCTGGTTCTTTTGAAGCCAGGACTCCCACTATATAGCATGGAGATTGCAGGCGAAGAACGTTGATACTCTAATGTAGTCGATTCCCGATTTACTGTTGCAAGATAGAATCAGCAGGATAGGTGGGTCCGATGGCTCCGTATACAGTTTGCCTAGAAACCACTGCGATCGCGGTTTGATGTTGGGATCTGGGTAAACGTCTTGACAGTACCATTGGTTGTGAATCAGGTAGCACGGCTCGCCCCAAGGAGAGGGTTGAATCTGTTGAACAGTTCCTCGGATACTGACACCACAAGTAAAGACGATGACGGATTGTCCAGTATGAATTGTGTACATGAGATTGGATAAAGACTATCTATCCATCAATAGCGATAGCTAATTAAGGGCAGTATTTTGGTGTGAAAGGTGCTTGTTCCGCCCATCGACTTATACTTTTCAATATTGAGCCAAGAGTACGACTGGCGAAAGCAGGTGTTTTGTTGGCGCTTTGCCAGATGGTCTTAGCTTCAGAATTATCTAGAGCAGGTGTGCAGCGATCGCAGTATTGCTCGAAGAATTGATAGGGATCAGGATGGTGAGTGATCTGGTGGCGAGTTAACAGATCAGATGTGCCTAATAGATTTCGAGCTAGCTTGTAGCCTGCGTTGTTACGGTTGCCTTCTAGCTCACCGTACTTTAAAAGGGCGCGATCGCTTTTTGTCAGACAGATGGTTAACGGAATCGATATCCCGCTAGCGCGGTGTTGTTTGAGAGATAAGTGATTATCTCTTGTTGCAAGGCTTTTTCCAAGTCTCCGATGCTTCAGCACAGTTGAGCGAGACTTTGGAACAGGTTGTTGAGTCAGTGCGGAGTGTGGGTCAATTGAACTGTTCATTTTCGTCAGATGAACAAGTTGCACCCACTTCCGCCATTGTTGATCCGATAGTCCATAAGGAAACAGTCCGGTGGCATCCAAAGCAGCGCTCAGCTTTCTGAAATTGTATTGGGACGTGGAGTAATCCTCCAAAGTGATTGCTTTAGCGCTGCTCAACTCCCCATTTATTACTTCCCTGCGAATCATTCCTGGAAGCCGCATAGAACGGGCTAAATTACAGATTGATGGATCGGCATTTTGAGCGATCGCAAGTTTTCGATTCAGGGAGAGCCAATTTTCTGGAGATAGCCCAACACTACATCTGAAATATACATGTAGGGACTTTCCACCGGTATAGACAACTGCTGCTGGTTCTAATCCAGTCATATGCTTAAATTGTTCCAGTGCAGCATGTTGATCAGTCAGAGGTAAATCATCAATTTCATAGAAAAGGCACCGACATTGCCTGACATGGTTGTTGCTAATTCCTTTATCAGGTTGGTTGGGATAGAAACTAACGGTTGCACCTAAATAGGAAAACTTGAATGCAAGTGCCCATCCATCTGCATAGCGTTTGGGAGTGAGTTGCCAGCAGGTATTACCCTGGCGATCGCGCCCGCTTTGAGTACAGCAATAAAGAGTAAATCCTTGAGAAGTGATCCTGCCGCAAAAGATGTAATGGCTGTAGATCAGTTGTTCGTTTTTCCAGTAGCAGTTCCAGTCTTCAGGAATCATGTCTAGAGGCAGATCCCAGGAGATCCGCAGCCAAATTTTAGCACCCGGTGTAAAACCAATGTGCCTGAGAAATTGAATCGTCATTTGTCGTAGATTGACATTCATTGCAGTTAAGCCAAGAGTATTGCTACTCCTTAAGTGGCGTTAGCTGCTCTGGCTATTAAAGTTCTAATTCTCGTTGTTGGTATTTTGCCAATTTTGATTTTTTCCGATTTTTTGCTGCATTATCGTTTCTTTGGCTCTCTCCTGTAATCGATACCTGCACAAACGAGTCTGGTTCAATGTCAATTTCAGTTGATGAGTTGATAGGTTGTTCTATCAACTTCTTAATTAGTTGATTATCTCGGTGTGAGTCATAATCCACTCCCCGGTATTTCTGTAAACCTGTAAAGGTGTAGGCTTTTCCTAAATGAGTGCCACTGAAAGCGACACCATTTAATTCGTAGCTAATCCCTTTTATCTGGTCAGTCTGATGATTGCTGACTCGAATACTGATTCCCTTCTGCTGTAATTGCTCAATCAACTGAGGCATGGTGAGAGAAGATTGGGTGGCTTGATCGAGCGATCGCTGAAGTTGCACTCGCACACTCTCCTCACCAGTTCGAGCCAATAACCGTTGTTCTCCGGTTGTTGGGCTGCGGCTGTCTTTTTCCTGGCTAGAGTGGAGCGATTGTAATCCATACTCTTGTTCCAACTGGCGAATTGCTACCTCACTCCGGTGATAGTCCCAGCTATCTGAAACTGTTGTGCCATCTAGACGAATCCGGCTGGCAACAATATGAGCATGATCATGGTCGCGATCGCTGTGCCGCACAACTGCGTACTGATTCATATCAAAGCCCATTGCCTGAAGATATTTTTTGGCAATTTCATACCAGATGTCATTCTTCAAATGCTCAGTATGGGGCAGGCTTAGAGAGGCATGGTAGACAACACGGTTCACTTTGGGATTGAGCTGCTGGGAGAACCGGAATTCGGCTGCCAATTCACATGGGACAGTTCCTTCCATGTTGCTGCCAATTAAGCTAGCTCCATCCTTACCAAACAGGTAGTTGAGCAGCTTGCTGAAGCTTCGACCTTTAATTTGTTTACCAATCACGGTTCTTCTTCAATTTCTGTTAAAAAGTCCAGGTCAACCAATTCCCGCCGCACTTGACTGAGGAGGTTTCTGGTTTGGTTTAGCAACTCCTGGTCAACAACAATTGGGGTTTCTCCAAACGGGGTAGTGGCGTTAGCAAGTATTGCTTTTGCAATCTGGCTCAGACTGTCACCGATTTTGGTTAACTCCCAATAGGTTAGACCTGCAATTCGAGTTACACGCTGGGGAAGTTGATTTTTTAATGTCTTAGCACGAAACAATTCTGCCATCGTCAGGTTGTTTTCTGCCGCCATGCGGCGCACCAGTTCTTTCTCTTCAGCACTGAGCGAGATATGAAACTTGATAGGACGTTTCTGAGATGACATTTCAGCTAGCCAAGAAGATGGCAAATATTCTTCTCTAGCTTTGCTATTAATGTATTCATCTGTTATCTATCAGGTGGCTATCTCTCTAGTTGCTGTTTCATGAATAACTTTCTATATTTGCCAAACGAGCAACTATTTTTGGTGAGGAGATGAATATACATTACAACATGGCTTGCTCTGCATCCTGAAATTTGAGCGAGTGCCGTAGCCTGTTGCAAAAATGTGGGTCAATGGTGGAGAGCTGTAAGAAATTTGTGGAAATTTGAGGGAATTGACCGTCAATAAGCTTAGGTTATTGAAAATTCAGCACTTCAATACCGTGTGGAAATGGGGATAGAGGTGGAACGCTGAGGAAAATTGTGGCAGTGCGTGAACTTCTGTGCAGGAAGAAATTCTCGTATTTCCTTTTATCCATATGGATGATGAGTATTCACTGAGCACCCGCTAAGTTGAGGGAGCGTCAACTTACTGATCAATCTACGATGTCTGACCTTACGTTGACTTTCGATCCAGGTTCTTCGCTCAGCAAAGTGATCTACTGCTTGCCGGATGGTAAGCCTCGATTGTTGCTCATGGAACCTGAAGTAATTGAGCTTAGCGTGGATTCCATCACTACCCATCTGAAAACCAGAGGGAATATTGGCATTACCCGCTCTGAAGATGATGCTTGGTTGCAGTGCGGTGATGGTAAGCAGTGTCAGGTGGTTGGCTATCTGGCGCGTCAGTTTCTAGCAACCGTGCGAATGAATGAGGTGAAATACGAGCGGGCGTTATATAAGGTGCTGGCAGCCGTAGGAGCGATCGCTCAACAAACGAACCTACCACGAAAGTGTTCTGTCGCCGTCTCTGCTCTATTGCCTTACAGCGAATACCAAAATGCTCAACGCCTTCAGCAACTCCTGAAGCAGCAACTCAAGAATTATAGCTTTCGGGGTGAACGTCTCCAGGTCAAGCTAGAAGCCTTTGAGTGTCGCCCGGAGGGGGGTGGCTTGGCAATGGCACGGGTGATGCAAAACGGCGCGGAGTGGTTCCAGCAGCAAACGCTGGCTGTGCTAATGTTTGGGCACCGGAATACCAGTCTATTGTTGTTTGAGCGGGGTAAACTGGCAATCGGTAACACCACTAATCTAGGCTTTCATCAACTCGTAGATAAGGTTTTGCAGCGTACATCTGGTCAAAGTTCAGATTCATTAACCAGTGCAATCTATAACATTGGCAATCAGCTTATTCCTGATAATGCACAAGTTCAACAGTTAGTGAAAACGCGATCGCCCACCGAACAAAAGCTAGAACGTGAACAAATTGTCACCGCTATTTTGACTGCCAGAGAGGAGTACTGGTCACGATTGCAGGATTGGCTTGATACAGTGCTACCGAATGTCACAGAAGTGATTATTTCTGGTGGAGCTGCCCTGTATCTACATGATGAATTAGAAGCGTATTTCAATCGAACTCCCACTTATTGGGGGACAGATTTACAACGACGATTACAAGAATTGTTAGGGTTGGATTATCGCTCGAACCGCCTGGATGCTGAAGCTTTATCCTTTCGCCTGGTAGATGCGTTCGGAATGTACTGCGATTTTGTTGAGCAATTGGCGGAGGTAGCATGAACGGCACTCCCCAAGCTGATCGCAAACGCGAAGATTTTAGCTTTCGCTATTCGCCCTACACCCATACTTCAGACGGTGTGTTGACAGCCTTTCTAAAAAGGGGAGATGGAGTGAGGCAGGGCAAGGAGTTGATGCTGGAGTCTGCCAGGGCTTTTTGGATGGTAGCTGCTCATCAGGCAGAGGGGCTGTTGAGTCAGGAAGAACTACGCCAACTTGGGCTGAGTTGCTGCCGCGCTTTGGAACGTCAGGCAGCCTACATCCGGGAATGTCTGCAACTGCCGATTCCATCTGCTGAATCTTCAACGATTGAACATTCAAATGGCGATCGCCAAAATGGCGGCAACAAATCGGCTGATCGAGCAACTCGAACTATGTGGCAATAGGAGAACACAATGGCAATCATTCATTTCATCGACGGTGAAAAGGGCGGTGTGGGTAAATCTCTGTTTGCTCGTGTGATGGTGCAATATTGCATCGATCGCCAGCTACCTCACGTGTTGATAGAAGCCGATCGCAGCAATCCAGATGTCGGCGAAATTTACTCTGAAGGATGTGAGCGAGCTATCTTTAGTGAAGCCGAACGAAAAGCCTACGATGCCGATCGTATCTTTGATTTAGCGATTAAAACTCCAGTGATTGTGAATCTTCCTGCTCAGGTCTTTCCAGCCGTTACCGATTGGATTGAGCGCAATGGAGTGCTGGAGATGGGAACGCAGCATGGGGTTAGTATCTGCAAGTGGTTTATCTGCACCGGCGGTTATGACAGTGTGCAGCTTTTTATCCAGTCCCTGAAGCGGTTTGATGGCACAGTCCAACATGTCTTTGTTCGCAACTGGGGACTCTGTGATGACTGGTCACATCTGGAAGACAGAGAAGAACTACAACAACTTCTGGCAAAGCAAAAAGTTCCAGTGCTTGATTTTCCCAAGTTCAGTTATCGCGAACGGGATCACCTGGATGCCAAACGAATTTCTTTTTCCGCAGGCAGGGAGAGTAGTGAACTGGGCGTTTTGGGGAAGCAGCGACTGCATACGTTCCTGAAGAGTGCTTATCAGGCGATCGACCAGGCAAACATCTGGAAACTATCACCCTCAGAAGCCAGTCCTTCAAAGACAACAGCAACTGATGGACCATCAGCGGCAGCCGGGGAAGCCGATGTTAGAACGGCTGAAACAGCAGCAAGTAGCTCTAAATCTCGCAATAGCAAACGTTCGAGCTAAGGGAGGTGAGCTTTATGACCAATTCCCGACCAGTGGAAGAATCCTTGGATTTGGATGATCAATTCCTGGAATCAATGGCTGCCAGGGGCAAAGGGTTGAATCGGATTCCTTACCCAACCCTGCTCGATCTGGCAATTCGCGGTAAGGATGATTCCTTTAAAGCCAGGGTGTGGGAAGTTGTAGTGCAAACAGGAATCGATCCGGATGACCCAGCTTTTTTGATGTTGGTCGCAACCGGCAGGCTAGAGGTGCTGTTGGAAGATAGCCCCAAAGAGATGGAGACAATGTTTGATCAATGGCAGACACAGTTGTATGACCGGCTCCAGACCTATGAGAAGGTAGCGATCAAGGGACACCAAAAAGCGATCGCCCAAACCGTCTCTGCTTTGATTCGCCGTACCGAGTTTGAGCGAGCTATTCACTCAGTTCCCTCATTGATTGCAGCAGGGGTATTGCTCCTAATTACAGCTGGACTGGGAGGACTTCTAGGTGTGGCTGGGATCTCCTGGTATCAATCCAGTCGCCCACTCGATCCTACCGGACCGCGACAACTGACGCTGGAACAAGTCAAAGCTTTAGATTGGGCAACCAGCGCCGAGGGGCAATTTTCCCGCAATTTGATGAGTTGGAACCAAGACTTATTGAGCCGCGATCGTAATGGTCAGCTTGCTTGTACCGACGAAGTTAAGCGCTTAGGTGTCACCCTGGAGATGTTACCTGACCGAAAAGCAACCACTGGATTCTGTACACTCTGGGTTCAGCCTCCCAATCAACGTGAGTTTGCGCCTATTCAAGGAAACTGAACATCTATCCAAACTTTGAGGGGGATTTACCAATGTGGATTTGTAAAGCTACTCAATACTGGATGGTTCTGATGTTAGTAGGGTTAATAGCCGTCGGTTGTACTCCTCGCACAACGACAGGAGGAGACAATGAAGTAACTCAAGCACAGAATCCCTCAGTTCCGGAATATCCACCCCTATACAACGTGAATGTAGAGGTATGCGGTAACATTATTGCACCGCTGAAGGATGGAAAACGTTGTATCACGACTCAGCTTCAACTTTGGGGTCCAGTCGGAGAGACAAAGCTGGTTCAGACTGGGGTTGCTCTGCCATCTGTGTCGGCTGTGCAGCATAAGGTAGCGATCGCCTCCAAGGGGTGCTATTCAGCATATCCTCGACCATCACAGGAGCAGTTTTACTGGGCTGATACGATCATTCAGGTCAATCGAGGAGGTGAGCCACCGACCATTGAAATGACGGAAACTCAGCTCTCTAATCAACAAGTTCACGAACTAGTGACGGGAACGCTCTCAGATTCTACAGTGCCGACTTTTGGAGGAGTGGGTTGTGAACCTGCGCCTGCTAACTGAAATTAGGGGTTTTGCAATTTGTCCAAGTGTTCTTGGACAAATTTTTGCTCGTCTTCTGTAGAATTTACGATCGCCTCCACCGATAGCGTATTCAACTCCATCTCAAGTTGCTCAATGGTGGGCAAACTTCCCTGTAGCGGTTCCGGTAGCGTATCCTTCAGTCGATAGGTTGCCACACCAACCGGATGCTGAATGTACCGCAACGCATATTCTACCGTTGCCTTATTTTTCGACTTGCACAAGACAATCCCGATCGTTGGATTATCCATTTCACTCCGCAGCAAATCATCTACAGCAGCGATGTAGAAGCTCATTTTGCCTGAAAACTCAGGCTCAAATTCGACCATCTTCAGATCAATGACCACATAGCAGTGCAGTTTAACGTGGTAGAAGAGCAAATCAAGTTTATATTCCTTGCCACCCACTTCAAGCGAATACTGACTACCCAAAAAAGAAAACCCAACCCCCAGTTCCAACAAAAAATCTCGGATGCGATCTACCAGTGCCCGTTCAAAATCCCTTTCCTGAGCAGCTTCTGCTAGTTCTAAAAACTCAAAATTGTAGGGGCTTTTCAAAATTTGACGAGCCAAGTCTGACTGACTTTGGGGTAACGTATGGTCAAAATTATTGACTGCATTTCCGACTCGCTGATACAAGCCACTTTCAATTTGGTGAACTAGGGCACTGCGGCTCCAACCATGTTCGATAGTCTTCTGGGCGTACCATAGCCGTTCCTCATTGGCTTTGAGCTTATCCAGCAGAGCAATATTGTGATACCAGGTTATCTGTCCCATGACCGCTTGAATCACCGTTTCGTCAGGAAACGCTTGGGCAAAAGCTCGCATGTAGAGCAGATTGGAGCGTGAGAAGCCCTTTATCTCAGGAAAAGCGTGTTTTAGATCCTTGGATAATCGCTCAATAACTTTAGCTCCCCATCCTTCCTGCTGTTGCTTAGCAAGAATGGCACACCCGATCCTCCAATAGAGGGTCACGAGCTCCCGGTTGACTGCGGTGGCTGCCCGCAGTTGGGCACTCTGAATCCATTCTTTGAGGTCATCCAGAAAGCGACCATAGCTATCTGAAGACAGGTTACTTGCCATTTTTCTCACAAAGCATTACGGGGAGCATCATTCAGACCTTACTATATCGTGCAATTAAGCGTGATACGTGCTTGAGCAGAGACAACCCTATCATTTACTACTTATGGCAAAAGCATCAAATGTCCAAGCGATCTTGGACATTTGTTCTAGCTCATTATACTAGCTAATATAGCTAGAACAAAGAAATTTATGCCTAGGAAAAAGTGCGGCTTTGGCTTTAGTTGTGCTGCCATGATGCTCCAGCCAGGTTTAGAGCCAGAAGACTGCCCCAACTACAGAACCTGTGGATCTGCCTCTGAATTGACTCCTGAAGAGGAGGTGGAGCTAATTCGGGTTCGCGAAGTTCAACAGCAGGAAGCTCAGGAGCAATGGGAGCGGATTCAGGAACGCATCCGGGTGAGCCGTCACTGGGCAGCCGTAACAATGTTAATGGAGAGAGGCTGTCCGCAATCTCTAGAAAACTTTGGTGTAACTGATTCAATGGCATTGATCGAGACGCAGCTTCAAGAGTTGCGATCGCAGGCAGAGCGATTTGCTGAAGGCTGCTATATTGCTCCCGATAGCTGTGAGGCACATCGCTACAACGTCAAGCGACCATCGGGAACCTACTGGTATAACAAGCTCACCAGTCGGGAACCGATTTTTGAGCCAGAGGAGAAAGAAGAAAAGGTTAAGGTGATTCATCTGAGTCATGACGATGATCCACGCAACATTGAAGGACGGTTGGGCATCGAACGCCGCAATCGATTGCACCAACTTCAAACTCAACTTCAGATTGCGGAAAGAGCCTTAGAGCAAGCGATCGCTCTTCTCGATGAACCTCTAGAGCTAGTTATAGCTGATACTGAAAATATAAATAGCTAGAACTTTTCATTATTACCTACAGGGTGAGGGCGGGTGGCAATAGAAAACCCCGACTCATCGCCGGGGTTGAATGCTGAGCCAGTGAAGCTGGTCAGAAATTAGTCATCCAGGTTGATGTCTTCTTCCATGTCAACTTCAAATTCCTCATCTGCATCCAGGTCATCCGTTGTACTCAAGCCGTTTAGCGCATTCAAGCGCCCCGTGCGGGTTGCTTTGTGAGCGGCACGGCGATCGCGCACTTCATCCAGATTTTGCAATCCGTACAGCTTGCGAGCGTAGGTCAGCAGATCGCGGAGTAAGGTTTCGGCATAGTCTTGGCGAAACTGAGCATTGTGCTGTTCCCAATCGAACTCCTGTCCGTTGAAACGAGCGGATGCTGCCAGTTCCCGTCCAGACTCCTCCCGTAGCACTTCAATCACCATCAATCGAACTTTCTCTTGATAGGGAATCACCCGTTGCAAAGCGGGTGTGTGCTTCGGTGCCTTGCGTGCAGAGGGTTTTGCAGATTTGCGTGTTGCAGTTGCAGTAACCATGAGAATTGCCCCTTTATTGATGAGTTGGATTTCTCACCGCGATCGCATCGACAGATGCCTTCCTCATTCAAGTTGAGATTCACTTCCTCTACAGTTGTTGCTGTCCTCCACTTCAAAGCGTCAGGGAGGTGGGTGGGAAAAAAGAACTCTGCATCAGTTCAACTAATGCAGAGTAAGCAATAAGGCAGTGAGCAAGGCTGAATGGGTACTATTCGTCCTCCTCCTCCAGATCCTCGTCTAATTCTTCATCCAGTTCATCATCTAATTCGTCGCTGGATTCGTCATCCTGCTCATCACTAAGGTCGTCATCAAGCTCATCGTCAAGCTCATCATCCAAATCATCCAGTTCGTCATCCTGCTCTGCTTGGAACGAGTTGCGACGTTCCAGTGATGCCCGGTTAAATTCCACTAGATCTGCAACAGCTTGCTCTGGGTCAGTCCGAATGGTGTCATATAGCAAGCTCATAACGACCGCCACGACCTCTGGTGAGTACTTCAGTGCATCTGGTTGCCCAAATAGTCGTGGAAACACCTTTGTATTCCATCGCTGCCAATCGAACTTTTTGTTACCGCCCTTCTTTTTCACCTGGGCGGCAATGTCAAGTCCGAGTTTTTCACGGGTTGCGTGTCCAATTTTGGTAGAGACACGAGCATCCCGGAGTTGCAGCTTTACGCCATATTCCTTGAACACTAGATTCCGGAGTTCTTTCAGCAGTGCTGCTGCATGAGTCTCTGGTGATCCATCAACGGTCGGCGCTTTGGCTTTGGTGGTTGAGGCAGTACCGTTGGGTTTAGCCGCTTTAGAGGTGACACTGTTGCGAGTGCCATTAGGGGTGCGAGGTTTTGTGGTTGTTGCCATCTTAATAAACTCCCAAATTTGAGGATTTCACCCCCTCGCCGCATTAGCGGCATTTCCCTCCAACACTCCATCACAGTGTTGGGTAAAAGTGTCCAGTTGACCGAGGCAAGGAGTGTTTTTGCTTCGTTAGAACCAGTGAGAACCCTTACAGTTTTAGATCATGCGACAGTTGCAGGATTGGATAAAACTGATCGATCAGAACGCTCCAGTTGTGGCGCTGGAATATCAAACTCCCGATCGGATGACAGTGTTGAGCCAATTTTATCAATGGGGTGAGGTGCGATCGCTACCAGTGTATGTCTGGAACCCTGGTTTCTCAACACTTCAACAAGTGGTAGCACCTCAAGGACAAACGATTCTGCAATCTACAACGCAAACAATCGAGCAAGACATTCTCCAATTCTTGTTAGAGCAGCCAAAACCAGGTATCTACCTTCTGGAAGGAGTTTTGAATAGCACGATTGCAGAGATGAGTCAGCAACGTTGCTACCAACTTCTAAATGCTTACCATCAGGCGCTATGGAACTCAGCGCCTCATTACTGGGTTTTGCTAGAAACCTACGTTCAATTGCCTCTAGAACTGCAACCATTTATTCCAGTACTATCTCATGCACTGCCCGATCGTCAGCAGGTACAGGCGATCGCGACTCAGTTCTGTAACCAGCATTCCTGGCTGGGCAAGGATGACCCACAAGCTAAACAAAAACTGATCACGGCTTGTCAGGGATTGCCAGTCGGTGAGATTGAAATGGTGCTGAACAGACTGTTGGCATTTGTATATAGCCCTGAGCAGTTAGTGCAACTGATTCTAGAACACAAAACTAACAAACTGCGGGGGCGGGGATTGGAGTACATTGCAGAACCCGATGTACCCACTGCTGCCGGATTAGATTTGCTAGAGCGACGGTTGGAGGCGATCGCCGCTCTGCTGCGACCCGAAGCTCAACAATATGGACTGAGCTTGCCTACAGGTATGGTGTTATGGGGACCACCCGGTACAGGCAAGAGCCTATCTGCCAAATTAGCAGCTAAAAAGATGGGATTGCCCTTGCTAGCGGCGAACTGGGGAATTCTTTTGAGCAGTCCTAATCCCGATCGCGCTTTGAAGGAGTTTATTGCCGTGGTCACATCCCTGGCTCCTTGTGTGCTTTACTGGGATGATTTTGATAAGGGTTTTGCAGGCTGGGACTCAAATGCTGATGGTGGGATAGCGCGTCGTCTTTCAGCGGCTCTACTGACCTGGATGCAGGAGCACCAGGAACCGATCTACACGATAGCCACTGTTAATCGCTTAGGGCTGTTACCCCCTGAATTGGTACGACGTTTCGAGGATATCTTCTTCGTGGATTTGCCTCATGAGGGAGCCAGATATGAGGTGTTCAATCTGCATTTGGCAAAGTACTTTGCAGCGTTTCAAGGGAATGGTCAGTCTACCTGGACAGATGACCAATGGCGTAGGCTTCTGACGGAGTACCGAATTTGCACCCCTGCTGAGATTGGGAATGCAGTGCGGCGTTGTGCAGAGGAGGCATTTTACAAGGGCAAACCAGGGCAGATTGAACTGGAGGATTTGTTGGGGCAGCGACAGCAGTTTACTCCAGCGATGGAGCGGGAGTCAGAACAGATGCAGGCAATTCGGAATTTAGCAACCTATGCGAGACCTGCGAGTGGGAGCGATCGCACTAAGTTTGCTTATGTCTATCATGAGTTGTTTGCGTAGGAGATGAACGCAACTGTTTTAAGAGTGTTGCGATCACCTGATACTAGTGCTTCTGGCTCCCCAGGTTTTGTAAGGTGCGTCCGAAACCTTGCCGAAATGCTTTTGGCTGATCGCTCTGTTTCCCGTATTGATGAGCAGCTCAATGCTACATACCCACAAGATAGAAATAAAGTTTGCAGAATGACTCGAAGCAAACTTACTCAAGATCATTTTTTCATCGGTCTGTTTGTTTAAATGTTAGCAATTCTGGAATCGAAATTTCCGCCAGTGAACGGAGCCGCATTTTTGACCGATTCTACCGCCCTTCTAGCCCTGACCCCTGACTCTATCCTGGAACCGGTTTAGAACTAGCTCTGGTGAAAAACTGGTTGAGCGGTTAGGTGGCGAGATCGAGGTCAGAAGCGCCAATAATCAAACGACCTTTAGTGTATGCCTACCGCTCTAAAGGAATGTTTCAGTAGAAAATCAGTTGGAAGAATTTAAATGATGTATTGGTGTTTGTGCGAACGGCGAACCCAGTGAGCAGGAGTCTAAATAAAAAGTCATTGTACATTAAGATGAATAGCGGATTAGTGTCACTTAAGGAATTGAACCTTTCTACTTTGAGGATCTCAAAACCTCCCATAGGAAAAAAGCTGGATTTTGCCTAACTTGACTTGATGCATCTATGAATGGTTTGTATCCTCTTGCTGCGGCAACGGCAGCAGCAATACCCCACTCACCAGTGTGGATAGAAGTGAACAGACTCCCTAAAAGAACTACTGCGTCTAGTAATTGAGTTTTTCTAAATTGTGAGATTTTTTGTTTGATTGCATGGGTTTGAACTTCCGCTATTTCATGTAAAGCGTTTTCAGCTTTGAGCTTCAGTTCTTCTGGATCTTTAATTAGTCTTAAATCTTTAAACTGTTTATCCAAATGCAGTCGAAAATTCTGAAACTCTTCACCATAATTCATACGGATATTCATCAATGCTGAAATATCAACATCTTGCAAAATGGTAACTCTATGTTCAGCAGAACGTTAGTAGTATTTGTTGTTATGTTGTTTTTCGTAGGAAAGAACTGATTAAGCAAATCAAACACAAAGCGTGATTCGCACAAATAAGATGCTCTACATCTACTTGCAACTAAGTTCTTAAAGAATATTTCTTCATATAGTTTTTTACATGACAGATGAAAAGATTGGCTTACCCAGTTTTCAAAATAATCACGTTCTGGTGGTTCATCTGGTATATGCATTGCCATCTGAAACTCGCCAGTTTCTTCATCTAAGATTCGGAAATCTTTTATCTGCTGCAAAACATATCCATAGCTGGCACTTGTATGATTCTCAAAATTGACCAAAATTTCTCTACAAGGTTTTAGAGTATCTAGTTGAATTAATCCAGCTTTGCCAGGAATACGTCCTAACGATTTTATAACGGCTCTTTGAGCAAAGAACTGAAACAATTCCTCAGAAAGAACATCTGAAAAGAGATTTTCTGAATGGAGAATTGGCAGTTGCTCTGGAGGCTCAAGTGCGTGATCAATGGGTAAGAATTTTACATAGTCAGCCGCAACCATTGGAGTTAACGATTTAACATAGCTTATTATTCGGGCTAAATCAGCTTTATCTATAGGCTGTTTATCTAGCCCCATATAAGAATTCATCTCTTGGCTGATTTCGCTGTTTCTATAGCCAAATGAGAAGATAGGATCGTTAATTACATACTGTTCAACATAAAATGCGCTCTGCTTCAGCAAAGTTAGAGCAGGCGTTTCAACACCTGAAACCATTTTTAGGCTAGATTCATTCTTTAAAACTTCATTGTCAAATTCTGCTTGCCTAGATAGACAAAACTCTATATAGCGATTTAACTCATCTACTAGCTCTTGTTCTGAAACCACACTAAAGTTAGCTTGAATCCAGCTATCTCTAAACAAGAAGCTGTCGGTTAGAAAGTCAAAGGTTAGAGATCCCATGTTGCTGCTACGAAAAGTAAGTTGCTAAAGAATTTTCATTCTTGCCTGCTAGTACTGGCTCCCCTCTTAAACCACCTCGGTTTGGAGTACAAATTTTATAGAGAGTGCTACAATCAAAGATTGCTAGAACGGGTTCTTTCCCTATTTGATAATAGGTGGGCAATGGTTGACCCACTTCACACTGCATGTTCATTCCATTGTGTTTCCACCACAATTTCCAGATTCGATCAGCGTTTACAGGAGCTGTAACAAATTGAGCGATCGCTTCATATACTTGTTCGGCTTGAGTATCGTCTGTTGCTGCTGGCACGAAGAATCGCATTACTCTCCCCCTATCTATTCCGACTTCAGATTTACCCCAATCCTAATTCAAGTCTTGCCCAACAGTTTTATCTAGTGGTGGAGTCATCATCCCTCTCCACTACTAGCCCTTCCTAAATATACGCTCTTCAAGCCCATTGATCCTTCTTCGTTACTCCCCAGTAGCGAAGATAACGGTAAGGTCCATAAGTTTTACCCGTCTTGGAATCGGGAATCATCTTCAGCTCAATATGCCCTCGTCCCCCGTGCTTCCCCAACGGTGTGCCATCTTCACGAGTCTCTTGGTTCTC
>JAAUQZ010000372.1 GCA_012033355.1 Leptolyngbyaceae cyanobacterium RM1_406_9 | reverse complement strand
CCAAACTCAACGAACGCTGGCAGGCTCAAGGAATCAGCCGCGTCCAGTTCCGCTGCGGCATTCACCAGGGAACTGCTGTCGTCGGGATGTTTGGTGGGGTAGAACGAGCAGACTACACAGCGATCGGTCCAAGTGTCAACATTGCCGCCCGCATCCAAGAAGCCGCAGGCCCAGACAGCATCTTGGTATCAGCCGCCGTAGCAGACTACCTGGAAGAAGACGCAATTACCAAATTTAGTCCCCTCATGCTCAAAGGGGTAGATGAAACGGTACTTACGTTCGCCATTCACACCGATATGGAGCAGGCGAATACTGGTGTAGCGGAAGGATGAGGGATGAAGGATGAGGTAAAACCTGTTTAGCTTCATTCCTTGTCCTAGCTCTTATGGAACAGCTATTTTGCTTTTAAATTACCTAAAAGGCTGTAAAGTCTGACTTGCTTCTCGGTGGCTGGAGTCAGAGAAAATAGCTCGATGCCCCAATTGAAGGCATATTCTTGGGCAAAATCACTTGCTGCGATCTTAGAGGGTGCGTTAATCAAAAGTTCACTAGCCAACTCTGTGGTGCCCGTAAAGGCAAATTCAGCAAAATACATAACGACAATACTCCATCAATCTGAGAACCCCATAGGTTGAAAGCTTTGCTAAATTTCACCAGCTTTGCTAAACCTCACCACAACCATTCCTGGTTGCACCCTACAACAGGTGGATCAATGGTTCTTCGGCTTGATGACCGAGGACTGCTTAACCTTCGGGTAGATTCTTGGAAAGGAGCGTAACTTGAAGGTTCAGGTTTGAGGCTTGGGAAACTTGGAAACTTAGTTCAAGACCGGGTTGAATCAAAACTGATTTGACCGATCGAGTATCAAAACGATATAAGCCTAGCCTAATAGCTCAAAACAACTTGCAAAAGCGAAATATCACCTAGATTCGCCTGTCTGGTTGCAACTGGAGCTACTCGATTTCATCAAATTAAAATAAATGCAATAGGCAAACACCAAATACTGTTAACAACCAAAAGCTACAGCGTTCAGGATAAATTAGTCCAGAAGGCTGAGACCCCTCAACAGTCCGTGCCGTTACTGGAGAAGAAAGGCATTCTAAAGCTGAGTAATTTGGGTGGAAGGCGAAGTGGGCATCAAGCCTAGCTGGAGTGCAAAATCGTGATCGTAAAGTGCTTTTTCCCAGTTTCGAGCGGCTTTAACCTGAGATGGGGTAAGGAATTCGGCAATTCTCAAGTCTGCATTGAGCAAGTTAGCTCCCGTTAGGTTTGTATCCTTAAAGTTCACCGCCCGCAGTTTTGCGCCCTGAAGCTCAGCCGCCTTGAGATTCGCTTCCTGAAGGTCAGCACCGAGTAGATTTGCCTCTAGCAGGTTGGCGGCTCTCAGGTCAGCTTTTTTCAGGTTGGCACGCTGTAAGTTAGATCTTTGTAAATTGGCAGCCCTTAAATCGGTTTTGTAGAGATTTGCTTCAAGCAGGTTGGCTTTTTGGAAGTTAGCACCCAACAGATTTGCTTTTCTCAGGTTGATTTCGCGCAGTTCGGCTCTGGGCATATCCAGCCCTTTGAGGCTGATGCCATCTTCGTTCAGGTCTTGAAGTGCCTGAATGCGGGCGTAGCTGTTTTTTCTGCCGTAGGCGGCATCGATGACTTTCCAGGCTTCGTAGTGCGATCGCTTCTGCCGCTCCGGAGTTTCCTTAATGTAAATAAACACCGCCACCAGCACACTGATTCCCTCGATAATTTCGAGAAAGCTGCTGATGCTGAGCCAGTCCAGGAATGCTTTGCCAACTGGGGTCAGGTCAAATAGGCGAATTATCCCAATCAGGAAAAGTACTTCAAGCGACGTTGGAATGCGAATTAGCCAATCGACAATCCAAGCCTGGGCTTGCCGCAGCCACTGATATTTTTGCTCTTGGGAGTCTTCACTCATAAACTGTCCCCCGTGCCGTCTGCGTCTGCCGTTCCGCCTACGCCAACCGACAGTAAAGACTGCCAGGGAATTGCTGAATCTGCGGCAAGCTGAGCAGCGACGGCACTCGCGCCATAGCGGTTAAGGTGACTGGGATCAGCAAAATATTCGTTTTGCATTAGCTCCTGCTGCTGGCTGAGGTCGCGAAAAATAAATCCTGCTGTTGCGGCTAACTGCTGCATATGTTGTCGGAACTGGTTTTCGTAAGCTTGACGGGCGGGGTCAAGATAGTCTTGCGTCAGGGGTAGATTGACAAAAATCAGCGGAATTTGTCGAGCCTGGGCAAAGTTGGCGATCGCCACTGTCGCTTCTTGCTGCTCCCCTCCTAGCTCAAAGGGAATGTAGTTGCTGTCATATTGTCCCGCAACTCTGGGAAATTCTCGGTAGTAAACGCTGGGGTCAAACCGAGTCGCAACGGGCTGAAAGCCTGTCGAGTCTAAGTCACTGCTGGGGCGGCTCACCACCTCCGGCAGGATTGGATAAATGGGCGGCAGGTCGAGCAGATTAGAAGCAGGGGAGGGGCGATCGCACCTTGCATCCACCAGTGGATCTCCAAAACACTCTGCCGTCAGGGGTTGCTCGAACTGTGGCGACTGAATCGGGCGCACTCCAGTTTCTAAAACCCGATAGCCCTCGGAAGCTAAAATTCCGCTGTAGGTAATGTCTGCTCGGCCGCTGTTGAATGCACGAGAGCCATCCGCCCAAATAATCAGTTGAGGCAACTGGTCGGGGGTCAAAATTTGCCGCAGCAATACACTGATCACCTGAGCCGTTGCGCCATTGATACTGAAGTTAAAGACGTTTGGCTCTGGGTATCCCTGCTGGGCCAATGCTTGCTGAAGCGCCACCGGATCAACGCCCTGCAACGAGCGAGAACTGCCCACAATCAAAATATCTGGTACGCCAAACGCTGCCAGATGGTCAGCATAAAGCCTGAGTTGCTGGTCGAGTCGCTGACTGTTAAACGAGGGATAGTTTTCTAGCGTAATTTGCAGCGGCGAACGATTTGAATTGCCTGACTCCGTTGCCATCAGGCTAGGTTGTGGTTCGGTGGCGATCGCCCCACCACCCAGCGCAAACGTGATGGCGATCGCTCCAGCCCTGAGAACTAAGCTGACATTTCTATAAATTCGTATTTGTCCCACCATCATTCACCCACGCGGAATGACCTGCATCTACAGATTAGTTTGTCCTATTTGCTGTTGGTCTTGCTAGTATGTAGGACTTTGCCTGTTTATCGGCTGCACTCATCAGCACTGGCAGGAGTGCCCTTTACAGCGCAGAGTTTGTTGCTTTTGCAGGTACTAGCTATGCGGTTCAGGAAGCTTCAAACGGTAGTTCAAATGATTTGGAACTGGAGCAGAGGGGGGCGATCGCCTCATCTACAGGGCGCTGCCATCGTCATGCTGTCTTCACTAATTCTGTCATTTCAAAACATCGTCGTTCGAGTTATGTTGAGTCCACAAACGGTTCTAGGAATCGACTTTGGCGGGTTTGTAGAATCAAGTGTAGGAAACTTGCTGCTGATCCTGCTGATGCGGATGCTGCTGGTGGTTCCGCTGATGACCTTTGGAATTGCCCCCCGAATTTATCCGTCGATGTGGAAGGATATTCAGACGTTACTGAATGATCGCAATCCAGCCCTGATAGGCAGTGTTTTGGCCAGCAGCTTTCTGCTGTTTCTATCCCTACCGCTAATGTTTACAGCGCTCAGCATAATTCCTGCCGGAATTGCCACAACGCTCTTCTTCATTTACCCAACGGTCACCATTTTGTTTGCCTGGTGGTTTTTTGGCGATCGCCCCACCCTGCTCCTGACTCTAGCCGTCAGCACCATTTACGCTGGGTGTTTACTCACCATTCCCAGTTCTGAACAGTCCACCGGGAATCCCTGGCTAGGCGTAACGATAGCTATTCTCGCAGGAATTGCCTTCTCAGGCTACACCGTCCTGACTCAAATTTGCACTCGACGTTTTCGGCTGCATCCGGT